>DASXDD010000099.1:0-51526 GCA_036490775.1 Solirubrobacteraceae bacterium | reverse complement strand
AGCCGCCGCCTCGGTCAGCACGTCGGCCAGGTCGGTCGGCCAGTGCGGCTGCACGCGCTTGGCGTCGGCGCGCGCGAGCAGCAGCAGGTCGCCGACCAGCCGGCGCATCCGCCTGGTTGAGCGCAGCGCGGCCTCGGCCGTCTCGGCCTGTTCGCCATCGAGTTCCTCGGTCAGCAGCTCGAGGTTCGCGAGCACGCTTGTCAGCGGCGTGCGCAGCTCGTGCGAGGCGTCGGCGACGAACTCGCGCTGGCGGTCGAGCATCGCCTCGGTCTCACCGCGGGCCGCATCGAGCGCGCCGAGCATCCCCTCCAGCGTGCTCGCCAGCTCGGCGATCTCGTCGCTTGCCTCCGGGTGCGGGATCCGGCGGCTGGGATCGCGCGTGCGTGCGATCTCGCGCGCCGCGTCGGTCAGCTCGGCGATCGGCCGGGTCGCGCGCTGGGCGGTCGCCAGGCCGGCCAGCAGTGCCAGGATCGTGCCCCCGAGGACGCCGAGCAGCAGGAAGAACTGCACCCGCGCCAGCGTGTGGTCGACGTCCGATAGCGGCCGCGCGTAGAGGAGTTCCGCTTCGTTGTCGATCGGCTGGATCGCCAGGTTGCGCACCGCGATGCGGTAGCCGTTCTCGGTGAAGCTGCCGACGGCCGGGTCGGGTGGGCTGGTGAACAGATTGGTGTCGAACGCCGCCTTTGCGCCTCTCAGCCGCACCTGCGTCTGCGTGCACAGCAGCTCGCCGTGATCGAAGATCCGGATCTGGGCATGCTCGGCGCTCGCGTAGTCGCTTAGGTGGACGGTGGTGGTCTTACAGTTCGGGTTCGGGCCGATGTAGCGAAGCTTGCCGTTGAGCTCGCTCTGGAGCTGGTCGGCGGCGGAGCGCACCTCGTCGTTGAACTGCCCGCGAACCTGCCTGGCCGTGAGCACACCGACGATCGACGCAAACGAGGCGAGGATCACGAACGTCAGCGCCGCAGATCCGCCGGCGAGCCGCCACCGGATCGGCAGCGACTTATACGCGGAGAACGTAGCCCGCGCCGCGGATCGTATGTAAGAGCCGAGGCTCTCCACCCGCTTCAAGCTTCCTCCGAAGGTTCGAGACGAACACCTCGATCGTATTTGTCATCGAGAACGGGTCATAGCCCCAGACCTCGTCGAGCAGCCGCTGGCGCGAGATCACGATCCGCTCGTTGCGCATCAGGTACTCGAGCAGCTCGAACTCGCGCTGGGTCAGGTCGATCGGCCGCCCCAGCCGCGTCACCTCGTGGGTGTCGGGGTTGAGCTTCAGGTCGCCGACGGTCAGCGTCGCCTGGCCGCGGGGCGGACGGCGGCGCAGCAGCGCCCGGAGGCGGGCTAGCAGCTCCTGACGCTCGAACGGCTTGACGAGATAGTCGTCGGCGCCCGAATCGAGCCCCTCTACGCGCGCCTCCACCGCATCACGCGCAGTCAGCACGAGGATCGGCACGTCGTCTGTCTCGCGCAGCTGTTTAGCGACCTCGATCCCGTCCAGCCGCGGCAATCCAAGGTCCAGGATCACGAGATCTGGCAGGAACGCGTGGGCCTGGTCGAGCGCCGCGATGCCGTCGTCGGCGACGCGGACCTCGTATCCCTCCATCCGCAGCGACCGCTGCAGGACCTGTGCGATCGCGTCGTCGTCCTCGACAACCAGTACACGGGGTGAGCGTTCGAAATCGACCATTTGTGAGCTCCTTCACAAATGGTAGGGGGGCGCCGTCTCGACCACCGTGATCTTTAGGAGGCGTTGATCGGCGGCAGGAGACCTGGCGCGGCCGTCGAAGCGATCCCTTCGGACATGGCCGCCACCAAACGCAAGCCGTCGCCGTCCCGGCGCGCCAAGCGCTCGCTGCTCGCGAGCCGTCCCTCGCTGCCTGCGTTCGACCTCCAGCCGCACCACGTCGACATCATCGGATTAGCGCTGATCGCGATCGGGGTCTTCCTTGCAGGCGTCGCCTATTTGGACTGGGCGGGCGGGGCGCTGGGCAACGGCGCCGTACGCGGTGTGCGGTTCGTGTTCGGCCGCCTCGGCTACGCGGTTCCGGCCGCGCTCGTCGTCGGCGGCGCGCTCGTGCTGATGCGCGAGCTGCGGCCGCCGGGGCGACCGCTGCGCACCGGCGCGATCTGCCTGACAGCCGCGATCACGCTCGCACTCGCGGCGGCGACGCTCGGCATCGGGCCGGGTCAGACGCCAGCCGGGGAGTTCTGGCACCCGGCCGCATTCGAGTCTCGCGGTGGAATCGTCGGCCAGGTCGAGTTCTGGGTCGCCTCGCATCTGCTCTCGACAGTCGGCGCCGACATCCTTGCGGTGTTCCTGTTCCTCGCAGGGGTGATCCTCGTCTCAGGCGCGACGATCGCCGGCGTGCTCCGAGCGACGGGGGAGGGCATGGCGGGCACGAGCCGCGCATTTCGCCGCACGACCGGCGACTTCGCGCAGACGGTCGCGCGTCGTCCGGCGACTGCGGCGGCCCGGGCGAAGGTGCAGCCGCGCGAATCAATCGGCGTCCCCGAGCCGCCGATGCCCGATGCAGAGCCCGAACCGCTGTTCCCGCCCGATCCCGACACCTCGGAGCTCGTGATCCGTGCGACCCACGTCGAGGCGCCGCCAATCCGGGACGCCGGGCCCGAGGAACAGGAGGCGGAGGCCGTGATCGCCGAGGCGCCGCCGTCTTCCGACGACGAGCAGCCCGAGCCCGGCGAGGGTCCCGGACGCAAGATCAACCCCGAGGACCTGACGCCGATGGGGCGCTACCGGTCGGAGATCACCGAGGACCCCGAGTTCGAGTGGCGGGTGCCATCGGGCAGGTTCTTGGTCCGCTCGACCGGCGAGGCGGCCAAGCCCGACACCGCCGGCCAGGAGCAAGTCGCAAAGAACCTGCTCGAAACGCTTGGGCACTTCGGGATCGAGGCCAAGCTGGTCGGCCGCGTGACCGGCCCGCACATCACCCGCTATGAGCTACGCCTCGCGCCAGGAACGAAGGTCGGCAAGGTCGCCCAGCTCAAGGACGACCTGGCCTACGCGTTGGCGGCGACCGAGATCCGGATCCTCGCGCCGATTCCGGGAAAACAGGCTGTCGGCGTCGAGGTCCCCAACGCCCGCCGACGGATCGTGCATCTCGGTGACGTCTTCCAGGAGCCGCCCGCTGACTGGTCGCCCCTGACTGTCTGGCTGGGCAAGGACATCGCCGGCCGGGCGATCGGCGCCGATCTGGCGAAGATGCCCCATCTGCTGGTGGCCGGGACCACCGGCGCGGGGAAGTCGGCGTGCGTCAACGCGATGCTGTGCAGCATCCTGCTGCGGGCCACGCCGCACGACGTCAGAGTCGTGCTGGTCGACCCTAAGCAGGTCGAGCTCAACCACTACGAGTCGATCCCGCACCTGCTGACGCCGGTGATCACGAGCCCGCGGATGGCTGCCAACGCGCTCCAGAACCTGGTCAAGGAGATGGAGCAGCGCTACGGGACGATGTCGCTGGCGCGGACTCGATCGCTGCCCGAGCTCAACCGCGCCCGCGAAAAGCGCGGCGAGCCGCCGCTGCCTTACATCCTGTGCGTGATCGACGAGCTCGCCGACCTGATGATGGTCGCGCCGGCCGACGTCGAGGACTCGATCATCCGACTGGCTCAGAAAGCCCGCGCAGTCGGGATCCACCTGGTGCTCGCGACGCAGTCGCCACGGGTCGACGTAATCACCGGGATGATCAAGGCCAACGTGCCCTCGCGGATCGCGTTTGCGGTCTCCAGCCAGACGGACTCGCGCGTGATCCTCGACCAGAACGGCGCCGAGTCGCTGTTGGGCATGGGCGACATGCTGTTCTCGCCGGTCGGCACCAACAAGGTGCAGCGAATCCAGGGCGCGTACATCGACGAGGATCAGGTCGCCGAGCTGACCGAGGCGTGGCGGCGCCAAGGCGAGCCCGAGTTCCACGAGGAGCTGCTCGAGGAGGTCGCGTCCGAGCAGGCCAGCGGCGACGACGAGGATTCGCTGCCCCCCGACGAGGACCCGCTGCTCGAACAGGCGATCTCGCTCGTCGCGCAGATGGGCACCGCCTCGACCTCGATGCTTCAGCGCCGGTTGCGGCTGGGCTACACCCGCGCCGGGCGCCTGATCGACATGCTCGAGCGCCGCGGGATCATCTCCGGATACGAGGGATCCAAGCCGCGCCAGGTGCTGATCACCGAGGCCGACGTGCCGCGGATCCTGTCGCATCTGGCCGAGGCCGACAGCCCCGTGGGTGCCCAGCAGCGGGCCCGGGTTCCCGACATTCCCGACGAGCCGTAACCCCCGGTGTGGCCGCCGATCGTCGCTAGCCTTCGCAGCTGATGGCCGATATCGGCACGACCCTGCGGGAAGCCCGGATTCGCGCCCGGATCGACATGACCGAGGTCGAGGCGCGCACCAAGATCCGCGCCAAGTACCTGCGCGCGATCGAGAACGAGGAGTGGGATCTACTCCCGGGACCGGTTTACGTCAAGAGCTTTCTGCGGACCTACGGCGACTTTCTCGGGCTCGACAGCCGGATGCTCGTCGACGAGTACAAGCGCCAATACGAGCGCCCGTCCGACAACGAGCTGCGGCCGATCACCTCGATCAGCCGCGAGCGCGAACGCGCCGCACGCGGCCCGCTGATCCCGCCCTGGGTGCTAGTCGGCGTCGTGCTCGTCGGGATCGTCGTCGCGCTGTACTTCGTCGGCTCCCACAAGGGGGGCAAGTCGCCGCCGCCGTCGGCCGCGACCGGCGGCCAGACGACGACCACCACTCAGAGCACCACCCATCGCAAGAGTCACAAGAGCCAGCCGCACAAGGTTGTGCCCGCCAAGCCCAAGACCGTCACGCTCAAGCTCGTGCCGACAGCCACTGTCTACGTCTGTGTCGTCAACGGCGCCGGCACGAAGCTGATCGCAGGACAGGTGTTCGCCGCCGGCCAAACGATCCCGACCGAGAAGGCGACGAAGTTGCTGATCACGCTTGGCAACTCCTCCGTGGACATGAAGGTCAACGGCAAGACCGTCCAGGTGGCGCGGGGCAGCCCGATCGGCTACTCGATCACGCCGTCTGCGATGACGGCGCTGCCCTCCTCACAACAGCCAACCTGCACGTGAGCGAGCCCGGGTCACGCCAGCCCGTCAGGGCCGCGATCCTGGTCACCGGCACCGAGGTGCTGACCGGGATCATCTCTGACCGCAACGGCCCGTGGCTGTCGGAGCGCCTGCGCGAGCTCGGCGTCGATGCCGCGATGATTCAGATCGTCGGCGACCGCCCCGACGATCTGCTCGCAGCCCTCGAGTACATGCGCAGCCAGGGCATGGCGGTGATCGTCACCAGCGGTGGCCTCGGTCCGACCGCCGACGACCTGACCGCTGAGATCGTCGGCCGCTTCTGCGGACGCGAGATGGTGCTCGACGACGAGCTGGAGGCCAAGATCGCCGAGATCCTGCGTCCGCTGATGCGGCGCTGGCCAGGCCTCGATGCCGAGGCGATCCGCGAGTCAAACCGCAAGCAGGCGGTGGTCCCGCAGGGCGCGACCGTGCTCGACCCCGTCGGCACCGCGCCCGGGCTCGTCGTGCCTCCGCTGCAGGCTGGCGGCGGCCCGACGGTCGTCGTGCTTCCGGGACCGCCACGTGAGCTTCACCCGATGTGGCACACGGCGATTGCGACGCCCGCGTTCCGGGACGCGATCGCCGGCGCGACCACGTACGTCAACGGGGTCCTGCGGCTGTTCGGGATCCCCGAGTCTGAGATCGCGAGCACGCTGCGCGCGGCACAGGAGGCGGGGCTCGAGCTCGATCCGCTCGAGATCACCACGTGCCTGCGCCGCGGCGAGATTGAGGTGTCCACGCGCTACGAGCCGCCCTCCGAGCCGGCCTATGAGGCGCTCGTCGGGTTCATCCGCCAGCGCCACGCCGACACGCTGTTCTCCGAGGATGGCTCGACGGTCGACGACCAGGTGATCGCGCTGCTTGCGGGGCGCACGATCGCGGTGGCGGAGTCGTGCACGGGCGGCCTGATGTCGGCGCGGCTGACCGATCGCGGCGGCTCGTCGGCCTACTTCCTCGGGGGCGTCGTGGCCTACTCCAACGAGGCCAAGATCGAGCACGCCGGCGTCGACGCCGAGTTGATCGATCGGTTCGGCGCGGTCTCGACAGAGGTCGCCGAGGCGCTCGCCGATGGGTCCGCGGCCCGATTCGGCGCCGAGCTCGGGATCGGGATCACAGGTATCGCCGGACCCGACGGCGGCACCGACGAGAAACCCGTCGGGCTCGTGTGTTTCTCGGTCAGCTCGCGCGACGGGCGGCGGATCACGCGCAGCACGCGGCTCCCCGGCGACCGCGCTGATGTCCGCGATCGCTCCACGACGGTCGCGATGCACCTGCTGCGGAGATTGCTCAAGGGTGAAGGGGAGGTCGTGCTGCCCGGAGCGAGCACGGGCACCGCCGAACGCCCGTGAACGACGAGCGCGCGCGCCTGTTCGTCGCGCTCGAGCTGCCGGTCGGCGTGCGCAGCGCGCTCGCGAGCTGGCGCGATCAGGCGCTGCGTGACCTGTCGGGAGTGCGCCCGGTCGCCGACGAGAGCCTGCATGTGACGCTCTGCTTCCTCGGGTGGGTTGCGGTCGAGCAGCTGGACGCGGTCGCGCAGGCGTGCGCGGTGGTCGACGGGGCGCCGGTCGTGCGGCTGCGTGTGGGTCGGGGGATCTGGCTGCCGTCCCGGCGGCCGCGGGTGCTTGCGGTCGAGCTCGAGGACGTGGGCGGGCGGCTGGCTGCGGTTCAGTCGGCGCTGTCGGATGTTCTCGTCGCCGGCGGCTGGTATGAGCCCGAGCAGCGGCCGTTTCTGCCGCACGTGACGGTCGCGCGGGTGGGGAGGGGGGCGCGGCTGCCGCGGCGCGGGAGCGAGGTTGGCGAGGTTGATCAGGACGGCGAGCTCGAGTTCACCGGGTCGACCGTCACCCTGTTCCGCTCGCGGCTGTCGCCGGCGGGGTCGCGGTACGAGGGGCTCGCGTCGGTGCAGCTGGCTTAGGGGCGACGTGTTCGCTCCCACCGGAGGCTGGACGTAAAACGCCGAAATATTCGTCGTTTTACGTCCCACCCCGGTATGACGGGGTCCCGCGGCGGGGCTCCCGAGTGTCCAGGGAGCCCCGCCGGCCCCGGTCACCGCTCCCGGGCCACGGCCCCAGGATGCGGCGCCCGTTTGATCACGCGGCAGTCGAGGTCTCGGACGGGGTCGAGCTGTGCTCCTCGACTCGCGCGAGCGGCGTCTCAGCGCTGATCGAGTCCTTGAAGCCGCGTAGACCGGCACCGAGCGAGCGGCCCATCTCGGGCAGCCGCTTGGCGCCGAACACCATCAGCAGGATCACCAGCAGGAAAGCGAGGTGAATCGGGTTGTCCAGTCCCATCTGTGCTCCGATCGTCGAAGGTCGCTGCCCGTCCTACGGGCCGCGGCTCGATTCGGATCACCGCGTGGCTGAATTTCTCGCCCGCTCGCGGCTACGCGAGCGAGGCGACGATCACCGGCGCACGCGTCGGCACGGTGCTGCCTCCGGCGGGCTCCTGGGTGACGAGCACCTGGCTGACGCCGTCGAGGTCGCCCGGGACGCCGACGTCGCCGGCGCCGCTTGAGTTGACGCTGAACAGTGCGCTGGTGGGCGTCGGCGTGCGCGCCCCGCGCTTGAGCTTCCACACCTCGTAGATGTGCCCCGCCGACGGTTGCGGGAAGTGGCGCACGATCAGCTGCGCACGACCGCCGGACACGCTCAGCTGGGCGGTGCCGGGGGAGCCTGTGACCGACGCGGAGATCACGCGGCTGGCGCTCGAGCCGCCCGAGCTGAGCGCGATCACGCCAACCACGACGACCGCGATCGCGAGCGCTGCCATCGTCGCCAGCGCCGGGCGCGGCAGCCACACTCCGGAGCCGAGCCAGCCGGGACGGCGGGCGGTGACCCCTTTGGCCTCGGGCTCGCTGTCGCGCACCTCCCGCATCACGCGGCGCTTGAGCCCGTGCGGAGCCCGGTGCTGGGCCGGCGTCATCGCCAGCGTGTCGGCCACCTGCTGAAACGCTGTGACCTCGTCGCGGCAGACGATGCACGTGTCGAGGTGCCGGCTGAAGGCCTCGGCCTCGTTGGGCTCGAGCGCGCCGAGCACGTACGCCGCCGCGTCGGCGCCGCAGTCGTGCTTGCCGGGCTTGGAGTCCTCCACGATCAGATCACCACCTCGGGGGTGTCTCCGAGGGCCAGGCGCATCTTCGTCAGGCCGAGGCGCATCCGCCCTTTCACGGTACCGCTCGGCAACGCGAGCATGTCCGCGATCTGGCTGTGGCTGAAGCCGCCGAAGTAGGCGAGCTCGATCACCTGACGCTGGTCTGGCGGCAGCTCGACCAGCGCTTTGCGGATCTGACGGGCTTCGTCGCGGCGCTCGACCTCGGCGTCGGTCAGCTCGGCCGCGGGCATCCGCTCGGCGAGGCCCTCTTCGCGGACATCGCGGCCGCTCTTGGCGTCCTCGCGGCGGAACGCATCGATCGCACGGTTGCGCACGACGCTGAGCACCCATGTGCGGACGCTGCCGCGGGTCGCGTCATAGCGCGCGCCGCTGCGCCACAGCGACACGAACGCCTCCTGGACGATGTCCTCGGCCATCGCCCTGCGGCCACACATCCGGTAAGCCAGCGAAAACGCGGCGTCTCCATGGCGGTCGAAGATGACCTCGAACGCGCGTGCCTCGCCGGCGCGGACGAGGTGCATCAGCTCCTCGTCGGCGAGCACGCGAATGTCGGCTTGCTTGGTGCGGCGGCTATTTCGAAATACGGACAGGTCAGGGCGCATTGGATCAGGTTTCGTGGCCGCCGACAGACCTTGGCCGGCCGAGGTTCTTTGACCGTCTGTACGGGCGTCGCGGGCCGTTGGATCACCCGTCGACGATCCCCAGCGCGTCGTCGCACCGGGCACCACCTGACGCACGATTGCGACAGAGTCGTCCGCGGTTTGTGACAGACGTGTCTTGAGTTGGTTCAGGCGCTGGGCTTACCGTGCCGTTCCGTCCGCCGCCCGTCCTACCGTGGCGGGTTCAATGCGCATGAGAAACAAGGAGCCGAACCTAAGATGAGCGAGCAGCAGAAGATCAGCGCGAAGCCGGGCGCCGCTACGCCTGACGCGAAGTCAGACGCCAAGCGGCAAGCTGCTCTCCAGGGTGCTCTGACTCAGATCGAGCGCCAGTTCGGCAAGGGCACCGTCATGCGGATGGGCGATCCGGGCGCTCGCGTCGCCGTCGACGCGATCCCGACCGGCGCGCTGTCGCTCGACATCGCGCTCGGGATCGGCGGCGTCCCGCGCGGGAGGATCATCGAGATCTTCGGCCCGGAGTCCTCCGGTAAGACGACGCTCGTCTACCACTTGATCGCCGAGACCCAGAAGCTCGGCGGCGTGTGCGCGTTCGTAGACGCCGAGCACGCGATGGACCCGCTGTACGCCCGCCGGATCGGCGTCGACATCGACGAACTGCTCGTGTCCCAGCCCGACTACGGTGAGCAGGCGCTCGAGATCGTCGACATGCTGATCCGGTCGGGGGCGGTCGACCTGGTCGCCGTGGACTCGGTTGCGGCGCTGACGCCGCGGGCCGAGCTCGAGGGCCAGATGGGCGATCAGACGGTCGGCGTCCAGGCGCGGATGATGTCCCAGGCGATGCGCAAGCTCGCCGGGAACCTGAACCGCACACAGACGCTGTGCGTGTTCACCAACCAGATCCGCGAGAAGGTCGGGGTGATGTTCGGGTCGCCCGAGACCCAGCCCGGTGGGCGGGCGCTGAAGTTCTATTCCTCGCAGCGGCTCGACATCCGCCGGATCGAGACGCTCAAGGATGGCACCGAGGCGGTCGGCAACCGTGTGCGCGTGAAGGTGGTCAAGAACAAGGTCGCGGCGCCGTTCAAGCAGGCCGAGTTCGACATCGAGTTCGGCAAGGGGATCTCGACCTCCGGCTGCCTGATCGACTTCGGGATCGAGCACAACATCGTGACCAAGTCCGGTTCGTTCTTCTCCTACGGCGACGAGCGGCTGGGACAGGGACGCGGTAACGCGAAGGCGTTCCTAGACGAGCACCCCGAGGTGGCGAAGGAGATCGAGGCCAAGGTCTACGAGGCGCTCGGGATCGGAAGTAGCGTCAAGCCGATCGAGCACGAGGAGCCGGGCCTGCAGGCCGTCGAGGAGACCGTCGAAGCGACCGCCGCCGCGTGACGGATCGCGTGGCGAACGGGAAGGATCCGCTCGAGCTCGCCTACCGCTACCTGAATCACCGCGACCGGACCGAGTCCGAGATGCGCCAGCACCTCGAGGCCAAGGGCGTCGAGGCCACAGAGGCCGATGGCGCGATCGAGACGCTGCGCGACCAGGGCTATCTGAACGATGCACGCTACGCGAGCGTGTTCGCCCAGGACAAGCGGCTGCTGGAGGAGTGGGGGAGCGACCGGATCAGGCGGGCGCTCGCCGAGCGCGGGATCGACCGCGAGCTGATCGACGAGGCGGTCGCCGCCGGTGGCGACACCGAGACCGAGCTCGAACGGGCGCTCGAGCTACTGCGCCGGCGCTTTCCGTCGCCGCCACGCGAGCGCCGGGAACGCGATCGCGCGCTCGCGGTGCTGCTGCGCAAGGGCTACGACTCAGAGCTTGCGCTCGACGCTCTCACGGCACACGCGAGAACGTGCGCTTGAGCCGCAGGTGCGCTAGCTTCCGCACTCTAAAAAAAGTGGTAAGGAGGCTCCATGATTCGCAAGCGCAGCGCACGCGCCCTGGCCGGGGGGCTAATCGTTGCTCTCCTTCTCATCTCCGCGTCGGCGGCGTACGCCGCGGTGAGCGGCTCGTTCAGCGGTAACACAAACCAGAAGCAGTCGATCTCGATGCGGGTCGGTGGCGGCCACGTAACGAAGCTGCAGTTCCACGTGAAGGACACGTGCCCGAGCGGGCACGTCTACATGATTCACGACTTCAACTTCCCGAGCATCAAGATCAACAAGTTCCACAAGTTCGACGCCAAGTTCGTCTCGACCACCACCAAGGCTCAGGTCGAGATCACCGGGACCGTGTTCAAGAAGCAGATCAAGGGCAAGCTGGCCGAGGTCCGCTTCATCAAGTCCGAGCACCACAACTGCGCCGGCGCCACTCGCTACACGGCCCACAAGCAGTAGGGAGTCCAGGCCGCGCCCGCAGTTGCGGGCCGAACACACGTTTGCAAGGTCGCAGGGCGTTTGCGCGGCATGCTCGCCAGTACTACGATGCTGGTAGCGAACGAATGGCCTGCGGGCCACTAAAACACCAGCAAATCTTGCAGATATTGGATTCTGGACTTCAGCGTTGACGGCAATCTCACCCGGGCCACAGCACCACCCATCCCGACATAGACCCCGCCAGCTGGCCGCCGCCTGAAAAGCGCGCAAGTCGCGCCATGTTCGGCATCCGTTTCGTGCGTCTCGCACGGCCGCTCGGTCGCTCCCAAATGAAGACGTGAAGCAGGTTCGGGCTCACTGCCCGAACCGCCAGGAGAGGAACGACCATGGAAATCATCGGTGCCGCAGCGCTGATCGCGGTGGGAATCGTGGTCGCTGCCGTGCTCTACGGCCGCGCCCACGGGGCCAATCTCGCGGTTGCCGGTGCACCGGCGGGCAGCGTCGGCTCGAACGCGCTCGACGCAGTGCTGCCCGAGCGGACCGCGGCGCTGGCACAGCGCGAAGCCGAGCTAGCCCGCCGCGAGGCGGAGCTCGCCCGCCGCGAGTCCGAGCTCGACAAGGAGCGCGACGCGGCGGCCGCAGCGCGTCTGGAGCTCGGGCGTGAGCTCGAGCGTGTCTCGGGAATGTCGGCGTCCCGTGCCAAGCAGCTGCTGCTCAAGGAGCTCGAGGACCAGGCCCGGCACGATGCCGCGCGGCTGATCCGCCAGATCGAGGAAGAGACCAAGCGTGACGCTGAGCGACGCGTGCGCAACATCCTCTCGGTGTGCATGCAGCGGCTCGCGGCGGGTCACGCGGCGGAGACGACGGTGTCGGTCGTGCACCTATCGAGCGATGACATGAAGGGGCGAATCATCGGCCGCGAGGGTCGGAACATTCGCGCGCTCGAGAACCTCACGGGCGTCGACTTCATCATCGACGACACCCCAGGCGCCGTCGTGCTCTCGGGATTTGACGGTGTCCGGCGCGAGATCGCACGCCAGACGCTCGAGAAGCTGCTGGCGGACGGGCGGATCCACCCGGCGCGGATCGAAGAGATGTACTACCAGGCCAAGTCCGAGCTCGAGAGCCGCATCGTCGAGCTCGGCGAGCAGAGCGTGTTCGACGCCGGCGTGCAGGGTCTCGATCCCGAGCTGATCAAGCTGCTCGGGCGCCTGAAGTTCCGCACCAGCTACGGCCAGAATGTCCTCGCGCACTCGGTCGAGGTCGCCCAGCTTGCGGCGATGATGGCCGAGGAGCTTGGTGCCAGCCCGAAGACCGCCCGCCGGGCAGCGCTACTGCACGACATCGGAAAGTCGGTCACGCACGAGATTGAGGGCCCGCACGCGCTTGTGGGCGGCGAACTGGCGCGCAAGCATGGCGAGACCGAGAGTGTCGCCCACGCGATGGAGGCCCACCACAACGAGGTCGAGCCACAGACGATCGAAGCCGTGATCGTCCAGGCCGCTGACGCGCTGTCGGGCGCGCGCCCCGGCGCCCGGGGCGAGTCGCTCGAGCAGTACGTCAAGCGGCTGCGCGATCTCGAGCAGATCGCGACCCGTCACCAGGGCGTCGACAAGGTGTACGCGATGCAGGCCGGCCGCGAGATCCGGGTGATGGTCGCCCCTGGCGCAATCGACGACGACGCGGCGACGCTGTTGTCCTACGCGATCGCCCGTGAGATCGAGAAAGAGCTCGAATACCCCGGCCAGATCAAGGTGACCGTGATCCGCGAGTCCCGGGCGGTCGAGTACGCGCGATAGCTGACTGACGCGTTCAATTTGCGCCTTAACTGGGTAGTAGGGCGCTGCGAGTCGGACATGAACGGGAGGCCGGCGGCTTTGACTCGCAGTCGCCGAAGAAAGGGTTCTAGATGGGTCAACGCCACTGGCAGGCTGGCGTCCGCGCGGTTGTGCGTACCGCGGCACCGCTGCTGATCACGCTCGCGGCATTTGCGGTCACCGCAGCTGGAGCGTCCGCAAAGCTCACCGCGCACGGGCAGCTGCTCAAGCTCGCGCCGCTGCACGAGAACACGAACACGAGCAGCAACTGGTTCGGATACAACCAGGGCGCGCTCGAGAAGAACGACACGCTGTTCAACTCGATTACGGGTGACTGGACGGTTCCGACCGTCACCCAGCACACAGCTGGACAGGCTGAGGCCTCCTCCAACTGGATCGGAATCGGCGGCGGTTGCGCCGACTCCGGCTGCACCGTCACCGACTCGACGCTGATCCAGACCGGCACCGAGCAGGACGTCGACAGCACCGGCGCGGCGTCTTACTCGGCGTGGTGGGAGCTGGTGCCGGTTCCGTCGCTCACGATCTCGAACATGACCGTCAAGCCCGGCGACCACATGCACGCTTCGCTGGCCGAGGTCGTCAACGACTCAAACCTGTGGACGATCACGCTGCAGGACGTGACGCGCAACGAGACGTTCACGCAGACGGTGCCGTATACCTCGACACACCTGTCGGCCGAGTGGATCGAGGAGACGCCGCTGGAGATCGGGACCAACGCGGGCTTCGCGTCGCTGCCGAACCTGAGCAACCCGGCGTTCAGCAAGGCGACTGTCAACGGTGCCAACGCCAACTTGCAGTCCTCGGAGGCGCTGGACCTGATCGACTCCAACAGCAACGTGATCGGTGCGGTGTCCGCGCCGAACGCGACCCACGACGGCTTTGACGCCTGCACGTGGGCGACCGCTTGCTCGTAGCTGATTAGCTGACGAGAGGTCATCCCAGGCCCATCGGTGAGGCTGCTGCGCCCCTCACCGGTGGGCCTTTCTACGTATCGGCCGGATCCGCGGCGCCGCTAACCTACGCGCCTGCGATGAAGAGCTACCACCTGACCACCTTCGGCTGTCAGATGAACGCGCACGACTCCGAGCGGATGAAGGGCATGCTCGAGTCAATCGGCTATCGCGAGGTTGACACTCGCGATCAGGCCGACCTGATCCTGTTCAACACGTGCTCGATCCGCGAGAACGCCGACAACCGGTTCGTCGCCCACCTCGGCGAGGCCAAGCGGCTCAAGCGCGAGAACCCGCAGCGTGTCGTCGGCGTCGGCGGATGCTGGGCGCAGTCGGTCAAGGAAGAGGTTTTCGCCCGCTTTCCGTTCGTCGACGTGGCGTTCGGCCCCGGCCAGGTCCACAAGCTCGCCGAGTTCCTCACAAGCGACTCGCTGAGTGCGCAGGGATTCTTCGAGTTCGAAGGGTTCACCGGCCACCTGCCCGCCAAACGCGAGCGCGAGTACCAAGCGTGGGTGCAGATCAGCGTCGGCTGTAACTGCGTGTGCTCGTACTGCATCGTGCCCTCGACCCGCGGGCGCGAGGTCAGCCGTCCCGCCGCGGAGCTCGTGCAGGAGGTCCAGCGGCTCGCCGCAGACGGCGTGCGGGAGATCACGCTGCTCGGTCAGAACGTCAACTCCTACGGGCGCGATCTCGCGATCCGGGTGTCCTTCGCTGAGCTGCTCGCAGAGCTCGACGCCGTCGACGGGATCGACCGGATCCGCTACACGAGCCCGCACCCCAAGGACATGCGCGCGGACGTGATCAACGCACACGCCGAGTTGGCATCGGTCTGCGAGCACATCCACTTGCCGCTGCAGTCGGGTTCGAGCGCCGTGCTCAAGCGGATGCGGCGCACGTACACACGCGAGCGCTACCTCGACCGAGTCGCGCTGATCCGCGAACACGTCCCCGACTGTGCGCTGACCACCGACATCATCGTCGGCTTCCCGGGCGAGACCGAGACCGACTTCGAGCAGACGCTCGAACTCGCCGAGCAGGTCGGATACGACGGCGCGTTCACGTTCCTGTACTCGCCGCGGCGCGGCACCGAGGCCGCGACGTTGCCCGACCAGATCGAGCACGACGTTAAGGTCGCGCGGATGGAGCGGCTCGTCGAGGTGATCCAGCGACGCGCGCACGAGCGCGCCCAGCGGTTCATCGGGCGCACGCTCGAGGTGCTGGTCGAGGGCCCGTCGCGAACCGATCCAAGCCGGATACGCGGCCGCTCCCGCCACAACAAGGTCGTCAACTTCGCGGGGCTCGGGGAAGCCGGCCAGACGGTCGACGTCACGATCACCCACGCGACGAGCCAGACGCTCGCCGGCGAAGCTTCGCTGGTTGCTCGGGCTGCTGCACAGTGACGGCGCTGGAAGCCGTCCTGTCAGCCGAAGGTTGGCCTTACGCGTCATCGCAGCCAATCGACAGCGATGACCCCGGTCGCTTTCACGCGCTGTTCGGACGCGACTCGCTGATCACCTCGCTGCAGGTGCTCCCGGCGCGCCCCGACGTCGCCCGTGCGACGCTGCGGGCGTTGGCGGCGTTGCAGGGTACCCGCGACGATCCAGAGACCGACGAGGAGCCGGGCAAGATCGTCCACGAGTACCGCCCGCACGCCGAGAAGCGATTTGAGGACATGGGCTGGCCAGTGCGCAACGGTGAGCTTCGCTACTACGGCTCGGCAGACGGCACGGCCTGGTTTTTGTTGGTGCTCGCCTCGATGCGCGATCAAGCACTGGCCGATGAGCTTTCGGACGCGTGGCACGCAGCGGCCGGGTGGCTCGAACGGGCGCTCGAGCGTGGCGGCGGACTCGTGCGCCACGGTCCGCGCAATGCGTCGGGCGGACTCGTCCAGCAGGGCTGGCGCGACACGACCGACCCCAATGCCGCCTACGGCGGCGGGATCCTCGACGCCGACGGCACGATGCCCGAGCCACCGCTGGCTGACGCCGACACACAGGCGGCGGCGGTAGCCGCGCTGCGCGCGGTCGCCGTGCTGTCGGGCGATTCGGGCTGGCTGTCGCTCGCCGAGCAGACCGTCGAGATGATCGCCGGGGCGTTCACGCCCGAAACGATGGCGGTCGACAACGGCGACCGCCGGATCGCCGGCCCCGGATCGCAGCTCGGCTGGCTGCTGTGGGCCGACGCGGTGCCGGAGCCCGAGCGCTCGGCGTACGCGCAGCGGCTATGTGAACCCGACGTACTGACCGACTTCGGGCTGCGCACGCTCTCGGCCGAGCACCCCCAGTTCTCAGCCGAGGCATACCACCGCGGCGCCGCGTGGCCGTTTGACTCGTGGCTCGGGTGGGGTGGCCTGCGCGCTGCCGGCCGCGAGGCCGAGGCGGAGCAGGTCCGCCTCGGCGTGCTTGCGGCGCTCGATGCGCTAGGCGACGCTCCCGAGCTCTACGCGGTCGCCGACGACGGCCCGCGGCGGATACCGATCGCCAACCGCGTGCAGGCGTGGACGATCGGCGCGCAGTTCGCGCTCCAGCGCAGCTGGGACGGGCGGCCGCTGTCCGTCAGCCCTTGAGCGCTCCCGCGGTGAGTCCCGCGACGATCCGCTTCTGAAAGATCACGACGAGCACGATCAGCGGCACCGTGATCACCACGGTGGCGGCGCTGATCGTCCCGATCGGGATCTGGAATTGCGAGCTCCCGGTGAAGAACGCGATCGCTGCCGACACCGGACGACGCGAGGACTGGCTCGTCAGCGTGATCGACAGCAGGAACTCGTTCCAAGCGAAGATGAACGCGAGCAGCCCTGCGGTCACCAGCCCTGGCGCCGCCAGCGGCAGCACAACCTTGCGGAACGCCTGGAAGTGGGTCGCGCCGTCGACCAGCGCCGCCTCCTCGAGCTCTTTGGGGATCTCTCTGAAGAACGACGTCAGGATGTAGATCGTCAACGGCAACACGAACGTCAGGAACGGCAGGATCAGTCCGAGATATGTGTTGTAGAGGCCGATGTCGGTCCACAGCTTGAACAGCGGCGCCGCGATCGCGATCGGTGGGAACGTCGAGATCGACAGGATGATCGCGAGCAGCAGGAACTTCCGAGGGAACCGCAGCCGGGCGAGCGCGTACCCGGCGAACGAGCCGACCACCAGTGAGATCAAGGTCGCCGCGCCGGCATCGATCAGACTCGTCTTCAGCGCCGTCGTGAAGTCGCCGTTGTGGAAGATCGAGCTGTAGTTGTCCAACGAAGGATGCGCGGGGAACAGCCGGCCCTGTGACAGCTCCGCGCCGGTCTTCAGCGACGTGTTGATGATCCAGTAGAACGGAAACAGGCAGAAGACGATCGTCGCGACCACGCCGATCCACAGCAGGATCTGGCTACGGCGTGACCGTCGTTGACCAGTCCGGGCCCTGGATTTGGTCCTGATGCGCACGCGCCCGCGTGCCACGGCTTGCGAGCTCATGACTCAGCCGCCATCTCTCGCAGGTTCTGACCCGCGAACCTGATGTAGAGCATCGAGACTCCCATCACGATGATGAACGTGAGCACCGCGAGCGCTGAGCCCGGGCCGATCAGCTGGTTCTGGGTGAGCTGCTGATAGGCGTACAGCGACAGCGTCGTGGTCCCGTTCGAGCCCTGTGTCAGCACGAACGGCAAGTCGAAGATCCGCAAGGCGTCGAGCGTGCGGAAAATCAGCGCGACCAGGATCGCCGGGCGCAGCAGCGGCAGCGTGATGTGGACGAATCGCTGCCAGGCGGTCGCGCCGTCGACCTTGGCGGCGTCCTGAAGGTCGTCGGGGATCACCTGAAGCCCGGCGAGCAGCAGCAGCGCCATGAACGGCGCCGTCTTCCACACGTCGGCGAAGATCATCACGGCCAAGGCGTAGCCGTCCTTGGCGAGCCACACCGTGTTGGCTCCCGGCAGGTGCAGAGCCTTGAGCACCTGGTTGAGGAACCCGACGTCCGGCGCGACGATCGAACGCCACATGATCGCCGTCCCGACCGTCAGGATCGCCCACGGTACGAGCACCACGGCACGGAGCACCGACCGGCCTCGGAACGCCATGTGCATCAGCATCGCCATGCCCATGCCGATCACGAGCTCCAGCGATACCGAGATCACCGTGAAGATGAACGTCGTCTTGACCGCGCTCCAGAAAGTGCTCGACGAGAGCGCGTCCTTGTAGTTGTCGACCCCGACCCAGCGCGAGAGACCCGGGTGGATCACGCTGTACTGGTGCAGGGAGAGCCAGACCGCATAGCCGATTGGGTACGCCGCCACGATCAGGATCACGATCAGCGACGGCGAGATCATCGCCGCGGCTAGCCGCCGCTCGGAGAGTCCCGAGCGGCGGCGTCCGCGAGGCCTGGCGAGTGTCGCTTGAACAGTCGCCATGGCGAGTCCTCTAGAACGTCTTCAGAGCCGAGTTGATCTGGTTCTGCGCGTTCGACAGCGCCGTCTTCGGCGACGTACCGCTGGACAGCGCTGAGTAGACGTTCTTGTAGATCGCCTCGCTGATCTGCGGATACACCGGCGAAATCGGGCGCGGCACCCCGTTCTGAACCGCCTTGAGCAGCTGCGGGGCGAACGGTTGCGCCTTGACGACGCCCGGGTCGTTGTAGGTCGATGTCAGTACCGCCGGCAGCGACGACTTGATGAAGAACTTCTTTTGCGCCGCCGGGGCGGTGGCGAAGTCGATGAAGCTCAACGCGGCTCCAGGATTCTTGGAGTACGTCGAGATCCCGAGGTTGTAGCCGCCGAGAACGCTCGCGGCCTTACCGCCGGCCCACGTCGGCAGCGGCTCGACCTTGAACGGCACGTGCGCCTGCTTGGCCAGCGAGTACACGTACGGCCAGTTGCGCAGGATCGAGACCCTGCCGTCCTGGAACGCGTTGCGCGACTCCTCCTCCATGTAGGTGAGGTTGGCCTGCGGCGCCGCCTTGTCCTTGAAGCCCTGCTGCAGGAACGACAGCACCTGCTGCGCCTGCGGCGAGTCAATCGTCGCGGTCTTGCCGTCGGACGACAGCACGGTGCCGCCGTCGCTGTAGAGCATCTCGAGGAAGTCGACTGTCAGGCCCTCATACGACTGGCCTTGGAAGCCAAAGCCGCCGTCGGTGCGCGCCATCTGGAAGACCTGCTGCCAAGTGGTGGGCGCCTGGTGGACCTTGTTGGTGTTGTAGTAGAGCAGGCCGGCGTTGGTGTTGAACGGCACTGCCCAGTACTTGTTGTTGATCTTCGCGGTGTCGAGCGTCGACGGGATGAACTCGTTCTGACGGGCCTGAATCGCGGGCGACACATCCTTGAGCCAGCCCTGAGCGGCGAACTCCGCCGTCCAGATCACGTCCATGCCGAGCACGTCGCACTCGGATGACTTCGCCTGCTCACGCTGCACAAGCTGCGTGCGCTGCTGGTCCGACGAGGTCGGGAGCTCGAGCAGCTTGACGTGCACCTTCGGGTGCGACTGGTTGTAGAGGCTCACGACCTGGCTGAACGCGCCGGTCGTGTCCTTACCGATGCACCAGGTCACGTTCCCCGAGGGGCTGGCGGCCTGGGCCGGCGTCACGGTCCCTCCGCTCGTGACTGGAGCGGAGGCGCTGGCGCCGGCATTGCCGCCGCCGCTGCTACTGCTGCTGCTGCTGCCGCACCCAGCCGCCCCAACAGCGATACATCCGAGAATCGCCCCCACAACTGCGACCTTCGTTTTCACGCGATCCTCCTCCTTTGCTTCCCCCCGGCTTATGGCATCTCGGTAGCTACCCCAACTACATGACGAACATGCCTCTGACAGATAAGTCATCTGTTCGCTACGGATTCAGCTTTCGCCCCCGATCGCAAGCGTCGATGCGCGCACCTCGAGCACCGGTGCGCTTGGCTTGTATTCCGGCGGCTCCGTGCCGCCGATCGCGGCCAGCAGCGCTGCTGCCGCGGCCGCTCCGAATTCCGCATAGTCGACTCGCACCGACGTCAGCGCAGGCGCCGACAGCGACGCCAGCAGCGAGTCGTCAAAGCCTGTCACCGACAGATCGCGCGGAACCCGCATGCCATGGCCCCGGGCGGCCGCGACAAACTCGAGCGCGAGCGAGTCGCTCGTGCACGCCACCGCGGTCGGGCCGCCGTCGAGCAGCTCCCGCGCGGCTGCCGGCGTATCGCCGTTGGCGAATGCGACCGGCCCGGGGTCGAGCCCGGCGGCCGCGATCGCGTCGCGCCATCGCGATAGGCGACGCTGGACGTGCTCGTAGCTCTCGGACCCGCCGAGGAACGCGATCCGCTCGTGGCCAAGGTCGGTGAGGTGTTCGACGACGGAGATCATCCCGAGGTCGTGGTCGGTCTCGACCCACGGAACCGTCCAGCTCGGGTCGGGGCGTCCGGCGACCACGACGGGCAGCCCGGCGCGGGTCAGCAGCGGCACGCGCGGATCCTCGAGCTCGGGATCGGTCAGCAGAAACCCGTCGACGCGGCCGCCCGCGGCCAGGCGCTCGTACGCTCCGAGCGCCTTGTCGGCGCCCGACGCGGGCACGAGCTGTAGCAGCAGCGCGTAGTCAGCCGGCGCCAGCTGCCGCTCGATTCCTGCGAGGAACCGCACGAAGAACGAGTCCGCCTCGAGCTCCTCGGTGTGGCGCGTCAGGACCAGGCCGATCGTGCGTGCGCGCGCCTCGGTCAGCGCCCTCGCTGAAGCGCTCGGATGCCATCCGAGCTCCTTCGCGGTCGCGAGGATCCGGGCCCGCGTCTGCTCGCCGACGCCCGGGCGTCCGTTGACCGCGAACGACACCGCGGCGGGGGAAACCCCTGCTCTGCGAGCCACGTCGGCGATCGTCGGGCGACGGCGGCGATGACCTTCGTCGTGCGGTGAAATGGAGCGATTCATATCGCGGATGGGGGGGTACAGTAGCACTGTTCTGAAGCGCTTTAGACAGAGGGAGGATCGCGTGCAAAGAACCCGTGCCTCGAGGCTCGCGAAGGCCGCCACGGTGGCCGTGGCGGCCGCATTGGCCGCCTGTGCGGCGGCCCAGGCAGCCACACCGGAGCTATCGGTCTCGAGCCGTCTGCAGGACCGCCGGGAGGTGGCGGCCGGGCAGCGCTCATACGCCGAGGGCTTCCAGGATGGCCGTTTCTACGCCAATGGCTGGCACATCACCGGAGAGATGGGCGGCATCTGGGCGCCACCGCTGAAGCTCGCCGACGGCGTGTGGTTCGGCCTCGACAACTCGTGGATCGGCCAGGCCACCAAGTTCTCGAGCGGGTGGGGCTACACCCGCTACACGCTGCCCGACACCGACGGTCTCCACGTGCAGCGGACCGACTTCGCGCCGGACGCAGCCCGCGCGGTGGTGTTCGGGCTCAAGCTGACAAACCCGGCCGCTGCCAAGACGGTGACGGTCAACGTCGACGCCCACTCCGAGCTGATGGGCGCATACCCGTGGGGCGGCTCGACGGGCGGTCCAACCGCCGCCGACAATCTGCCCGACCACGGGTCGTTCGACGGCAACTCGCTGGTGTTCACCGACGACGGCTCGCTCCCAGACGCTCCGGAGCACCACTACGCCGCGCTCGTCGGCTCCAACGTCAAGGCCGCGTCAGGGCAGGCGGCTGCGACCGGGGGCAACTTCCGCGGGCCGCAGCCCGGAACGACGTGTGCGGCGGACGACGGCACCTCGCTCCCGAGCGCGTGCGACGACGGACCGTTCGGCCACGGCACCGGCGGCCAGCTCAACTACCAGGTGACCGTCCCGTCGCACGGCTCGACCACGCTGTGGGTCGCGGTGGCGGGCTCAGACCAGGGGCTCGACGACGCCAAGTCGCAGCTGTCTGACGCGCTGAGCAACCCGGCGGGCGAACTGAGCAGCAAGATCGCTTCGCGACAGCGCCTCGGTAGCTTCACGCAGGTCTCGCTGCCGGGCGACCGGCTGCTGCAGAACGCGATCACATGGGGTAAGCAGAACCTCGCCGACCTCACGCAGACTGCGTCGAACCTGCAGATCCGCTGGACAAACCAGGGCAAGCAATACCCGCCGCCGCTCGGAACCGTCACGCACGCGCGTTGGTTCGGCGCCGGTTTCCCGGACTATCCGTGGATGTTCGCCACCGACGGTGAGTACACGGCGTTCGCTGCGGTCGCGTTGGGGCAGTTCCAGACGATCGAGGATCACCTTCGCGCGCTCCGCGACGTCTCGAACATCCTCAACAACGGCTCCGGCGTCGTCGTGCACGAGACCGTCTCCGACGGCTCGGTCTACTTCGGCCACGACAGCCAGTCGGTCGGTTCCGACGGCACCACCACCAACGACTTCAACACCGACGAGACGATCAAGTTCCCGAGCACGGTGGCGATGGTGTGGCGCTGGACGGGCGACAACCGGTTCATGAACGAGATGTATCCGTTCGCCAAGAAGAACCTCCAGTACGTCGACCAGAAGCTCGATATCGACCACGACGGCTGGCCCGAGGGATCGGGCAATGTCGAGCGGGCGGGCATGGGCCCAGAGAAGCTCGACAACGGCGTGTATTACATCCGGGCGCTGTTCGACCTCGCCGACATGGCCCAGGCCAAGCACGACCAGGCGACGTTCACGTGGGCTAAGGGCCTCGCGAACAAGCTGCTGAGGCAGTTCGATCAGGCCTGGTGGTTCCCGCAGGCCAAGCAGTACGCCGACTCGCTGTTCAACCCCGGCAACACGCAGAACTTCCAGAAGCACTGGATCGGCGTGGTGCCGATGGAGGCCCAGCTGACCGACGGCGATCAGGTTGTCCCCGGCGTGGCGCCGTTTGACCACGCGACCACCGCGCTCGACGGCCGCCAGACGCCGCAGTTCAGCGGTCAGCGACCGGGCAATCTCGGCCTGTTCCACACGGGCGTCGGCGGCGGTTCAGACGGTCAGGGCGACTTCGAGATCTTCTCGTTGACGACTTCGATCATGGCCGTCGGCGAGGGCAACTACGGGCGCTTGGGCGCCGACCAACAGCGGCGCTACACCGACGCCAATGCGGAGACGATGTTCTCCGAGCCCGCCACCGGCGACACGCCGGACGAGCAACCGGGCGCAATGCCGGAGATCTTCCCGTCGGCGCCTGGCGGCGATGCCTCGAAGGGGATTCCCGCCAACATCAACCGGTGCTGGACCTGCCGCTCGATGTTCATGCAGGCGTGGGGTAACTACGGCACCGCTTGGTCGGTCGTCAACCAACAGCTCGGCGTCCGCCCGTTCCTCGGCGACGGCGCGCTGCAGGTCGTCCCGCAGGTGCCCGACGGACAGCCGAGCGTGGCGGGCTCGAACATCCGCCTCGGAGGCGGCTCGCTCGACGTGTTCGCATCGCGGGCGGGTGGCAGCTATACGACCCGTCTCCAGGTCCACGGCTTGCGGCTGCAGACACTCGAGATCGGTCAGACGCTGCCGGGCGGCTCGACCCCGAGCAACGTCCGTCTCGACGGCCGGCCGGTCGGCCACGCGACCGTGAGGCAGACCAATCGCGGCGTCGAGGTCACGGTTCCGGTGCACGGCAGGACGTCGATGCACACGCTGACGATGACCGCCTCGTAGACGCCCAGACGTAGGGAGGGAGGCTGGCGCCGGCTGGGTCCCATGGGCCCGGCCGGCGCCGGTGATCTACGTCCAGAAGCCGTCCAATCGGCAGGCTCGGGACCAGGCACATCCGTCCATTTCGTGCAGGCTGGACTGCTGTCCATCCGTCCGTCGCTCGACATAACAAGGGTGGAAGGGATCCACGCAAAAGACGGACAACCACGGAGGTTGTGGCGGCGATGAGGGTGCCGGCCCTTGCGCTGGTCGGCGCCAGTGGCCGCATCCAGTGCAGCACCGAGTCGTTTCGCTCGCGCGTCGAGCTGACCGCGGAGCTGTGTGACGAGCTGCCCGAGCTCGAGGCGGTCCTGACGGGTCAGGCCAGTCAGGCCACGATCAGCCTCGATGAGCTCCAAGCGCTCGTTGAGGCGGTCGTCGACGTGCGCGGCAATCGCTGCGCGCTGATGACGCTGCCCGCCGAGTCCGCCGCGACCTCCGACGACCTCGAGAACGCGATCCTTCGCGAGCAACTCGACGACAGCCCCGCGATCGTGTGGCTGAAGGACCGCGACGGCCGCCACATGCGCGTCAACCAGCACTTCGTGACGTTCCTGCGCAATCCCGAGGACGAGATCAGAGGCAGGACCGACGCCGAGCTTCCGCCCGCCGGCACGGTCGATGGCCCACGGCTGGAGGATCCCGAGATCGCGATGCCCGAGCCGATTGAGTTCGAGTACACGGTTCCGGCGTACAAGGAGCGCCCGCCACTGGCCGTGGTCCGATTCTCGATTCACGCACGCGACGGCGAATCGGTCGGCGTCTGCGGCGTCGCGGCGCCGCTCGCGAAGGCCGACGTCGCCCGCGCCGAGGCCGAGCGGCTGATCCGGATCGAGCGATGGAGCTTCCTTGATCCCGAATCGATCCGCGCCGAGCTGCTCGAGGAGTGGGGCGTGCGGATCGACGAGGAGCCCGTCGAGGGGCTCGAGCTCACCCCCCAGGAGTTCGACGGCGAGCCGCGTCCGACGGAGCCGCTTGTGACCGAGGTGGAGCGGATCGTCTACATCGAGCGCGACGGGGACGGCGACTACACGGCCGCGCTTGATGCCGCGACGGCCGCCCGCGACGACGCAACGGCGCGGCGCGACCAAGCGATCGCGGATCGCGACGAGGCGCTCGCCGCACGCGAAGGACTCGAGCAACAGCGCCAGTCGCTCGAGGCGCAGCTCGACCAAGCGCGCCGGGCGGCCGAGCGCCACCGCTCAGAGCTCGAGGCGGCGCGGGACGCCGTCAGCGCTGCGCGCGCCGAGACCGACAGGACCCGATCAGGTTCGTCGGCGAGCGCCGGCGAGCTCGCCCAGGCACGCCGTGAGGCCCAGCAACTCCGAGCGCAGGTGGCGCTCGCTCAGAAGCAGCTCGAGGTCCCGCGCTGCACCGCGGCCGCCCAGGCATCCAAGCCGTCGTCGTCGGCCGCACAGCCTGGCATCGCGGTGCAGGTTCCGGTGCGACAGCGCCAGCGCCAGCAGCCTGCGCAGCCCGCAGCGCCCGCGCCGGCGCCCCGGTCCGCGCCGCCCCCCGCGCCCACGCCTGCCGCGCCGGTCGCGCAGCCGAGTCCGCCGGCGCCTGCTGCCCAGCCGCAGCCCGCAGCGCGGCCGCAGCCCGTGACGCCGCCGCAGCCTGCTCCGGCCCAGCCGCAGCCCGCTCCGACCCAGCCGCAGCCCGCTGCGCGTCCGGCCGAGGCGCAGCCTGCGCCGCAGCGGCCCTCGGCGCCATCAGCCCAGCCGCCGCCGGTCGCGCAGGCGCCGGCTTACGCGCCGCCACCGGCCAAGCCCGAGCACCGCGGGCTGATGAGCCGACTGCGGCGCCGCCGGCGCTAGGCACGTCGGTCCGTCCGCACCGTATGCGAACGTGTGTTCGTATGCGGTGGAGCAACCTGAGCGCGGAGGTCGAGCAGCGAGCTCGGTTGCCGGGGTATAGGGAAGACGCGGTGGTGCGGCATTTCGACGCCCCCGAGGCCGTCGACACTCGTTTCTACGAGGTCAAGGGGAAATCGATCCTCAACCGGGTGCCCGACGCCTCGCAGATGCCATTTCGTTGGACGATCAACCCGTATCGCGGCTGCACGCACGCCTGCGTTTACTGCCAGCTGGGCGAGACGCCGATACTTACAGCCGACGGACGCCACAAGCCGATCGCCGATCTGAGCGTCGGGGAGGCGATCTACGGGACGGTCGTAGGCGAATCCGGATACCGGCGTTATGCCCGGACCACCGTGCTCGACAGGTGGATCACGGTCAAGCCGGCGTATCGGCTGACGCTCGAAGACGGAACCGCACTGGTTGTCAGCGGCGACCATCGGCTGCTCAGCAACCGCGGCTGGAAGCACGTGGTCAACAACGAACCAGGACAGCCGGATCGACCACATCTGACGACCAACAACAAGCTCGTCGGGACAGGCGCGTTCGCGTCGCAGCCGGCGCATGATGCCGACTATCGCCGCGGATACTTATGCGGGCTCGTCCGGGGTGACGGCCTGCTTCGGGAGTACGAATGCCGTCGCGCACGCGGATCGAGCTACACCGGGTACCGCTTCCGGCTGGCACTCACCGACCTCGAGGCGTTACGGCGCGCGCGTGATTTTCTCGCGACGGCGGATGTCGCGACTGCGCAACGGGTGTTCCAACGCGCTGCCGGCGCACACCGCGAGATGACGGGGATTTACGCTCAGAGCAGCGGATCGTTCGAGCGGATCAGACAGCTGATCGAGTGGCCGGTGCTCCCGAGTCTCCAATGGTGCCGCGGCTTCCTGGCAGGCATCTTCGACGCGGAAGGCGGCCGCAACGCGTTCACGCTGAGGATCGCCAACACCGACCCACAGATCCTTGCGTGGACCGAGGCGTGCGCCCGCCGGCTGGGCTTCGATGTCGTCATCGACGCGACGCAGCAACACAGCGGTCTCAAGTACCTCGGGATACGCGGCGGTCTAACGGAGCACCTGCGCTTCTTTCACCTGACCGACCCCGCAATCAGCCGCAAGCGCGACATCGAAGGTCAGATGGTCAAGACCTTCGCCAAGTTGAGGGTGGCCGAGATCGAACCGCTTGGGACGAAGTTGCCGCTCTACGACATCACCACTGGAACCGGGGACTTCATCGCCAACGGCGTGGTCAGCCACAACTGTTTCGCCCGGCCGACCCACAAGTACCTCGACTTTGACGCCGGGCGGGACTTCGAGCGGGAGATCGTCGTCAAGGTCAACGCGCCGGAGCTGTTGCGCGTTGAGCTCGCCAAGCCGTCGTGGAAGGGCGAGCATGTTGCACTCGGCACGAACACCGACCCGTACCAGTGGGTGGAGGGCCGTTACCGGCTGATGCCGGGGATCTGGGAGGCGATGCGAGATGCTCGCAATCCTTGCTCAGTGCTCACCAAGTCGCCGCTGCTTTTGCGCGATCTGCCGCTGATGAAGGAGATCGCCGAGCGGACCGATTTCAGCGCTGCGCTGTCGATTCCGACGCTCGATGAGCGCGCGTGGCGAGCGACCGAGCCGCACACGCCGAACCCTCGGGCGCGGCTGGAAGCGGTTTCCGAGTTGACGCGCGCGGGCATCCGGACGGGTGTGCTCGTGGCGCCATTGATGCCCGGAGTCAACGACGCTCCCGAGCAGGTGGCCGAGATCCTGGAACTGGCAACGCAGGCCGGAGCCGACTACGTGACCGGGATCGCGCTGCACCTGCGGGCGGACGTTCGCCGGATCTTCTTCGACTGGCTGCGAGAGCATCGTCCGGAGTTGGTGCCACGGTATAAGGAGCTCTACAAACGGGGCGCTTATGCGCCTCAGGAGGAGCGGCGCAGGCTTGGGAGGCTGGTCAGCGGGCCAGACCGAGAGCCACGCCACCGGATGCTCCGGACGTTCGGCGCCGAGCCGGCACCGGAACCGGCGGAACGCAGCGCCGACCAGGGCCGCTTGTTCTGAATGCGGTCAGGTGACATAACCCACACAAGTGAAACCACGAACCACGTCAAGTGATAATTAGATAGGAGGGCGCACTACAGAGAGCATGATTCGAAACCGATTGAAACCAAGCCGCGACCTCGGCCTCGAGCGGATGTTCGAGACCCGGACCGACGCCTGGGAGAAGGTCGGGCTGGCATCAAACGTCAGCCCGCGGGCGGTGCGCCGAGCGCAGCGGGAGATCGCCGTGCTTGTGCCGCTGCTGATTGGCGTCCTGATCGCCTACTCGCAGCGCCACCACATCTTCAGCAACCGTTCGGCCGAGATCCCCGTCCGGATTGCGACCGTGATGGTGCTCGCCGCGCTCGGCTGGGCGATCGCGCGAGCGGCAGGCCGGGCGGCGGCGCCGACGTTCTTCCGGCGGATGGACCCGTCGACGGCCGGCACGGTCGGATTCCTGATCCGCCTGGCGACGATGGCGATCACGCTGCTCGCCGCCCTGCGGATCGCGCAGGTCAGCCCGAGCACGCTGCTAGCGGGATCGGCGTTCACCGCCGTCATCCTTGGTCTTGCTGCCCAGCAGACGCTCGGCAACCTGTTTGCTGGTCTCGTGCTGCTGAGCGCGCGCCCGTTCCGGGTCGGCGAGCGCGTGCGGCTCCAAGCCGGAAATGTCGGCGGCTCGGTCGAGGGGATCGTCAGCTCGCTCGGGCTGCTGTACACGACGCTCGCCCGCGGTGAGGATCGTGTGCTGGTGCCCAACAACGTGGTGCTCGGCGCTGCGGTCGTCCCGATCCGCGAGCCCGACTCGGTCGACGTCAACGTCCGTCTGCGCAGCGGGATCAGCATGACCCAGATCCAGGAGATCCTCGACGACCAGGTGACGACGCCCACGCGCTCACCGGCCGCGGTGCTGCTGAAGGAGATCGACGGGGAGGACGTGACCGTCCGCGTCCAGGCGACTCCCGAACGGGCGGCCGATGGTGCCCGGCTTGCCGACGAGATCGTCCTCGCGCTGGCCACGGTCACCGGCGAGCACGCCACGATCGGCGCCGACTCGCTCGATCACCACTGAGTGCCCCGATTCACAAATTCGGTGGCAGTCTCGCGGCGTCTGGACGCGTCTGGACCCACCCGCCCGGCGCAGATACTTCAGTACCTGCTTGCCGTGCGCGCGGCCCCAGTCACGCCCAGCCACTCTCGAGACTGCTCACGAATTTCCGAATCGCGACACTAGGCCGGCTGTCTCAGCGCTGGTCGGGCGTCCTCAGCGCCGCGCGGGCGTGAGCAACGAGTGCGCGTGCCGCCGGACTGGCCGGACCGTCGGATCGCCACGCCAGCGCCAGCCGGCTGCGGATCTGCGGCCGAACGATCGCAAGCGGATATAGGTCGAAAGCCTCGTCGGTCGCGACCGACTCGGGCAGGATCGCGCTTCCCAGCCCGCGCGCGGCGAGCGCAGCGACCATCATCAGGCTGCTGGCCTCAAGGGCGATGTGGGGTGCCAATCCGGCGCCCATGCAGGCATCGTCCAGCGCCGAGCGCAGGCCTGTGCCCGCCGGAAGGCTGACGAGCGGCTGGTCGCAGAGCACCTCGAGTGCGATCGTCGTCCCGCGCGCGAGCGGGTCGGTGCGCGGGACGCCGGCGAACAGTCGCTCGTCGACGACGTCCTGGGTTGAGATCCCTGCCGGCGGGTCGCCCGCCAGCCCGACGAACGCCAGGTCGAGCTGCGACGCGCGGAGATCTTCCAGCAGCCGATCTGAGTTGTCCTCCCGCAGCGAGATCTCAACGCCGGCGTGCAGCCGGTGAAACTCGGCGAGTGCATCGGGAAGCTCGAGCACTCCGCAGGCGGTGATCATCCCTACCGCAACGCGGCCGCGGGTAAGCCCGGCGAGCTCGTCGACCGCAAGCCGAGCGCCGTCCAGCGATGTCAGCGTGGCGCGGGCGTGGGGGAGGAACGCCTCGCCGACCTCGGTCAGCGTGATCGCGCGCCCCGAACGGTCGAGCAACGTCTCTCCGAGCTCGTGCTCGAGTCGCCGGATCTGAGCGCTGACTCCCGGTTGGGCGACGTGGACGCGGGCCGCTCCCTTGGTAAAGCTCGCCTCCTCAGCGACCGCGATGAAGTACTCCAGCTGGCGCAACTCCATAACCACTGATTCTACGACACAGCACAACTAGATCTTTGACTTATGGGGGCACGTCGCTCACGATGGTTGTCGCAACGAATCAGAAAGCGAGGTAACGATGAGCCGCCAATACGAGCAGGCAATGACCCCGGAAGACCTCACGCGACTCGTGGTGCAGCGCGTCAACGCCGGCGATGCCGAGGGCGTCGCCGAGCTGTACGAGGCCGACGCGGTGGTGGCGTTCCCGCCCGGCGAGACGACCGTCGGGCGCGAGGCGATCCGGGCGATGTACCAGCAGCTGATCGACAGTGCGCCCGAGTTTCGGCCCGAGGATCCGCTGACGACGATCCAGTTCGGCGACATCGCCCTGACCGCGACGCACGCCCGGGACGAGGCCGGCGCTCGGGCACAGGTCATCCGCCGCCAGTCGGACGGGAGCTGGCTGCGCCTGCTGGATCGCCCCGACTTCCGGGGCTAGCGGCTCGCCCGCCGGGGCTAGTGGCTCGCCCGCCCGGGCTAGTGCTTGTTCCGCTGGGCCTCGGCCATATCGAATGCGACCTGCGTGCTGCCAAGGCGACGCGCAGCCGCGGCTGCCAACTCGGGTGCCGCTCCCGCGAACGTCGCACCGAGCCGCAGGCCCAGCGGCGCGACCTCAACTTCGGCGCGGTTGTGCTCGATCGCCTTGACGACGGCCGCCGCCACGTCCTCGGGCGAACGGGTGCCGACGCCGCGCGGGAGCTCGACCTTGGAGTCGGCGAACATCCCCGCATCGCGGATAAAGCCGGGCAGCACGGTCGAGACGCCGACTCCGTGCGGGCGCAGGTCCTCGCGCAGGCAGAGCGCGAACCCGCGCAAGCCGAACTTCGCCGCGGCGTAGATCGAGGTCGCGGGGGTGGCCGCCTTGCCGCTCAGCGATGAGATGAACACCAGGTGGCCGCGGCGGCGCGCGACCATCGCCGGCACGAGCGCCCGGGCGAGCGCGATCGGCGCGCGCAGATTGACCTCCAGCATCGCGTCGATCTGCTCCTGGGTCAGGTCGGTGAGCTCCGCCGCTCCGGGCAGCGCCGCGTTGGCGACGAGCACGTCGACCTGACCTGCCTCTTGCACAAGGCGGTCGAGCTCCTCACGGTTCGCCAGGTCGCACGTGATCGCCCGGCCGGAGGTCTCGCGTGCGAGCGGCTCGAGCACGTCGGCCCGGCGGCCGGTGATCGTGACAGTCGCTCCGCACGATGCGAGCGTGCGGGCGATCGCCTGACCGATGCCTCCGGTCGCCCCGGTCAATAGAACGTTGCCGCTGACCAGCGTCACGGCGCGGCAGTGTAGTGCCCGACGGCGGCGGTCAACTCGGGAACACCGCGACGGTCGCGGTGAACCCGTGTAGGAAGCTGCGGCCTCCGACGGGGCCGATCTCCCCGGCCGCAAAGAACCCGGCCGCCGGAGCGCCGCGCAACTCGTAGTGGACGGCCGCGGCGTCGTGGTCGGGGACGCCGAACATTGAGGAACCGCGACCGTTGCAGGAGAACACGATCGCGCCGGCCGGCGGCTCGTGTCCCATCGCTTCGACGTGTAGGCGCAGCGCGCGACGGAAGTCCTCATCGGCGGACTGGGCGTCGCGGGCGTGGAGTCTCAGCACCTGACCGGGTTGGACGGTGGTCGAGACCGCGAGGCTGCCCGAGTCGGGATCGGCGCCGAGCACACCGCGGACGAGGAAGTCGCCCTGTTCGTACTCGGGCTTGCCGCCGTCGATCACGATCCCGATCAGCAGCCCGCCGGCGATCAGGGTTCGCTCCCTCGGCGACAGCTCGGCGATGATCTGGTCGACGGTCTCGAGCGCGGGGCGGCCCGCCAGTTCGGTTATCACGTTGCCCTCACCGGCGGTAATCGTGACCTCGCGTCCGAGCGGGGCGGCGCCCTGCGAGACACAGGCGAGCATCTCGACCCCCTCGAGGTTGACGCCGACCGCGCCGGATTCGAACACTTCGTCGTTGCAGAACAGCGCACCCTGGCCGTCGGGCGTGCGCGCGCTCGAGATGCCGCCGAGCACCGAAACGGTTGGCGCCGCGTCGGCGATCAGCGCCAGCACCGAATCGGTCGGAAACGTGTACGGATCGCACAGCATCAGGACGCCGCTTGACTGGTTGAGCTCGGGCAGGCCCTCGATCGTGGCCTCCTCGCCGTCCTCGTGCACGGTGGCGTGAAACGCGGTCGCACTGCCGACCCCGTCGAACGCCCCGGCCCAAACTGACAGCGCCGTCCCGGACTCGAGCTCGCGCCCGCCGCCGAGCACGCCGCCCGCGGCGCAGCCGATCAGCGTGTTGGGCGACAGCACGCTGGCGACGCCCGCCAGGGTCGCCTCGGGCGCAGCGAGGTGAGCGCCGCTGGCGAACACGATCGCGAGATCCGGCTGCACGTCACCGAGCTGCTCGCCCGCGAGCCGCGCTGCCGCGACCCCGGCGGTCAGCGGATCGTGGCCCGCGGAGATGCCGGCCCCAACCCTCACGCTCCTGGCCGCACGCCTTTCCGGACCATCGCTCTACGATACTCCCGCCCGATGGCGCCAGCGGACGTGATCGCCCTGTTCGGTCCGACCGGCGTGGGCAAGACAGAAATCGCGATCGAACTCGCGAACCGGCTGCGAGAACGCGGCGAGCGGCCGGTTGCGATCTCGGCCGACGCGCTACAGGTGTACGCGGGGCTGGAGACGCTCACCGGCGCTGCGACCGCGGCCGAACGCTCGCAGCTCGAGCACCGGCTCATTTCGTTCCTCCCGGTCGATGCGAGCTTCAGCGTCGGCCAGTACTCCGAGCTCGCGCATGCAGAGATCGACGCGGTGCTGTCGTCGGGCGGCCGCCCAATCGTCGTCGGCGGCACCGGCCTCTACCTGCGCGCGGCGCTGACTGAGCTCAAGCTGCGCCCGCCACCGCCCGAGGGCGTGCGCGAGCGCTGGATGGCCGAGCTCGAGCGGCGTGGCCCGGCGGCGCTGCACGGCGTTCTGCGCGAGCGCGCGGCGTGGGCGGCCGACGAAATCGAGCCGACCGACTCGCAGCGGATCGTACGCGCGCTCGAGCTGGCCGACGCGGGCGAGCTCGAGCCGCCCGAGGGCGAGTCGCAGCTATGGACCAGCGACGTCCGCCATCCGACGCTGCTGGTCGGGCTGGTGATGGCGCGCGAGCGCCTTTACTCCCGGATCGACGGCCGCGTCGACGCGATGATCAGCTCCGGCGCCCCCGAGCAGGTCCGCCGCGCCAACGGCGCCGGAGCGTCGATCACGGCACGCAAGGCGCTCGGCTTCGAGGAGCTGTTGACCGGCAACATCGAGGCGATGAAGCGCCGCACGCGCAACTACGCCCGCCGGCAGCTGACCTGGATGCGAAAGCTCGCCGACGTGACCGTGATCGACATCACCGGCCGCTCGTCAGCGAGCGTCGCCGACGAGGTGATTGCGCGCTGGGAGGCGGTCACGGAACCGGAGTGAACGGATACATCACGATCAGCGCCACCGCGATCGCGACGATCCACGCCGCGGTCAGCCGCGGCGGTGGCCGCACACGCGAGATCAGTGCGGCCGCAGCGATGTAGATCCCGGGCATCACAATCACCATGTAGTAGAGGTAGCTGGTGCGGCTGTCGACCAGGCTGAGCAGCACGAACGGGATGAACGTTCCGGCGAACCAGGCGAGCCCGAGCAGCTCGACGTCGGTCGCCGGCAGCCGCGTCCGCTTGGCGGCGCTCCAGCCCGCGACGGCGAGGCCTGGCAGGCCCACCAGCAGGATGACCGGGCTGATCATCCCCAGGAAGTGCGCCTCGGGGTGCACGTGAAACAGCCCGGCGGCGGGGCGCGACGGGTTGATGTTCAGATACACGATCGGCTTGATGTCGACCAGCCAGTCCCAGGGATAGGACGCGATCCCGTGCGGTCCGTGGGGGCTGGTCTGGTGCTGGCCGTAGTGGAGGAGGTAGCGGATATGCCCGAACACGCCGCCGCTAACGAGCCTGCGCGTGATCGGGTCATACGGCGGCGCGATCCGGTCAAGCAGCGCCAGCACAGCCACGAACGTCCCTGCGGCCGCGGCGATGCAGCCGCCGAGCCGCCGCGCCCGCGCGCCGAGTGATTCGCGTGCGCGGCCGGGCTGGAGCAACTCGTACAGGAGCAGCGCAAGCAGCACGTACGGCGTGACCTCCTTGGCGCAGGCGCCCACGCCGATCACCACGCCCGCGAGCAGCGGCCGGCCGCGGAGGTACAGCACAGCGCCCCAAATCATCGCCGTGACCGCGTACACGTCGAGTGTCGCGATCCGGGAATGGACCAGCAGCAGGTTGTCGGCCGCCATCAGCGATGCCGCGCCGACCGCCAGCCAGCGACCGCCTCCGGCTGTGCGCACGAGCGCGAACATCCCCAGGATCGCCAGCGATCCGAGCACGATGCTGGCGATCCGCCACGCGAACGGTCCGTCGCCGAACAGCTCGATCGCCCCGGCGATGATCACCTTCGCGAGCTGCGGATGCTCGGAGTTAGGGTCGTCGCCTGCGGGGCTGCCGCGGTAATGCGAACCGCGCGGCGGGTTGATCCCGGCGATCACCCGCGCCGCGTTGACGTAGTAGGCCTCGTCGAACACGAGCACGTGCGCCGACGCCGTCGTGCACGGGATGTGGCACGGACTCCCAAGAAATGCGACCCGCCCGGCCAGCGACAGCACAGAGACCGCGGCTAGGACGACGAGCGGTTGCGTCCAGCGACGGGTGGCGCGACCACGTGCTCCGAGCATGACCGCGAGCGACGCTACACATACACTGCGGCCGCGTGAAGTTCGAGAAGTGGCACGCGCTCGGCAACGACTATGTGATCGTCGAGGCCTCGGCGCTCGAGTTTGAGTTGACGCCCGCGCGGATCCAGGCGATCTGCGCGGTTCACACGGGCGTCGCGGCCGACGGGATCCTGCTGCTATCCGAGCCCGACGAGCCCGGCTACGTTGCGCGTCTGCGGATCTTCAACCCCGACGGATCGGAGGCCGAGCTGTCGGGCAACGGTGCGCGCGAAGCAATCCTGTACCTGCGTCGCCACGGATGGACCGATGAGGACGCGTTCTCGATCCAGACCGCCGCGGGCCCGATCAGGCCGACGATCACGTCCGCGAGCGAGTGCACCGTCGACATGGGCCGGGCGCGGGTACGCAGCGACGACTACCCGTCGGGTGCTGAGGACGGGCGCGGTGAGCTGACCGCCGCGGACCACACCTGGCGCTTTCAGCACGTTCAGGTCGGCAATCCGCAGTGCGCGATCGCGGTCGACAGCGAGCAGGACCTCGCCGAGCTCGATCTGCCCAGGATCGGCCCGCCGATCGAATCAAATCCGCTGTTTCCCAATCGGACCAACGTCTCATGGTTTGCGCCTCGCGACGACGTCACGATCCGCGCGCGGATCTTCGAGCGCGGCGTCGGAGAGACGTCGGCGAGCGGGACCGGGGCGACCGGCGCCGCCGTCGCCCACGTGCTCGCCGGTGGCCGGTCGCCGGTGACCGTCGTGCTCGATGGTGGCAACCTCCTCGTCGAAGTGGGACAGGACCTACAGATAACCCTGAGCGGCTGGGCCGTGCCGGTGTTCGCCGGGCGGCTGGCCGATGATTTCGTCAAGGAGCTGCATGCGACCAAGTAGCCGCCTCGAGCGCATCCCCCCGTATCTGTTTGCAGAGCTCGAGCGTAAGGTCGCGGCCAAGCGGGCCGCCGGCGTCGACGTCATCAGCCTCGGGATCGGCGATCCCGACACGCCGACATACCCGCCGATCGTCGCCGCCGCGCAGCGGGCGGTCGCCGACCCGAGCACGCACACGTATCCGAGCAACCGCGGCCGCTCCGAGTTCCGCGAGGCGATCTCAGCTTTCTACGCCCGGCGGTTTGGCGTGAGCCTGGAGCCCGAGACGCAGGTGATGGCGGCGATCGGCGCCAAAGAGTGCATCTTCAACCTCAATCTCGCGTTCCTAGACCCCGGCGACGTCGCGCTCGCGTCCGACCCTGGCTATCCGGTGTACACCGGCGGCCCGCTGCTCGTCGGCGGCGAGCCGGTGCTGATGCCGCTGCTGCCACGGCGCGGTTTTGCTCCCGATCTCGCCGCAATCCCGCAAGCTGCGGTCGAGCGTGCGCGGCTGATGTTCATCAACTACCCCAACAATCCCACCGGGGCGATCGTCCCCGACGGCTTGTTCGAGGAGGTCGTCGAGTTCGCCGCCGCGCACGGGATCCTGGTCGTGCACGACAACGCGTACAGCGAGACGACATACGACGGTTACGTGGCGCCGTCGTTCCTCCAGACACCCGGAGCGATCGACGTCGGCGTCGAAGTGTTCTCGCTGTCCAAGGGTTACAACATGACCGGCTGGCGCTGCGCCGCGATCGTCGGCAACGCCGACGCGATCGAGCTGTACTGGAGGCTGAAGTCGAACATCGACTCGGGCAATTTCGACGCTGTCCAGCTCGCCGGTGCGGCGGCGCTCGCCCCCGAGCTTGACGCCGACGTTCGCGCGATGAACGAGGTCTACCAGCGCCGTCGCGACCTCGTCTGCGACGCGCTCGCTGCGGCCGGCGTGCAGGTGACGCCCCCGAAGGGGACGATCTACGTGTGGGCGCCGATTCCGCAGGGTTTCGAATCGGCGGCCGCGTACTGCGAGCACGTGCTCGAGCACGCGGCCGTCGTGATCTCTCCGGGCGGCGCCTACGGGGCCAGCGGCGAGGGCTTCTTCAGAATCTCGCTGACGACGCCCGACGACCGCCTCGTCGAGGCCGTCGAGCGCATCCGCCGGCTCTAGCGCTTACGGGACGACACGGAAGCTGTGCACTGCGCCAAGGACCCTGCAGTGCGGTGCCTCGCACAGCGGCGCGGTGTACTGAGCCTGCCAGAAGTACTTACCCGGCGTTTCGTTCCAGATGCCCGGGAACGTGAACTGTGACCTGTAGGTCCACACGCCTGGCTTGACCTGGTGCAGCTCGACAAATGTGCACTTGAAGCCGCAGCTCTTGGGTCCGGGCTTAGCCTGGATCAGGCGCGCGACAAGCTTGCGCGTCGGACCGATGGCGACGAACACATGCCGTTCGCTGCGCGGCAGCTGCGACGGCAAATGGACGTTGACCTTCAGCACGATGCGCCCGGCGTGAACGCGCTTGCCGTTGCCCGGCGACTTCAGCGCCGGCTGCGGGAATGACGCGGCTAGCGCAACCGCCGCCGCCACCAGCGAGCCCACCAGCACGGCCGCAAACACCATCAAAACCCGTCGTCCTGGACGGTGAATCATCACTTTGCCTCCTCTTTGGTTCGGCCGCGGGCGGAACGATAGTCAGCGACTGGTCGGCTCGCAAATACCAAGCCGTCCGGGCCTTCGCTTCCAGGTGCCCCGCAGCTACCATCAGTGCTGTGCAACGAAGCCGCGCTGGCCGCACGCAGGCGTCTCAGAACGCCAATGGACAGCGTCCCCAGGGCCGCGCGCGTCAGCGTGCCTACATGGTCGCGGCGCTGTCCGACGGTCAGCCGCAGGAGCTCACCGAGCTGCGCGAGCTGCTGCGGACCGCAGGCGTCGCCGATGTCGGCTCGCTGATCCAGCGTCGCGAGCGGCCACACCCCAACACCTACCTGGGTCCGGGCAAGGTCGACGAGCTCAAGGCCGAGCTGTCTCGTTCGGATGCCAACCTGGTTGCGTGCGACGACGAGCTGTCGCCGCGTCAGGAGCGAAACCTGGAGTCCGCGCTCGGCGTGCCGGTGATCGACCGCACGGCGATCATCCTCGACATCTTCGCCGCGCACGCGCACAGCGCCGAGGGCAAGCTCCAGGTCGAGCTCGCGCAGCTCGAATACAACCTCGCGCGGATGCGCGGCCTGTGGTCGCATCTCGAGCGGCTTGGTGCCGGGCGAATCGACGGCGGCATCGGCACCCGTGGACCGGGCGAGACCCAGATCGAGACCGACCGCCGGCTGGCGCGCGACCGGATCTCGGCGCTGAAGCGAAAGCTCTCGCACGTCGCCTCGAGTCGCTCGGTGATGCGCGCCGAGCGCGAGCGCGCGCACCTGCCCCAGGTCGCGCTCGCCGGTTACACCAACGCCGGCAAATCGACGCTTCTGAACGCGCTCACCGGTGCGTCGATCGGCGTAGGCGACCGCCTGTTCCATACGCTCGACCCGACAACTCGCGTGTTGCACGCCGGTGGCCGTGACTACCTGCTGACCGACACCGTCGGCTTCATCCGCAAGCTCCCGCACCAGCTCGTCGACGCGTTCGGGGCGACGCTCGAAGAGACGCGCCTGGCCGACCTGATCCTGCACGTCGTCGACGCCTCCGTCGACGAGGACGAGCTCACAGCGATGATCCGTGCGGTCGAGGAAGTCCTGCACGAGATCGGCGCCGACGAGGTCTCGCAGGTGCTCGTGCTGTCGAAAGCCGACCAGCTCGACGCCGACCGGCGCGCCGAGCTCGAGCTCCGCCACCGAGACGGCGTGCTCGTGTCGGCGATGACCGGCGAGGGCATCGACGCGCTGGTGGCCCGGATCGAAGACGAGTTCGCGCGGACGCTGCGCGAGGTCGAGCTGCTGATCCCCTACGACGAGGGTGGGCGGCTCGCCGAGCTGCACGAGATCGCGGGCGACCTCGAGCGCGAGGAGACGCCCGACGGCGTCAAGGTCATCGCCCGGCTTCCCGCTTCGTTCGCCGCGCGCTACCAGCCGTACGCGCTCAGCGGTCGGACTTGATCGGACTGCGCGTGCGCCGGGTGGATCCCCGGGCGCTGCTGCCGACGCGGGCATACCCCGGGGACGCGGGGCTCGACCTATACGCGCTCGACGACGGCCGGCTTGAGCCCGGTGAGCGCGCGAGCGTCCGGACCGGGGTCGCGGTCGAGATCCCCGACGGCCAGGCGGGCCTGGTGCTACCGCGCTCAGGCCTAGCGCGCCGCCACGGGATCTCTGTTGTCAACGCCCCGGGACTGATCGACGCCGGCTACCGGGGCGAGCTCGAGGTGCTGCTGCTGAACACCGATCGCTCGCAGCCGTTCTCGATCTCGGCCGGCGACCGGATCGCCCAGCTCGTGATCGTCGACGTGCAGACGCCTGAGATCGTCGAGGTCGACGAGCTCGAGCTGTCGCAGCGCGGCGCCGGCGGCTTCGGTTCCAGCGGCGCCTGAGCGGCGTCGGGGTCAGCCGTTGCTCGGGGGCGGCTTGAGCAGGCCGTGAGCGGTCAGGAACTTGCGCGCGACCGTCGCGAGGTCCTCGTGCGAGATGTCCACGGCCGCGTTCAGGCGGCGCATCGTCCCGAGCGTCAGCAGCGAGCTGACCTTGTTGATCGTCTGGGCGAACGCCGGTCCCTCGACGCTGAGCAGCTGCGACGAGGCGACCGGAACGACGTTGCCCCAGCCGAGCACGTGGCGCGGATCTCGCAGCAGCCGGTAGGTGTCGGACGCCAGTTCGCCGTCGCTGGAGCTGACGTCGGCCGCCTGTACATTGCCCTGTGACAGCGCCTGGTACTGGCCGCCGATGTCCAGCTGCTTGAACGAGGAGGGCACGAACCCGTACACCTGCTCGAGCTGCGGCAGTCCGTTGGGACCCTGCTGGAACTGCGGCGGTGCGCCGAAGGTGAGCGTCGTCGCGACCTTGCGCAGGTCACGGATGCTCGACAGTCGGTGTGCTAGCGCGTAGTCGGAGGCCACGCCGACTGCGTCGGTGTCGCTGAACGGCGTCGGGTTGAGCAGCTCGAGGCCGTGCGCGAGCGCGTATCGCTGGGCGGCCTGGTAGGCCTTGAACGCGGTCTTGAACCCATGCCGGTAGCCGGCGACCGCTGTGTTCCAGGTCTGCAGGTACTCGGGGTACATCGCCAGCCTGCCGCTCTGCAGCGCGCGGGTCGTGACCTCCGTGGGGCCGATGTTGCGGTTGAGCATCACCTTGAACCCTTGAGCCGCGAGCGCCTGGTAGTAGAGCTCTCCGAGTACGAACTGCTCGGACGTGTTCTTATCGCCGATCGTCACCAGCGGCTTGCCGGTGCCGGGCAGCGCCGCCGTGCGCGGGGCGGTCGTGGTCGTCGTCTCGGACGTGCCGCTGTCAGAGCCCCCGCCGCAGCTCGCGAGCACGACCGCTGCGAGCATCGCGATCGGGCCGGCCAAGAACTTGATGGCGATCCTCACGACACTCCCGCAGCGCGTCGCGCATCGGCGTGCGCGGCCGTCTCGAGCTGATCGTCAAGCGGCGCCAGCGGCTCGTCGGATCCGAGCGCCGTCGCGATCAGCCAATCCGCAAACCACGAGTTCTTGGGAAGCAGCGGCCCATGCAAATAGGTGCCGATCACGTTTCCCTCGCGCGCCCCCTCGTGGCCGTCGCCGCCGTTATTGCCGTGCCCGGCAAGCACCCTCCCGAGCGGCGTCGTCGCGGGGCCGAGGTGGGTGCGTCCACCGTGGTTCTCAAACCCGGCCAGCACGCGGCGCACACCGGGCTCGAGTTCGACCTCAATCGCGACGTTGCCGATCAGTCGCGGCCCGGTTTCGCGCACGGTCACGAGATCGATCAGCCCGACGCCGGGCAGTGTCTCGTCGTCGAGCTGGTAGGACTGGCCGAGCAGCTGGTAGCCGCCGCATACCGCGAGGATCGCGCCGCCGCGCGCGGCGACCGCGTGCAGCGCGTCGCGCTTGACCTCGGCCAGATCGAGCGCGCACAGCCGCTGGTCGCGGTCCTGGCCGCCGCCGATGTAGTACAGGTCGGCGCCGTTGGGATCCAGCCGATCGCCGAGCCCACTGGCCTGCAGCTCGAAGTCGATCCCGCGCCATCGGCAGCGGCGCTCGAGCAGCAGCAAGTTGCCGCGGTCGGCATAGATGTTCATCAGGTCCGGGTACAAAGCGCAGACGCGCAGCCGTTCAGGCACGCAGCAACACCACCTCGCTGCCGACATAGTCTGCGGTCGCGGCAACCGACTCGCGCCCGGCTCGGCGAAGCCCGACGTCGCCGGCCTCAGACTCGAGCTCGGCTGCTGTCAGGCGGTCGAGGCGGATGACGTCGTGCTCGACCGATCGCGCGCCGGCGGCGGTGATCCGCTCCCGGCGTCGCTCGAGCACGAATCCGTCGGGCTCGGCGCGCACCGCCGTCGGCAGGCTCGAGTACACGACGCCGTCGACCTCGCGAATATCGGGCAGGGGAGAGAGCTCACCATCGATGACCTCGAACAGCTCGAGCATCGGCGCGATCGCGATCGCAAGCACGCCGTCGGACTGCAGGTGATCCCTCGCTCGCGCCAGGAACGCCCGTCGGCCGTCGCCGCCGCCGAGTAGCTGAATCGTCTGCATCGGCACGATGCACAGCGCGAACCGGCGCTCGAGATCGAACGTGCGCGCGTCGCCGGCGACAACCGCCACATTGAGGCCATTCGCCCTCCGGGTGAGTTCTGCGAGCAGCGCCGGATCGCGGTCCAGCGCGACGACCTCGTGTCCCCGACGCGCCAGGTCGAGGGTGATCCTCCCGGTCCCGGCGCCGACGTCGAGCACCGGATCGCCGTGCTCGCCGGCGAGCGAGCGCCACAGCGAGATGTCCTCAGCGTAGCCGCCACATTCGACGTCGTGCCAGATCACGCTCATCGGCCACGCTCCCAGAACTGGGCGACGTGACCGCGCGACGCGAGCTCGTCGCGCAGTTCGAGCAGTGCCGTGTAGGTCGGTAGCGCGAACAGCCGCCCGGACGGGGCGTCGGCAAGGGCCTGGTCGAGCGCAGCAGAAAGCTCTGGAACGACCCGCAACCGCTCGACCGCGACGCCGGCGTACTTCAGGCGCAGCGCCAGCTCGGCGGCGCGGGTTCCGGCGCATGTGACCGCGCGCACGTGCGGCACGAGCAGCTCGAAGTCGGCGTCCCACACCCAGGAGACATCGCGGCCGTCGGCGGTGCGGTCGTTGAGCACCGCGAGCACGTCGAGCTCACCTGCCTCGAGCGCGAGCGTCCGGAGGATCTCGTTGGCGCCGGCAGGGTTCTTGATCAGCAGGATCGACAGCTCCACCGGCCCGATCCGGATGCGCTCGGCCCGCCCGAACGCCGCCGTCACGGCCTCGAGGCCAGCTGCCACGTTCGTCGATGATGTCCCGAGATCGAGGCATAGCGCCGCGGCGCCCAGCGCGTTGTAGACGTTGTAGAGCCCGGGGAGCGGGAGCTTGACCTCGATCGACTCCGTCGGCGTGCGCAGCGCAAACGTTGCTCCCCGGGTTCCGTCGAGCATGATCCGCTCCGCCGCGACCGCAGGCGCGGGACGCTCCTGGCCGCAGTTCGGGCATCGGTAGAGCCCGAGATGCCCCAGGTAGATCGCTTCATATGCGTACGCGGTGCCGCATCGCCGACAGTGCTTGGAGTCCGACGCGTGCTGCATCTCGGGCATCGCCATCGACCGGTCCTCGACCCCGAAGTAAGTCACGTTTGCGACGTTGCGCCCAAGGTCGGCGATCAGCGGATCATCGGCATTGAGCACCAGCCGCGCGCTCGGCGGCAGCGATCCGACGACCGCGGCCCAGCGGTCGGCGATCGTCTCGAGCTCGCCGTAGCGGTCGAGCTGGTCGCGAAACAGATTGCCGAGCAGCACCGCGCGCGGCTGGAGCTGATCGGTGATCTGGTCAAGCCAGAACTCGTCGACCTCGAACAGTCCGAGCTCACCCGAGATGCCACCGTTGCTGCGGGCCGCCGACAGCAGCGTCGAGGCGACGCCGCCGGCCATGTTGGCGCCGGCGCGGTTGTGGACCAGAGAGGTGCCAGCGCGTTCGAGTACGGACGCGATCATCGCGGTCGTCGTCGTCTTGCCGTTGGTCGCCGAGACGACGACCGAGCCCTGGGGCAGCCGCGCTGCCAGCTCTGCAATCGCGCCAGGCTCGAGCGCCATCAGCACCTTGCCGGGCAGGCTCGTGCCGCCGCCGCGCCCGGCGCGTCGCGCCAAGCCGCCGACCGCGCGGGCCGTGGCCAGCTTGACGCCGAGCAGCGTCATTGCGGGACGATCACCTTGACCGCGCGCGGCAGCACTCTGACGGTCGCCGGCAACTCGGCGATCGGATCGCCGTCGGCGTACATCGTGAACGGCCGATCGGCGGCGATCGTGACCTCGGATGCGCGGGTCACCTGCACGGCGCGCTGGTGCACGTGCTCGCCCTTGAAGACCGACGGCAGCAGCCGCAGGAACCGGAGCTTGGGGACGTGCTCGACGGTGACGACGTCGAGCGCCCCGTCCTCCAGCGAGGCGCTGGGAGCGAGCAGCATGCCGCCGCCGTACGCGCCGGAGTTGGCGACCGCGACGGTGTAGCCGCGCATCGTCCGTGCGTCGCGACCGTCGACCGAGATCTCGAACTGCGCGGGGCGCCAGCCGGCTAGCGCCCGCAGCGCGCCATAGGCGTACACGAGGTTGCCGCGGACGAGGCGCGTCTCGTTTGCGATCCGGTTGGCATCTGAGTCAAACCCGCAGCTCGCGATGCTGATGAACGTCCTCGAGTCGATCTCGCCCAGATCGAGCTCGCGTACGAAGTTGCCCGCAATCACCGCGCACGCCGCGACCGGATCGAGCGGAATCTTCAACACGCGCGCGAAATCGTTGCCGCGGCCACCGGGCAGCAACCCGAGCACACCGTCGGAGTGCTTGAGCGCGTCGGCGGCTGCACCGATCAACCCGTCGCCGCCGAGCGTCACTGTGGTCTCGCCGGCCGCCGTCGCCGCCAGCGCCAGCTCCTTGGCGTGCTCGAGGCTGCGCGTGGCCTCGACGCGGTGCTCGATGCCACGTCGCGTGAGCTCGGCTGTCACGTCGGGGAGCGTCCGACCGGCGTGACCGCCGCCCGCCGACGGGTTGACGACAAGGCAGACCCTCACGGTGCGACGATCAGGGAGTGGAGGTTGTCGGCGATCTTGACGGGAGCGGGATCGGTGGCGCCCTGCGCCTGGTCGCGGTCGGTGACGCCGGTCAGGACGATCGCCGCGTCCAGCCCGGCCGCCACGGCACCCGCGAGATCGGCATCGAGCCGGTCGCCCACGACCAGCGTCCTGCCGTCACCGATGCGGTCGAGCGCCGTCAGAAAGATCTGCGGCTCGGGCTTGCCGACCGCGGTCGCCGTGCGCTCGGTCGCGTACTCGAGTGCCGCGACGATCGCTCCGGTCCCGGGCAGCAGGCCGTCCTGGGTCGGAAATGTCCGATCGCGACAGGACACGATCAGCTCGGCGCCGCCGAGCACCGCCTGGGTCGCATCGCGCAGATCGCCGAAGCTGAGATCGTCATGCCCGGCGACGACGACGACGTCGGCCTCGGTCGCTCGGGAGGTTCCGTTCAGGATCCGGTGACCGGCTTCGGCGACGTGGCGGAAGACCGCCTGCGAGCCGATCACGTACGCGCCCGCCCCTGGCTGGCGGCCGGCAAGCACGTACTGGATCGCCGCGCCTGCGCTGACGACCTCCTCGAGCGAGGCTTGCACACCGAGCGACCACAGCTTGCGGACATATTCCTCGGGTGACCTGCGCGCGTCGTTGGTGACGAACGCGAGCTTCTTGCCGGCCCCGCGCAGCTGGGAGATCGCTTCGGCGGCTCCGGGCGTGCAGACGTCGCCGATCCAGACACAACCATCCAGATCGAGCAGCACGTTGTCGTATTGCGCGAGAAGCGAGGTGAGCGGCATAGGGCGCGGTCACCACGGATTATCGCCGCGGAGGCTTGGCGATCACCGCTGGGTGGGCGGGCCGGACAGTGGGCTGCCCCGCCACCGCGCCTGACACGGGCGCGGTGGCGGGGTGTGCCACCGGATTCCGGAGGGGCCGCAATCAGGCGACCCTCGCCGGGAATGCCATTGGATTCGTCACCGACGGATCGGGCCGTGGCAGCTCGGACTTGACGCGTCCAGAACCGGCTGGACGTTTGTTGAGGGGCGTCAGCCAGCCGCCGATGAAGAGTCCTATGGGGACCACACGCCAGATGGATCGCGCGCGCGTGCGCACGGCCGGGCGCGGCGTGCTCGTATTTCAGCTGCTTGCGCTGGCAACGGTGGCAGCGGTCGCGGCGGTGACGGTCGACGATGCGCGCTGGGATGTCCCGCGGCTGCTGGTGCTCGCGACGCTGACGATCGTCAGTGCGTTCTGGTCGATCGAGATCGGTTCACAACGGGTCAAGGTGTCGGGCTCGGGACTCGGTTTGATGCTCGGCGTTGTCCTGCTCGGCGGCAGCCCCGCGGCGCTGCTCGGCGCGGTGATGATCCTCGTCAGCTGGCTTCAGACGCGCGAGCAGGCCCATTCCCTGCGCAACAACCTGCTGGTCTACAGCGGGCTGATGCTCGCCGGCGGCCTGTGGTTCCGCGCCGCTGTTCACGTGCTCCACAGCGGTCCGCACCGGCTCGACTATTACCTGCTCGCGTTCGGCACGTTCGTTGTGCTCGAGGCGCTGAACTTCGTCACAGTCGTCGGCTACCAGTGCTTCCTGGATCGCTCGTCGCTGCTGGTTCAGGCGCGCGAAGTGTTCCTGCCGGTGCTGTCGGCCGAGCTGTTCTCGGTGGCCCTGACCGCGGGCACGCTGTTCGTGACGATCGAGATCGGCACGATCGGCCTGGCGCTGTGCGGGATCGTGCTCGTGATCTTCCAGTTCTTGATTGGCGAACTGCTGACGTCCAAGCGCCGCAGCGAGGCGCTCCAGCGGATCGCGAAGACCGACGAGCTCACGGGGCTGGCCAATCGCGAGCGCTTCCGCATCCGGTTGAGTGACCGGGTCGTGGCTGCGAAGGCCGACGAAGCGACATTCGGGGTGATGCTGATCGACCTCGACCGCTTCAAGGAGGTCAACGACACGCTCGGGCACCACTACGGCGATCAGCTCCTGCGCGAGCTCGGACCGCGGCTGGTCGAGTGCGTCGGCCCCGGCGGACTTGTCGCGCGACTCGGTGGTGACGAGTTCGGCGTCCTGCCGCCACCTTCCGCCAGCGACCCGGAGGCGATCGAGCAGCTCGCGCACCGCCTCGTGGCCCGCGCGCAGGAGCCGATAGTCGTCGAAGAGATGACGCTCCAGGTCGGCGCCAGCGTCGGGATCGCGCACTTCCCGACCGACGGCGATGACGCGAACACACTGCTGCGTCGCGCCGACATCGCGATGTACAGCGCCAAGGACGGACATCACGGCGTCAAGGTGTACGAGCCCGAGACCGACCATCACTCGGTCCGTCGGCTCAGTGTGATCAGCGACTTCCGGCGCGCGCTCGAGCGCGACGAGCTGGTCGTCCACTACCAGCCGATCGTCGACGTCCGCGGCGCCGAGGTCCGCGGCGCCGAGGGGCTGGTGCGCTGGGAGCACCCGGAGCTGGGGCTACTGCCACCGGCAGCGTTCATTGCCCCGGTCGAGCAGACGGGGCTGATCGGGCCGTTGACGCGGCACGTGCTCGAGCGCTCGATCGCCCAGTGCTCGCAGTGGCGCGCCAACGGCCAGGACCTGTCGGTCGCGGTCAACCTCTCGGTCCGCAACCTCCTGGACCCGAACCTCCCCGTCCAGATCTCGAACCTGCTCGACAGCTACCACCTGCCGGCCGACCGGCTGCAGCTGGAGATCACCGAGAGCATGATCATGTCTGACCCCGAGCGGGCGCTTCAGATCGTCGGCCGCCTCTCAGACCTCGGCGTTCGGCTGTCGGTCGACGACTTCGGGACGGGGTATTCGTCACTTGCGAACCTCAAGCGGCTGCCGATCGATGAGCTGAAGATCGACCGCTCGTTCGTCTCGCCGATGATGCAGGACGAGAGCGACCTGATCATCGTGCGTTCGACGATCAACCTCGGACACGACCTCGGGCTGAAGGTGATCGCCGAGGGCGTCGAGGACGAACTCACACTCAAGCGCCTGGCCACCTTGGGCTGCGACCTCGCCCAGGGGTATCACCTCAGCCGCCCGCTGGCACCCGACGCGTTCACCGACTGGATCGCAGACAACGTCACCGCCGCGGCGGCGTAGCGACCAGCGGACTCTAGAACAGAGCGGCCTGGCCGGGATCGACGGCCGGCATCAGGCACTCGGGGCCGTCGTACCTCGCATCGTTGACCGCGGGTCCGACCGCGTGCAGCGCGACGTCGGAGGGGGGGAGGCCGGCGGCGATCTCGGTCACCTCAACGGCTGGGGTGGACGCATCGAGCCAGGCGGCCTCGTGCTCGGGCGAGAGGATCACCGGCATCCGGTCATGCAGCGGCGAGATCGCCGAGTTCGCCGGCAGGGTCAGGATCGTGCACGAGCGGATCTTCTCATCGTCCTCGCCGTACCAGATTGACCACAGGCCGGCGAACGCGAACAGCTCGCCGTCGGCTCGGGTGATGTGAAACGGCTGCTTCGCGGGGCGCCCACGGCTGTTGCGAGCGGCTGCGTCGGCCTTCCACTCGTAGAAGCCGTCGGCGACGATCAGGCAGCGATAGCGCTCGAACGCCCTTCGGAACGCGGGCTTCTCGCGTGCGGTCTCCAGTCGGGCGTTGATCATCTTCAGCCCGGTCTCTGGGCTCTTGGCCCAGGTCGGGACCAGACCCCATCGCAGCAGCTCGCCGCGGGGCGCGCCCTCGCGATCGGTCGTCACTGCGAGCACGTCGTCGCCGGGGGCGACGTTGAAGCGCTGGCGGATCTCGATCGCCTCGCCGACCGGAAAGCGCGCGCGGACGTCGGCCGGGTCGGGCGTCGCGAGCGTGTAGCGACCGCACATCGTCTCAGCCGCCCGTGGTCAGCGAGAGCCGGCTGCGATCTGCTCTGAGCGTTGCGCTTTCGCGCGTTTCTGGCGGCGTCTGCCAATGAACGCCATCACGCCGACGGCGATCGCGACGAGCACGACTCCGTAGAAGATCGCGAGCTGGACGGAGATGCCGCCGAAGATCTGGCCGATTCCGTAGACGATCCCGAACCCGAGCGCCAGGACCAGCAAGATCAGGACGATGACCAGGACGATCCCCCGGACCCGGGCGAACGTTCCGGCGCTCGCCGGCGGCAGGATCAGGCCGAGGAATCTCAGCCCGCGCAGCTGCCGCGTGGTTGGGGCGTCAACCCCGAGCCGCTCGGCCGCCTTCTTGAGGTCGTCTGCGCGGCGCTCGGCGAGCGCCAGTGAAGCGTCCGCCATCCGGCGCAGCTGCATTCGCTCCTGCGGACGCGCCGCCGCCAGCGCGCGCTGGAAGTGTGCGCGTGCGGCCTTCGCGTCATAGCGCTCGGCTGCCCGAGCCCCGAGGATCGCCTGCGCGGCGGCCTTGAACTTGGTCTCTGACTCGAGCTCGTCGTCGGAGCGGCTCTCCAGCTGCTGCATCGCGGCGAGCTGACTCTTCTGCTCCATTCGAACCATGCGCTGCTGCTTGGCCATCGGTCAGAGAGTCTAGCTGCGAACGCGTCAGCTTCCGCGCAGTTCGGGAGCCGCCGGAGCGTACTTTGAGCGATCAGGCCGCGGCTGCGCTTCCGCGGAGCAGTCCGCGGCCCAGCGCGATCGCGACCGCAGCCGAGCGATTCGGCGCCTCGAGCTTCTCGTAGACCCGCAGGAGGTGGGTTTTGGCCGTGCTCGCGCTGATGTGCAGCGCCGTCGCGATCTGTGAAACGGTGAGCCCGGTCGCGGCGAGCTCGAGTACCTGCTCCTCGCGCTCGGTCAGCCGGGGCGGCAGTGCGGTCGCCGGGCGGCGCAGCTTCTGCATGAGTGCGTATTGGACCTCGGGAGGGAGGTTCGTACGTCCGCTGAGCAACGCCCGCAGAGCCGAGACGATGTCCAGTGCTTCCCCATAGGCCGACACGCACGAGACGTGCTCGCGCGTCACCGCCTCGAGCAGGGGCTCGTCGACGCGCGTGATGAGCAGCAAGACGGCGACATCGGGGCTGAGTGCGCGAACGGCGTCAACGGCTCGTGCCGCGTCACCGTCGAACGTCTCGGCATCGATCACCACGGCATCGATTGCGTTGCCCGCGCCGAGCGCGGTCGCCAGCTTTCCCGCTTCGCAGCAGCGGCCCCGAACGACGAGATCGCCGGTCTGACCCAGGGCGACCGCGAGGCCGTCGGCCGCCACGGGGCGGCGGGCGGCAATTAGGACTCGGACTTTCGCTACCGGCACCAGTGACATGCCACAGCACGCTATCTCGCGCTCGTGCCGGCGTAAATCCGAGGATCCCGCAGACTTCTGGCGCGGCTGGAGCGGTTTGTACGGTGGACACGTACAGTTTTGTCCGCAGACGGACCGGGATTGGCCGGGTCCTGGAGCAGGCGAGCACACCGATGTTATTTGGACGCGCCGATGAGCGCGCGCACTTGGAACAGCTGTTGGACGGGGCCGAATCCGGCCCCGTAGCCTGCATCCTCGAAGGGGTGCCTGGGATCGGAAAGACCACGTTGTGGCGAGAGGCCGTCGAGGGCGCTCGCCGCCGCGGCCACCAGGTGCTCGAGAGCGCACCCTCGGAACCTGAGTCGGTTCTCTCATTTTCGGGACTGGGCGATCTCTTCGAACGGCTCCCGGGTCAACTCCTGGACGCACTCCCGGATGTGCAGGCGCATGCGCTCAGATCCGCGGTTTTCCTCGACGAGCCGTCGGGGAGTGCCGGCGATCAGCGAGCCTTGCCTCGGGCCGTGTTGGAGGTTTTGCGTCAGCTGTCCGCGGCGGGTCCGGTTGTGGTCGCGATCGACGACGAGCAATGGCTCGATCCTGCGTCAGCACGTGTGCTCGCGTTCGCGCTCTGCCGGCTACGCGACGAACCGATCGGCGTGATCGTCGCGCGCAGATCGAACACGGACGGCACCCTGTCGGCTGAGCTCGGCCGGCGTTTCGGTGGCCGCGGTGTTGAGAGCATCTCGCTCGAACCCCTGCCGATGCGCACAACCAAGGTGTTGCTCGAGGCACGGCTGGAGCGGAGCATTTCGGCCCCGCTGTTGCGACGCATTCACCAAGGAGCTGAAGGCAACCCGTTGTGGGCGCTGGCGATCGCGCTTGAGGCCGAGGCCCGGAACGGGAGCGAAGGGGGGCTCGGGGACCTGCCGATCCCCCGCACCCTCTCCGATGCGATCGAGCTCCGCCTCGAGCACATCGACCCACAGGCGAGCGCGGCGATGCTCGCGATCGCCGCGCTCTCACAGCCCACGCTGTCGATGCTCCAGGCTGCGATCCCCAAGTTCGCGCTCAGCGATCTAGAGAGCGCAGAGCGCGCGGGCGTAATCGAGAGCTCGGGCGGTCGGCTGCGCTTCACGCACCCGCTCCTCGCTTCCACCCACTACCGCAACACTCCGGTTTCAAAGCGACGCGAGTTACATCGCCTGCTCGCAACCGTGATCGACGACGAAGAGGAGCGAGCGCGGCATGTCGCGCTCGGCGCCGAGGCGCCTGACCGCGAGCTCGCCGACAGCCTCGAGAGGGCGGCGGGCGTGGCGGCCCGGCGTGGAGCCAACGAGTCGGCGGCCCAACTGCTCGAGGATGCGGCGCGGCTGACGCCGATCGATCAGGAGCACTCACGGATGGAGCGCATCGTCACCGCGGCAGAGCATCGCTTCACCCGCGGGGAGGCCTCCCGAGTCCGGTACATGCTCGAGGATGTGATGCCGGACCTAGGACCCGGCCCTCTGAGGGCAAGGGCGCGGCTCCTGCTGGCAGAAATTTCGGCTCACGAGCCGCACGTGGCGATGGAGTTGTTGCTGGCGGCGCGTGAGGACGCGGGCGCGGACGAGCCGTCGCGCGTGCATATCGAATGGGAGCTCTCCGTCGCGACCGTTGCGATCGGACGGCTGGAGGCCGCCAGGGCGCATGCCAAGTCGGCGGTGCGGGCTGCCGAGCGCTTGGAAGATCCTGCCCTGCTGGCCAGGGCACTCGGAGAGCTTCTGATCACGCTCGTTACTACCGGCGAGTCGCTGCCCCAGGACCTGATCGCGCGGCTGTCCGCGATGGAGGATTCCCCCGCTTTGACCACCTATTACCAACCGACGACTGCGATCGGAGCGGCGCTCTATTGGGCCGGCGAATGCGAAGCCGCGCGCCCGGCACTGCAGAGAGCGGCCCAACTGACGTTGTCGCGCGACGAGGAGTGGGACCGAATGGCGGTGATGCTCATGCTCTCGCCGCTCGAATGGGAGATAGGCAATCAGGATCTGGCCAAGCAGCATCGTGAGGCAGCCGGGGAGGCCATGGGCGAGCTCGACGAGGGGCACCTCTTGCTTGCTGGCCTGGATGCGAGGTACGCGCTTGAAGAAGGCAACATCACGGCGGCGCGCGAGCTGCTCGACCGCGGTCTAGGGCTGGCCGAGCGCGTGGGAGCGAACTGGCATGCCACTCGCTTCACCCGCCTGCTCGCGGCGGTGGACCTCATGTCGGATCAGCCGGAAGCGGCTCACGCGCGGCTCAAGGCGCAGCGCGAGTGGCTGAAGTCGGTCGGCTTTGGTCCGGGAGGGCAAATCGCGATTCCGATGTGGTCCCTGGATGTGGAGGCTCTGATTGCCCTGGGAAGGCTCGAGGAGGCCGAGGACGTCCTGACCGAGCTGCGAGCACGAGCGGAGGCCTGCAGCAGCGACAGCATGCAGGCCATCGCGTTGCGGTGCGAGGGACTGCTGTCAGCCGCGAGCGGCGATCCTGACGCGGCGATCGCGGCGATGGATCGGGCCGTCGCTGCGCATCTACGTCAGCCGCGACCCTACGAGCACGGCCGCACCCTGCTCGAGAAAGGTTCGATCGAACGGCGGGCGCGCCGCAAGGCCGCGGCCAAGCAAACGCTCGAGCAGGCGCTGTCGATTCTCGAGCCGCTGCGGGCCCAGATCCTGGTTTCACGTACGCGCGACGAGTTGTCGCGCATCGGCATACGGCGGGCCAAGGCAACGGATGGTCTGACACCCGCGCAGGCACGGGTGGCGGAGTTGGCGACTGCCGGGTCGACCAACGCCGAGATCGCCCGGCAGCTTCACATGAGCCTTCGGACGGTCGAGGCGCACTTGAGCCGGGTCTATCGCGAGCATGGCGTGACCTCGCGCGCCCAGCTGGCTGCAGCTTTGGCGCGACGTTAACGCCGTACCCGCGGCCGTGCGGCCGTCCTCCGTTCGGCCGCGTCTGTCGT
>DASXDD010000098.1:0-7976 GCA_036490775.1 Solirubrobacteraceae bacterium | reverse complement strand
CCACCGAGCACGATCACGACCGCCACAAAGATGCTCGCGATCGTCACCGGATGACGAGCTCCGTCGGCCGATGCGGCAAGTGCCGCGCCGACTGTCACCACGCCGAGCGCGGCGACGCAACCGATCACGATCCTCGCGGTCCGCGGACCTGTGAGCTCCGCGCGGACGCTGAGCCGGTTTGTTCGATGGCGACCGCTCGCGACGCGCGGCGCGACCGCCGCGTGCACGGCGCCGAACACCAGCGTGCCCGCAGCGGTGAGCCAGGGGTGCTGCAGGTCGGTGAGGTACCCGAGCGCGATCCAACCGAGCGCAAGCCCCCACCAATACCAGTGTGGGAGGTCGATCTCGTCGATCACGCGGCGGCGATCCCGGTCGATCGTGTCGAGCGCCGCGCGCGCCTCGTGGGGGGTTACCCGTGATTCCATTTGCTCTTCTTTCCTAGTGGGAAAGTGAGCGTAGACTTTCCTGGTGGGAAAGTCAAGATCCGACGGCGAGACTGTCCAGCATCGCCAGCAGCGCCGCCCGGCGCCGACGCGTGGCGTGCGCGCCGAGGTACAGCTGCACCTGGAATACGCGGCCGTGCTCGCGAAACATGGCGCCAGCCATGGTCGTGACGCCTGGTGAGCCGTAGCTGACGAAGCCCAGCCTGAAGCGGGCCGGGCGCTGCGAGAACCGCATCGCCTGGTGGCGGCTGAACCTGGTCGCGCCGGCATACTCCCAGATGAACAGGAACGCGCCGTTGTCGGGCATCCGGCGGACGGCCATCATCGGATCGCATCCGTCGACGGGCGGGCGCCGCGGAAGCACGAACGATGTCACCGCCAGTCGCTGGACGGGCGAGGCGACGTCTGTCAGCGGCCTGGAGATCAGGTGCCATCCGCCGGGAAGCCGAATGCTGAGGCCCGCGCCCAACCTGACCCTGGCGTGGTCGCTCGCGGGGCGCACCCCCTGCTCGGCGCTTCCAGGCGCAACGACCGCCGCCCAGGCGCCGCTGGCGACGCCCGCGACGATCGCGGTCGCCAGGATCGGTCGTGCTCGCACGGCTTTGATACGTCCGCGACCGCCGCGCAGGTCCTCCGAGTCAGCGCACTAAGCTCGATGGAGAGCCCGGCGCACGGCCTCGTTGCAAACGATTCCAAGGAGGACAGCGATGAGACACGTCAACCTCGGCAACACAGGCCTCCGCGTCTCGCGGATCTGCCTCGGGATGATGAGCTACGGCAAGCACGAGAGCCGCGAGTGGGCGCTCGACGAGAAATCGGCGGAGCCGATCGTCAAGCGCGCCGTCGAGGGCGGGATCACGTTCTTCGATACCGCCGACGTCTACAACGGCGGCCAGAGTGAGGTGCTGACCGGCAAACTGCTGCGCAAGCTGTTCGAGATGCGCGAGGAGTACGTGGTCGCGACCAAGGTGCACGGCCAGACGATGCCGGGCGAGAACGGCCGCGGCCTGTCGCGCAAGCACATCATGGCTTCGATCGACGCGTCGCTGTCACGCCTCGAGCTCGATTACGTCGACCTCTACCAGATCCACCGCTGGGATCCGCGCACGCCGATTGAGGAGACGATGGACGCGTTGCACGATGTCGTCAAGGCCGGCAAGGCTCGCTACATCGGGGCCAGCAGCATGTTCGCGTGGCAGTTCGCCAAGGCGCAGTCGATCGCGTCGACCCCGTTCGTGTCGATGCAGAACCACTACAACCTGATCTACCGCGAGGAGGAGCGCGAGATGATCCCCCAGTGCATCGACCAAGGGGTCGCGGTGATCCCGTGGAGCCCGCTCGCGCGCGGGCTGCTGGCCGGCAACCGCACGCGTAGCGGTGAGCGCCTGACGACCCGCGCGAACACCGATCCGTTCGGCGACTCGCTCTACACGCCCGAGACCGACTTTTCGGTGATCGACCGCCTCGGCGAGATCGCCGGCAGGCTCGGCGCTCCGAGCGCCCAGGTCGCGCTCGCGTGGCTCTTGCAGAAGCCCGGTGTCACCGCGCCGATCGTCGGCGCAACCAAGATCGAGCAGCTCGAGGATGCGCTCGCCGCCGAGAAGCTATCGCTGAGCGAAGCCGACGCGGCCGAGCTCGAGGAGCTCTACGCGCCACATGCGATCGCCGGCCATCAGTAACTGACGCTGACCGGGACGCCGCGCGCGAGCGTCTGGTAGACGACGCAGTAGCGCTCGGTCAGCTTCAGCAGCGCCTCGCGCTCCTGCTCGGGTACCGACGGTAGGTCGAACCGCAGCCGGATCTCGCGGAAGCCAACCGGGGCGTCGCGGTCGACCGCGAGCGTGCCACGGAAGTCGAGGTCGCCCTCGGCGATCACGCGACCACCGTCGAGCTCGATCTCGCGGTTGGTGGCGACCGCCTTGAGCGTGACGCCGGCGCATGCGACGAGCGCCTGGAGCAACATGTCGCCCGAACAGGCGAGCGTGCCGTCGCCGCCGCTGGCGGGGTGCAGCCCCGCCTCGACCAGCGCGCGCCCGGTCTGCACCGAGCACGACACCGCGCTTGAGTCGACGTCGCCCTCGGCTCGCATCGTCACGACCGCGGTGCCGGGGTCCTCGCGGTAGCGCTCCTTCAGCGGTGTCTGCACCGCCTGCAATTCCTCACGGCTCATATCCATAGCTCCTCAGCAATCGGCATCACGCCCGAGCGTAGCTGGCGCGATTGGACCGATTTGTTTTAGAGCCGGAACCCACGGGTAGCCGCGCGCCCGCCGGCATTTCGTCCGCGCCGGTAACCGTGAGTAGAGGAGAGGTCATGGCAGATCGAGTCGCCCACGCCGTGTGGGCACAGCCACGCCGTCGATTCGGGTTCGGCGTGGGATTGGCGGCGCTGGTCGTCGCCGCGATGCTGTTGACGGGAGTGCTGTCGACCGGCTCGACGGTCGCTCGCACCGTTCGCGCCGGCGGTCTGAGCGCGAAAATGCGCTCGATCAACAGCAACGTCAACTCGCTTATCTCGAAGATGACGGTGGCGGAGAAGTTCGGTCAGTTGACGATGGCCGGTCCCGACGGAGCCAACGGAACGCCGGGTCCGAAGCTGCTCGCCGCCGCCAAGGCGGGCCAGATCGGCTCGGTGCTCGACCTGGTCGGCGTCCAGAACATCAACCAGGCCCAGCAGGCCGCGCTGCAGTCGCGCCTGAAGATCCCGCTGATCTTCAGCCTCGACGTGATCCACGGCTACAAGACGCTGTTCCCGGTTCCGATCGGCGAGGCGTCCACCTGGGATCCGGCGACGGTCCAGAAGGACGAGGCGGTGTCCGCCGACGAGGCGACCGCCGACGGCATCAAGTGGACCTTCAACCCGATGGTCGACATCAGCCGCGACCCACGCTGGGGCCGCGTAGTCGAGGGTGCAGGCGAGGACCCGTTCCTAGGCTCGGCGATCGCCGCAGCCAAGGTCCGGGGCTACCAGGGCAACAACTTCGGCGCCCCGCGCAAGATGGCCGCGACCGTCAAGCACTTCGCGGGCTACGGCGCTCCGGTCGCCGGCCGCGAATACAACACGGTCGACATGTCGTTGCAGCAGTTCGACAACGACTACGCGCCGCCGTACAAGGCGGCGGTCGACGCCGGCGCCGCCAGCGTGATGAGCGCGTTTAACTCGTTCAATGGCGTCCCGGCGAGCGCCAACCCCGAGCTGCTGAAGACGATCCTGCGAAACGAATGGGGCTTTGACGGCGCCGTCGTCAGCGACTACCAGGCGGTGCAGGAGCTGATCGACTTCGGCTACGCCTCAGATCAGGCTGACGCAGCCCGGCTCGCGCTCACCGCCGGGGTCGACATCGAGATGGCAGTGCAGGTCCCAAGCCCGTCCTCGACGTATCTGAACAACGGTCAGCAGCTGCTCAACGACGGCAAGATCACGATGGCGCAGCTCAACAACGACGTCCGCCACGTGCTCGACCTGAAGTACCTCGCGGGCATGTTCGACCACCCGATCACCAACCCCAACCGTGTCAGCACCGCCGAGCTGACGCCCGCCAACCTGGCTGCGGCACGCACGAGCGCGGACAAGTCGATGGTGCTGCTCGAGGACCACAACAACGCGCTGCCGTTGAGCACCGGCGTCAACTCGGTCGCGGTCGTCGGACCGCTTGCCGACGACGCCGCCGACCAGCTCGGGCCCGACCAGCCGATCGGCTACAGCGTCGACGATGGCAAGGTCGTGTCCGTGCTCAACGGGATCAAGGCGGCCGTGCCCAACGCGACCGTCACCTACGCGCAGGGGTGTGACACCACCTGCACCGACACGAGCGGGTTCGGCCCGGCGGTCGCCGCCGCCAAGGCCGCGGGCTTGGCCGTCGTCGCGGTCGGCGAGCCCGCGTCCGATTCGGGCGAGGCATCGTCGCGCAGCACGATCGACCTACCCGGGCAGCAGCTCGCGCTCGTGCAGGCGATCGCCGAGAGCGGGACGCCCTACGTGGTCGTGCTGATGAACGGCCGACCGCTGACGATCCCGTGGCTCGCCGACAACGCGCCGGGGCTGCTGGAGGCGTGGTTCCCCGGGACCGAAGGTGGCGACGCGGTCGCCGACGCCCTGTTCGGGAAGATCGATCCCGGCGGCAAGCTGCCGATGTCGTTCCCGCGCAACGTTGGACAGATCCCGATCTCCTACAACGAGCTGCCGACCGGCCGGCCGGCGGACCCGAGCAACAAGTACACGTCGAAGTACCTCGACGTGGACAACACACCGCAGTTCCCGTTCGGCTACGGGCTCTCGTACACGACGTTCTCGGTCACCAACCCGAGCATCTCCAGCACCCAGATCGGGCGCCAAGGCTCAGTGACCGTGAGCGCGACGGTGACCAACACCGGCTCGGTCGCCGGCGATGACGTGGCCCAGGCCTACGTGCACGAGAGCGACACGAGCATCCTGCAACCGGTTCGAAAGCTCGAGGGGTTCCGGCGGGTGACGCTCGCCCCTGGGCAGCACCGGAGGGTGTCGTTCACGCTCGGCCCGCAGCAGCTCGGCTACTACGACGACCAGGGCAATTTCGCCGTTGAGCCCGGTCCGTTCGACGTCTGGATCGGCGACAGCTCGGTCGGCGGGCTGCACCAGACGTTCACGGTCCGGTGATGGCTGTGCGATCGCGGCTGTTGACCGTGATCGCGGCGGTGGCCGCCGCCGGGTTGCTGCTCGCAGCCCCGGCGGTGGCCGCACGCCAACAACCACTGAGCGCGCACCAGCGCTCGGTGCTCGAAGGGATCGCGAGGGACACCTGGCGGTTCTACGGCGCCGACGTCGATCCGGTCACGCACCTGCCGCTCGACAACCTGGGCCCGGGTCAGACGCGCGGGACCTACACGTCGGCCGCCAACGTCGGCGTCTATCTCTGGGCGATCGTCGCGGCCCACGACCTCGGCCTGATCACGACCTCGCGCGCCGATCGGCTCGCCGGCGCGACGCTCGATGAGGTCTCGAGGCTCAAGCGCTTCGACGGCTTCCTGTATCAGTGGTACGACACGGCCAACGGCAACGTCCTGCTCAATCCCGGCCAGGGCGACTGCAACGAGACGACCCCGACCCGGGACAACTGCTGGTTCATCTCAGCCGTGGACAACGGCTGGTACGCCTCGGGGCTTGTCGAGATCCGCCAGGCACTGCCGGCGTTGCGCTCCCAGGCCGACGCGCTGCTCGGCTCAATGAACTTCGCGATCTTCTACGACGACCGCGCCCAGACCGCCTGCAACACGAACCCCGCGATCGACGGCAACCAGCCGACCGGCCAGATGTACGGCGGCTACTACGTCGACCAGGGTCCGGCCACGTACCACAACAGCGCGCTCTACAGCGACCCGCGGATCGCGATCTACATGGGCATGGGCATGCATCAGATGCCCGGCGATGTGTGGTGGCGCTCTTGGCGGACGCTGCCGCCGAAGCAGTGCTCGACCGACCCGGACTTCTCGACCCAGGGCCAATGGCCGGTGCCCGGGCACTGGCAGACCTACGTTGACCCGCAGTCGGGCAAGTCGTTCAACGTGTGGGAGGGCCACTACACCTACCCCGGGACGTCGATCGACTACGTGCCGACGTTCGCGGGCGGCATGTTCGAGGGCCTGATGGCCAACTTGGTCGTGCCCGAGACGACCTGGGGCACGCGGAGCTTCGGGCTCGACGACCGGCTCTGGGCGCAGGTCCAGGCCAGGTATGCGACTGATGTGCTGCACTATCCGGTCTGGGGCATCTCGCCGTCGAGCACCGCCGATGACACCGGTGGCTATGGCGGCTTCGGGGTCGAGGGACTCGCACTCCCGGCGGGCGAGGGTCTGGCGCAGTGCACGACTTGCGCGACCGAGACAACGGTCACGCCGCACGCGTCGGCGATCGCGCTGCCGGTCGCGCCCGAGCGCGCGTATGCCAACCTCGCGACGCTCCGGCGCCGCTATCCGAGCCTCTACACCGCCGACGGTGGCTTCTTCGACGCCGTCGACCCGACTACCGGGTCAGTCGGGCACCGGCGGCTCGTGCTCGACCAGTCGATGATCATGGCCGGGCTCGACGACGTCCTGCGCGACGGCGGGCTCCAGCGCTACTTCGCGCGCGACCCGCTGTCATGGGCCGCGCGCCTGTACCTGTCCGACGAGACGATGTCGATCGGCTAGTTAGTCGGTCTCCCACGAACGTTGACCCGCAATTGCGGGTTCACGTTTGCAGGCGGTCTATGGCTTCGCGGGCCTCGTCGGGAGTGATCGCTCCGGCCCGCTCGCGCTGCACCCGGGCGATCCGTCCGCCGGCAGCCGCGAGGAACATGCCGACGATCGCCGAGATCACCGCGAGCAGCGGCGGGAAGCTACCGAGCGAGACCTTCGCGGTGTTGCCGATCAGCCCGTGGACGACCAGCAGCGCGATCCCGTAGAACAGGCCGCCGAAGAAGCCGCGGTCGGCACCGCCCCATCCGTCGCGCTGCTCGAACCCCGAGATGAAAGCGCCCACGGCAGCCAGGATCGCGACGATCCAGTACGCGACCGGTGACACTCCGATCAGCACTCCCTGCAGCGCTCCGATCGCCGCCGGGATCACGCCGCCGATCACGATCTGCGCCGGCCGCGAGCGGTCAATGAACAGCACGGGCGAGTAGTTCATGCTCCTCCCTCGATTCCTCGGACGCGAAGACTACGCGTCCGCGCAGCGTTATTGGAAGATCTCGGTGGTGCAGTCGCCGCCGGGCAGATGGATCTCGTGGGGGCGCGCCCCGTCGGCCTGCTCGTGGAAGTCCACGAAGAAGTCCGGATCGAGCGCGTAGCTGCCGTCGGCCTGGCGGTCGAGCTTGGTCAGCCAGCCCTTGATCTCGGGATAGAACTGGTTGTCCCAGGTCGAGTAGAGCGAGTTGGAGACGTACACCCGGTCGCCGTCGAGCGAGTTCTGGAGCATCTGCGGGCCGCCGTTGAGCGGACCCGATGCCTTCGGGTGGCCCCCGTCGCGGCCGAGCAGCCCGCCGAGCCAGACCTGTGAGCGCAGCTGCGGATTGCGCGGGTCCGACACGTCGTAGTGGCGCAGGTCGCCGTGCAGCCAGTTGGAGAAGAACAGGTCCTTGTCATCGAGCGACAGCACCAGGTCGGTGATCAGCCCGGGGACACCGCCTTCCAGCGGCCACCCCTCGAGCTCCTCGTTGCCGACGTCGATCACCTTCTCGGTCTGCCACGAGCCGTTGCGGAAGAAGCGCACGATGTTGCTCGACAGTGTCGCGCCGACGAATCCTTGTGCCGACTCCGGGTCGTGCTGCCAACGGATCTCCAGCGGGATCCAGCCGTCGTCGCCGAGGTCAATCGTCTGCACCTTGGTCCTCGCCTCGAGGTCCCAGAAATGCAGCTTGCGGCCGTACTTGCCGGCGCCGACGTCGGCCGGGTCGAAGCCGCCCTGGAACGTGTTCGGCGCGCCCCACTCGCTCGACACCAGGGTGTTCTGGCGCGGCTGGTACCAGAAGTCGTACATGAACTCGATCCCGTTGGGCTCGCGCTCCCAGCGCTCGGC
>DASXDD010000097.1:0-48499 GCA_036490775.1 Solirubrobacteraceae bacterium | reverse complement strand
CTCGCGAGCGCCGCTACCCGATCGCGCGCGGCCGTTGTCACGGGCGCGCTTCGAACACGAGGTTGAACGGGGTCTCGGCGGCGCGCCGGAAGCGATCGAAGCCGCCCGTCTGGACGACGTCCTTGATCCTCGCCTCGCCGGCCTGCGCGCCGAGCGCGAGCCCGACCTCCTGCGATAGCGACGCCGGCGTGCACAGCAGGGTCGAGAAGCCGTAGTAGGCGCGGCCGATCGGGTTGAGGTTGTCCTCGACGCGATCGCCGGCGTTCGGCTCGACGATCATCCACGTGCCGTCGGGCTTCAGCGTGCTGAGCACGTGGCGGGCGGCTCCGACCGGGTCGCCCATGTCGTGGAGGCAGTCGAACATCGTCACGAGGTCATAGTCGGTTCCACTGTACGCCGCCGCTGGGGCGGTTTGGAAGCTCACGCGGTCCCCGACGCCCGCCTCTTGCGCGCGCTTGCGCGCGGTCTCGATCGAACCGTCGTGGTAGTCCCAGCCGACGAACGTCGAGTTCGGGAACGACTGCGCCATCAGGATCGTCGACGCGCCGTGGCCGCAGCCGACGTCGGCGACGCGCCCGCCGCGCTCGAGCTTCTCGACGACGCCGTCGAGCGCGGGCAGCCATTCGGCGACCAGGCTCGCGTTGTAGCCGGGGCGGAAGAACCGCTCACAGCCCTCGTGGACGTCGTGCACGTGCTCGTGCCAACCGAAGCCGTCACCGCTGCGCGCCGCCTGGACGATCTTCGGCGAGTCGACGACCGAGCCCATCGCGATCTGAAAGAAGCCCGGCAGGTACGCGGGGCTTTCGGAGTCGGTGAGCGCGACCGTCTGCTCGGGCGGCAGCGTGTAGAGGCCGCTGTCGGGGTCGTACTCGACGTAGCCACCGGCGGCCTGCTGGTTGAGCCACTCGCGCACGTAGCGCTCGGCGGTGCCTGTGCGCTGCGCGAGCTCTGCCGGCGACAGTCCGCCGGCGCCGGCAAGCGCGCGATACAGACCGAGCCGGTCGCCCATCACGACCAGCGCCGTGTTGAGGGTCGCCCCGACCTCGCCGACGGCGCGGAACACGAACTCATGCAACTTGTCGATGTCGAGTTCGCGAGTTTGTTCGATCGTGCCCATTGATCCCTCCAAGGGTTCGGTTTCGATCGACCCTACGGTTGGGGTGTCCGCGCTCGCTTCCGGGGGGCACCTAGTCGTGGTGCCTTTAGCCGGGCGTGGCATCGGGTGCCTAGAATCGCCCCATGCTGCTCGGGCGTGAGCAGGAAAGGGGCGAGATCGATCACGCGCTGGCGACGGCCCGGTCGGGCGCCAGCGCCACGCTGGCGCTGGTCGGCGAGCCTGGGATCGGCAAGACGGCGCTGCTCGACTACGCGGCGCAGCGAGCCGAGGGGATGCGCGTGCTGCGAGCGCGGGGGATCGAGTCCGAGGCGCACATCCCGTTCGGGTCGTTGCTCGAACTGCTGCGACCGGCGCTGGGAATGCTTCAACGGATCCCGGAGCCTCAGGCGGTCGCGCTCGAGGGTGCGTTCGCGCTGCGGCCGGGGCCGGCGCAGGACCGCTTCGCGGTGGGTGCGGCGACGCTCAGTCTGCTCGCCGCCTATGCCGAGGAGGGGCCGATCGCGGTGCTGCTCGACGACGCGCACTGGGTCGACGTGCCGAGCGGGCAGGCGCTGCTGTTCGCATTCAGGCGGCTGGTCGCCGATCCGATCGCGGTCCTCATCGCCGCCCGCGACGATCAGCCGTCGGTGCTCCACGGCGCCGACCTCCGGGCGGTCCGCGTCGAGGGTCTGAGCAGCGACGACGCGACGCTACTGCTAGACGGTGTGACGTCGGAGACCGCCCGGCGGCTGCACGTCGCGACCGCAGGCAATCCGCTCGCGCTGATCGAGCTCGCGGCCGACGCCGGGGAGCTCGCACTCGCGCCCGAGGGCGCGCCGATGCTCGTCTCGGCACGGATCTCGCGGGCGTTCCTGCGCCGGATGCAGCCGCTCGGCGACGAAGCACAGCGCGCGCTGGTGCTCGCCGCGACGAGCGACACCGGCGACCTCGCGATCCTCGGGCGCGCCGCCGCCCGGCTCGAGATCGACGTCTCGGTGCTGGCGCTCGCCGAGAGCGCCGGACTGGTGACGCTGCGGTCCGGCCAGGTCGAGTTTCGCCACGCGCTCGCGAGGTCGGCGGTCTACGCCAACGCGCCCGCGCAACAGCGCCGCGACGCGCATCGGGCGCTCGCCGGTGCGCTCCCTGATCGCGATGTCGACCGTCGCGCCTGGCATCTGGCGGCGGCGGCGATCGGCGTCGACGAGGCGGCGTCTGCTGCGCTCGAGCAGGCCGGGACACGCAGCCGCGATCGCAGCTCCTACGCCACCGCGACGGCGGCGTTCGAGCGCGCCGGGCGCCTGGCGGCCGATCCGGAGCGCCGCGCCCGGCTACTGCTCGAGGCCGCCGAGGCCGGCTGGCTCGCTGGTCAGGCCGAACACGCCGCCGAGCTGCTCGAGCAGGCGCGCGAGTCGACCACCGACCCCGCGACGACGGTAGGGATCGATCAGCTCACCGGTCACATCCTGTTGCGCCGCGGGCCGGTGATGCGCGGTTACGCGATCCTCACCGCGGCGGCCGCTCGCGCCGACCCCGAGCGCGCCGTCGCGATGCTGTCCGAGGCGACGAGCGCGTGCTTCTACGCCGGCAACCCGACCGAGATGCTCCTTGTCGCCGGACGGGCCAGAGCCGCGCTGCCCGCGCATCCGTCGATCAGGGCCCGGTTTATGGCGGCGACGGCGCTGGGTATGGCGCGGATCCTCGGTGGCGACGCGGCCGCCGGCGCCGAGGCGATCCACGAGGGGATCGCACTGGCCGAGAGCTCAGCCGAGCTGCGCGACGATCTGTCGCTGCTGCCGTGGCTGACGATCGGGCCGATCTTCCTGCGAGAGACCGGCACCGGCCGCGGGCTGCTCGAGCATGCGCTGAGAACGGCGAGAGCGCGCGGCGCGGTCGGCGCGATCCCGTTCGTCCTCAACCTGCTCGGTCGCGATCAGGCGACGACCGACCGCTGGGCGATCGCGGAGTCGACCTACCGCGAGGCGATCGAGCTCGCGCGCGAGACCGACCAACGCGTCGATCTCGCGTTCGGGCTGTCGGCGCTCGCTTGGCTCGACGCGCGCCGTGGACGCGAGGCCGAATGCCGGGCAGGCGCCGCCGAGGCGCTGGCGCTGTCGGTCGTGCTCGGTACACGCATCTACGAAATCTGGGCAACCACAGCGGTTGGCGAGCTCGAGCTCGGTATCGGCGACGCTGCCCGCGCGGTCGAGCAATTCGAACGTCAGCGCCGGCTGCTGGCCGAGCTGTCGATCACCGACGTCGACCTCTCGCCGGCCGCCGAGCTGGTCGACGCCTACACGCGGCTCGGGCGCCATGACGATGCGCGCCGGGTCGCCGAGGAGCTCTCTGCCGCCGCCGACGCCAAGGCCCAGCCGTGGTCGCTCGCGCGTGCCGCGCGGAGCCGCGGGCTGATCGCCGACGACGACGAGATCGCCGAGCACTTCGAGCAGGCGCTGCGCCATCACGCGCAGACCCCCGACGCGTACGAGCGGGCGCGCACGCAACTCGCCTACGGAGAGCGGCTGCGACGTGCCCGCAACCGCGTACTCGCGCGCGAGCAGCTTCGCGAGGCTGTCGACGCGTTCGAGCGGCTCGACGCTCGGCCGTGGGCTGATCGCGCGCGCATCGAACTTGCCGCGACGGGGGAGACGCTGCGCCGGCGCGACCCGAGCACCGTCGACGAACTGACCCCGCAGGAGCTCCAGATCTCGCTGCTGCTCGCCTCGGGCAAGACGACGCGAGAGGCCGCCGCGGCGCTGTTCCTCAGCCCCAAGACGATCGAATACCACCTGCGCCACGTCTACCAGAAGCTCGGCATCCGCTCGCGCGAAGAGCTAACGCGAGCGCTGGGTGAGAGACCGCCCGCCGCCGACGCGCGCGCTATTGCGAGCTGAGGTAGGTGATGACGGCGAGCACGCGCCGGTAGGAGTCAGGCCGTCGCCTTGTCGATGAAGTCGGCGGTGTCCGCCAGGACCTCGTCCTTGTTGGTCTCGTTGAAGACCTCGTGGCGAGCTCCCGGATAGATCACGGTCTCGAGCCGGGTGAACTCGAGCGTCTCGATCCCGGCACGTGTCTCGGGCAGCGACTAGCGGGTCCTGCTCGCCGTGCAGCCACAGCGCAGGCAGCGAGCCGAGCTTGCGGCCATTGTTGATCGTCTCCAGGGCAGCGTCCAGCGCTTCGAGCGTCGGGCGCTTGAACGGACCGTGCCAGACGAGCTCGTCGGCGCTGTAGACCTCGCCGACCTCAGCGTCGCGCGAGAGCGTCGAGACATCCAGCGGGTCGTCGGGGATCTCGTCGAGCCCGAGCATGTCGGTCACCGGCGTCCAGCTTCCGAGGACCGGGCCCGAGAGCACCAGCCCGGCGAGCCCGTCGCCGTGCAGCTGCGCGTACCGGGCGCCGATCATCCCGCCCATCGAATGTCCGACGAGCACGATCGGGAGTCCGGGATGGCGCTCCTTGACGCGCTCGACGACCGAATCGAGATCGTCGACCACCAGCTCGTAGTCGGTGATCACTACCCGATCGCCGCCTGAGCGGCCGCGTCCGACGTGGTCGGGGCCGACGACGAGGGCGCCGCGATCGACGAGCGCGTCAGCTACGTGCCCGTAGCGGCCCAGGTGCTCGCCGTATCCGTGGGCGAGAACGACGATGTGGTGCGGCGCCGGGTTGCGCCAGACCGAGATCGCGAGCTCCGCCTGCCTGCCTTGGAACATGCTGACGCTCGGCTCGCTCACGGTCGTGCTCCCAGGTTCGGCGTTTGGCGGATAGTAGTGTCGCGCGGATGTTGCACGAGGACCGCTCGCGCGCGGAGTCGTTCGGTGCCGTCGCTGAGCTCTACGACAACTCGAGACCGACTTATCCCGCGGCGCTGATCGACGCGTTGCTCGCCGGCGGTGCGCGGCGCGTGCTCGACGTCGGCTGCGGCACCGGGATCGCGAGCGCGCTGTTGGCTGAGCGCGGCTGCGAGGTGACCGGCGTCGAGATCGACGAGCGGATGGCCGCGCTCGCGCGCGCCAAGGGGATCGACGTCGAGGTCGCGGAGTTCGAGCGCTGGGACGACCGCGGGCGGCGGTTCGAGCTCGTGAGCTCGGCGCAGGCGTGGCACTGGATCCAGCCCGACGCCGGCGCCGCGAAGGCGGCGTCGGTGCTCACGCCCGGCGGGCGGATCGGCTGCTTCTGGAACATCGGCGAGCCACCGCCGCACGTGCGTGAGCGGCTCGACCCGATCTACGCGCGTCTCGCGCCCGAGCTCCAGAACCGCGCGGTCGGGGTCGGCAAGCCGGGCGGACACACGAGCGAAGCCGCGGCCGAGTTCGATCGGTCGGGACTATTCGAGCCCCCCGAGGTCCAGCGGTTCGAATGGACGCGCGCGTACACGACCGACGAGTGGCTGCGCATGCTCGCGACTCACAGCGACCATCAGACGCTGCCGCCCCCGCAGCTCGACGCACTGCTGGCCGCCGTCGGCGAGGCGATCGACACGCTCGGCGGCTCGTTTGAGTTCCCGTTCAAGACGACGCTCGTCAGCGCGACCCGGCGCTGAGTTTCAGTTTCCGGCATCGAGCCACGGGTACCGGTCGATGTCCTTGCCCGCGTAGTCGGGATCGAGGTAGATGAAGCAGCGCTGGATCTTGTGGTCGCGGATCTCGAATACGTCGCACCAGCGGCCCGCTTGCCATTCGCGGACGCCCGCGCGCCAGGGGCCGTCGCGGTGCTCGCCGTGGCTGGTCCCCTCGCAGACGACGACATCGCTGCCCGAGAACACCCAGTTGAACAGCGCGTAGTCGTGGCGAATCGAGACGATCGTGGCGCCGACGTCGCCGAACAGCTTGCCGATCTCCTCCTTGCCATTGGCCAGGCCCCACTTCGGGAAGTACACCTGCGCGTCATCGGCGAACAGCTCGAGGATGCTCTCGCCGGTCGACGTCGTCCCGCCGTTGTCGAATGCCTTGAGGTACTCGAGCGCGACCGACTTGCGCTGCTCGTCGGTCATCACGTTGGTGGTCAGCGCCACGGTGGTTCCTTTCTGATCGCGTTAAGTGCTCCCCGCGGGAAGCACTAGTTGCCGGCGGCCGGCGCGAGCACGATGTCGTAGGTAATGCTCCAGTAGGGCTCCTGCATGTCGCGACCGTCTGGCGCCTGCCCCGGGGCGTGCGCGACGACCGGCGCGATCAGCTCGCCCTTGACGCCGAACACCGCGTCGGAGTCCAGGTCGGGATCGCCGTCTGCGAACACGTGCGTGGTCACGGGCTCGTAGCCTGGCGCGCTGACCATGAAGTGGACGTGGGCCGGGCGCATCGGGCGGCGGTTGGTCGCGCGCAACAGATCGCCGACCGGGCCGTCGCCGGGGATCGGATAACCGACCGGCTTGACCGACCAGAACCAGAAGCGCCCGTCGTCGGCCGAGGTCAGGTTTCCGCGCCCGCGCGACTCCTCGAGCTCGCGGTGCTGGACGTCGTAGAAACCGTCATCGTCGGCCTGCCAGACTTCGAGGTGCGCGCCCGCGACCGACTCGCCGGTGGTCGAGACAACCCGGCCCTGCACCAGACACGGCTCCCCGGGCGCGCCGTTGGCGATGTCCTCGCCGTTCTCGAAGTGCCGCGAGCCCTCGACGAAGAACGGGCCGAACACCGTCGACGGGGTGGCGGTCCCAGGCTTGCGGTGGTTCAGCCCGACGACGAGCATCGAGAGACCAAGGACGTCTGACAGCAGGATGAACTCCTGGCGTTTGTCGTCGGTGATGTGCCCCGCGCGCGTCAGGAACTGGATCCCCGCAAACCACTCCTCCTCGGTCAGCTCAACCTCGGACGCGAACGCGTGCAGATGGCGCACGAGGCCCTGGGTCAGCTCCTGAAGGCGCTCCGTCGTGCAGCCACCGAAGCTGTCCAATACCGCCTGTGTGAGCGCTTCGTCGGCGAGGTTGCGCGTGGTCATTCATTCCCTCCTCGGCCCGCTGATCATTGAGGAATTCTATGGCCGCTGTCAGGATGAGCGCCGCCCGCGAGAGACACGATCGAGGAGCGCAGGATCAAATGACCGACAGCACTACACAAGCCTCCCGACCGCTGACCGGCGACGAGTACGTGGAGAGCCTGCGCGACAGCCGCGAGGTCTACATCTACGGCGAGCGCGTCAAGGACGTGACCACGCATCCGGCGTTCCGCAACAGCGTGCGCTCGATCGCGCGGCTCTACGACGCACTGCACGACGATCAGTACCGCGACGTCCTGACGACCGAGACCGATACCGGCAGCGGCGGGCGCACGCACAAGTTCTTCCGCTACCCGCGCAGCGCCGAGGACTGCGTCGGCGACCTCGGCGCGATCGCGCAGTGGGCGCGGCTCACCTACGGCTGGCTCGGCCGAAGCCCCGATTACAAGGCGGCGTTCCTCGCGACGCTCGGCGCCAACGCCGACTTCTACGAGCCTTACCAGGAGAACGCCAAGCGCTGGTACAAGGAGGCCCAGGAGCGGGTGCTCTACTGGAACCACGCGATCATCCACCCGCCGGTCGACCGCAACCGGTCGCCGGATGAAGTCGGCGACGTGTTCATGCACGTCGAGCAGGAGCGCGACGACGGGATCGTCGTCAGCGGCGCCAAGGTCGTCGCCACCGGCTCGGCGCTGACGCACTTCAACTTCATCGCGCACTACGGCCCGGTGCCGCTGCAGAAGAAAGAGTTCGCGATCGTCTGCGCGGTCTCGATGGGGACGCCCGGCGTCAAGCTGATCTGCCGTCCGTCCTACGAGATGGTCGCCGAGGTGATGGGCAGCCCGTTCGACTACCCGCTCTCCAGCCGGCTCGACGAGAACGACGCGATCTTCATCTTCGACAAGGTGCTCGTGCCGTGGGAGAACGTGTTCGTCTACGGCGACATCGAGAAGGCCAACAACTTCTTCCCGTTCACCGGCTTCATCCCGCGGTTCTGCTTCCACGGGTGCATCCGGCTTGCGGTCAAGCTCGACTTCATCGGCGGGCTGCTGATGAAGGCGGTCGAGGCGACCGGCACGAAGGACTTCCGCGGCGTCCAGGCACAGGTCGGCGAGGTGCTCGCGTGGCGCAACATGTTGTGGGGCCTGGCGAACGCGATGGCGCGCGAGCCGCAACCGTGGAAGGGGGGCGCGGTGCTCCCAAACATGGACTACGCGATGGCCTACCGGCTGTTCTCGACGATCGGCTACCCCCGCGTCAAGGAGATCGTCGAGCAGACGGTCGCGAGCGGCCTGATCTACATCAACTCCAGCGCCCGCGACTTCAAGAACCCGGAGATCCGCAAGTACCTCGACCGCTACGTACGCGGCTCCAACGGGATCGAGTCGGTCGAACGCGTGAAGCTGATGAAGCTGCTGTGGGACGCGGTCGGAAGCGAGTTCGGCGGTCGCCACGAGCTGTACGAGCGCAACTACAGCGGCAACGCCGAGAACATCCGGATGGAGGTGCTGTTCGCGGCGCAGGCCAGCGGGCAGGCGGACGAGTACAAGGGCTTCGCGGAGCAGTGCATGGCCGAGTACGACCTTGACGGTTGGACTGTGCCCGACCTGGTAAACCCAGAGGACGTCAGCTACTTCTCCAACCGATCCACGTAGGACCTTGTCGAGCCAGCCTCGCGACGAGCAGATTGACCCTGACGAGTTTCGCCGCGCGCTTGGCAGGTTCGCGAGCGGGATAACCGTAGTCACGACGTACCACGATGGCCAGGCCCACGGCATGACCGCCAACGGGTTCATGTCCGTCTCGCTCGATCCGCCGCTCGTGGTCGTGTCGCTTGCCAACACGTGCCGCCTGCACTCGCTGCTGCCATCGAGCGGGCGCTACGGCGTCAGCGTGCTGAGCGAATCGCAGGAGCCGCTGTCACGCCACTTCGCCGCGCAGGGCACGCGGATGACGAGCGACATCGAGTTCGTGTGGCACGACGACATCCCGCTGCTCGACGGAGCGCTGACGCATCTCGTCTGCAAGGTCGTCGACAGCCACCTCGCCGGCGACCACACGCTGTACGTCGGACGGGTTGAGCATCTCCAGTACGCAAATGGTGCGCCGCTCGTGTTCTACACCGGCGAGTACGGCCGCCTCGACGTGCAGCTCTGGGACCACTCCTACATCTGGAAGCCCGATCCCTGGACCTAGCGCTCCCCGCTGAGCGTCGGTACACTGGCGTACCGATGAGCCCGGAGGGACCATCCGATCACCGTGCGCGGCTGATCGCCGCGATGTCGGCATCGGTGGAGGAGCAGGGCTACCGCGAGACGACGGTCGCCGATGTCGTGCGCCTCGCCCGCACCTCCCGGCGGAGCTTCTACGAGCATTTCGAGGATCGCGACGCGTGCTACCTAGCGCTGTTTGACGCAGTCAACGACGCGCTGATGGCGGAGGTCGCGACTGCCGTGAATCCGGAGCAGCCGTGGGAGCAGCAGGTCGACCAGGCGCTCGGCGCCTACCTGGACAGCATCGCCGCGCAGCCGGCCCTGTCGAGGAGCTTCGTCCGCGAGCTGCCGGCGCTCGGCGCGTCTGGCTCTGATCGGCAGCTTGCGGTGATCGAACGGTTCGCCGCGCAGCTCGTCGGGCTGGTCGAGCTCGGGCGCCGCGAGCAGCCCGGGACCGGCGTCGGTCCGCTGACGCACGACATGGCGGTGATGATCGTCGGCGGCCTGCGCGAGCTGACCGTGATCTCGATCCAGCAGGGCCGAGACGTGCGTGAGCTGCGCCCGGTGGCGGGCGACCTCGTCAAGGCGATCCTGCGCGAGACCCGCAACGTGGCGCAAACGTCCCGCGCAACACGCTTCCCGTCGCCGACGGGACGTTAGCTCCCTCCACCGGAGCAAACATCCCGCTCGACTCCGTGCCCCTGGCCGTTGGGACGTTTGCACACCGCAGATGAGTGGGTACGTTCACGTACCACCACGTGGTACGCTGATGTACCCGCCCGCCTGCCGCTAACCCGAAACCGGAGCCCATATGCCACCAGACCCGCCACACGTCGAAGTCGCGATCATCGGCGCCGGGTTCTCGGGGCTCGGCATGGCGATGGCGCTCGAGCAGGACGGGATCGAGGACTACGTCGTGCTCGAGCGGGCCGGCGACCTCGGCGGGACCTGGCGCGACAACTCCTATCCCGGCTGCGCGTGCGATATCCCGAGCGTCCTCTACTCGTGGAGCGACGAGCAGAACCCCGACTGGACGCGTCTGTTTGCGCCCCAGGCCGAGATCTGGGAGTACATGAAGCGCGTCGTCGCGCGCCACGAGATCGATTCGCACCTTCGCTTCGATCACGACGTCGAGGCCATCACCTGGAACGACGACAGGCAGCGCTGGGAGATCGAGACCAGCCAGGGCTCGCTGACCGCCGACGTCGTCGTCTCGGGCGCCGGCGCGCTCGCGGATCCGAAGGTCCCCGAGCTCCCCGGCATCGACCGCTTCGACGGCAGGATCTTTCACTCCGCGCGCTGGGACCACGAGCACGAGCTCGAGGGGCGCGAGGTAGCGGTCGTCGGCACGGGCGCGTCGGCGATCCAGTTCGTGCCGCAGATCCAGCCCAAGGTCGGACGCCTGCACCTGTTCCAGCGGACGCCGCCGTGGGTGCTCCCGCGCGCCGAGCCGGAGATCCCGCGCGGCTGGCGACGGCGCCTGGCGCGCCACCCGAGGCTGATGCACGCGGTCCGCTGGGCGACGTTCTCGCTGCTCGAGGCGTTCCACCTCGGATTTCGCCACCCGCGGCTGATGCGCTTCACCGAGCGGCGCGCGAAGCGCATGATCCACAAGCAGATCGCCGATCCGAAGCTGCGCGCGAAGCTGATCCCCGACTACCGGATGGGCTGTAAGCGCGTGCTCGGATCAAACCGCTGGTACCCGGCGCTCGCGGCCGACAACGTCGAGGTCGTAACCGGCGGCGTGCGCGAGGTCACCGCCGAAGGGATCGTCGACGAACACGGCGTCGAGCACCGGGTCGACACGATCATCTTCGGGACCGGGTTTGAGGCGACCAACCCGCCGATCGCCCACCGGATCTTCGGGCGCGACGGCAAGGCGCTCGCGCAGAGCTGGCAGGGGAGCCCGAAGGCGCACCTCGGCGTCAGCGTCAGCGGCTTTCCGAATCTGTTCTTCCTGCTCGGCCCGAACACCGGCCTGGGGCACAACTCGGTGCTGCTGATGGTCGAGGCGCAGACGACTTATGTGCGCGAGGCGCTCAAGCACCGGCGCCGGCATGGCCTCGCGACGATCGAACCCAGCGAAGCGGCACAGACCCGCTTCCTCGCCGAGGTCGACGAGGGGACGAAAGGGAGCGTCTGGACCACCGGCGGCTGCGCCAGCTGGTACCTGGACTCAACCGGCCGCAACTCGACGCTGTGGCCGTGGAGCGTCCGCTCCTACCGCCGCCGCCTCGCGCGTTTCGATCCGTCCGAGCTCAGCGTCGCGCGACCACGGCCCGCGCGCGTGCCGGCGACTGCCGGAGCGACGCATTAGCAGGGTGTTCGTTACTTGTGAACGGGTAGGAAACCTGCAGGTCGCCGACGCTGTAGGGAGATAGGCTCTGCGTCGCGAAGAGGAGAATGCGGTGGCGCTATGGCTGTAAAAGCGGCGGACCTCGAGTCGGAACTGATCGACGGCATCTGCGAACGGGTGCGGCGGAAGCTCCCCGCCGATCGCATCACGCCATGCGAGTCCTTCATCCGGCAGTTCTACCACTGGGTCCCGGCCGTCGACCTGAGCGACCGCAGCCAGATCGACCTCTACGGCGCGGCGATCGCCGAGTGGAACCTCGCCCAGCATCGCGCTGCGGCTGAGACGAAAGTCAACGTCTACAACCCCGAGTTCGAGCACCACGGGTGGCAGTCGCCGCACACCGTGATCGAGATCATCTCTGACGACATGCCGTTCATCGTCGATTCGGTGACGATGGAGCTGGGGCGTCAGGGCTACGGGATCGACCTGCTGATCCACCCGGTGGTGCGTGTGCGCCGCGACGCCGGCGGCGAGCTGCTCGAGGTGCTCGAGCCCGGAGCCGAGGCCGACGACGCGATCGGCGAGTCGGTGATCCACGCCGAGGTAGTGCGCGAGCGCGACAAGGGCGAGCTAGCGCGCCTGCGCGAGAACCTCGAGCGCGTGCTCGGCGAGGTGCGGCTCGCGGTCGAGGACTGGCAGGCGATGCGCGCCCGCGCGCAAGCGCTGTCTGAGGAACTGCAGCATGAGCCGCCACCGGTCAGCGCGACCGAGGTGCAAGAGGTCAGGTCGTTCCTCGACTGGGTCTCTGCGCATCACTTCACGTTCCTCGGCTACCGCGAGTACGAGCTCGTCGCCGAGGAGGAGGAGGCGGGACTGCGCGCGGTACCCGACTCCGGCCTCGGGATCCTGCGCGGTGCACCGCCGACGCCGTTCAAGCATCTGACGCCGAAGGCGGTGACGCTCGCGCGCGCCCCACATGTGCTCGTGCTCACGAAGGCCAACTCGCGCTCCAACGTGCACCGGCCCGCCTACCTGGATTACATCGGCGTCAAGAAGTTCGGAGCCGGCGGTGAGGTCATCGGCGAGCGCCGGTTCCTCGGCCTGTACACGACCGCCGCCTACAAGACGAGCCCGCGCGAGATCCCGCTGCTGTCCCAGAAGGTCGAGCGCGTGCTCGCAAGGGCGGCGTTCCCGCCTGCCAGCCACGACCGTAAGGCGCTGCTCGAGATCATCGAGTCATACCCGCGCGACTCGCTGTTTCAGATGGACAGCGAGGAGCTGTTTGACGTGGCGATGGGGATCCTCGGGCTCGGCGAGCGCCAGCGCGTGCGGCTGTTCGTGCGGCGCGACGCGCAGGACCGGTTCGTCGAATGCCTGGTGACGATCCCGCGCGACCGCTTTAACACCGAGAACCGCGAGCGCGTCGGTCGGGTCCTGCTCGAGGCGTTCGGCGGCAGCCACCTGGACTGGACCCTGCAGCTGTCGGAATCGGTGCTGGCGCGGGTGCTCTACATCGTCCACTGCCCCGACGGCGTGCCCGAGCACTACGACGTGGCCGAGATCGAGGCCCGGCTGACGACCGCGACACGCGCCTGGACCGACGACCTGCGCGCGACGTTGATCGACACCAAGGGCGAGGACCTCGGCGTCAAGCTGTTTCGCCGCTACGAGGCCGCGTTTCCGCCCGCATACCGGTCGGACTGGCCGGCGCGGTCGGCGGTCTCGGACATCTCGAGGGTCGAGCAGCTCGCCGAGGGCAAAGGTCCGATCATGAGCCTCTACCGGCCGCTGGAGGCCCAGGTCGGGACGCTGCGCTGCAAGCTGTTCAGCTCCGGTGGCGTGTCGCTATCCGATGTCGTGCCGACGTTCGAGCACATGGGCGCAAAGGTCGTCGACGAGCGCCCCTACGAGATCACGCCGTCAGACGGCTCGTCGGCCTGGATCTACGATTTCGGTCTGCGCTGCGCGGCCGAGGACGTCGAGCGCGTGCGCGACGTCTTCCAGGACGCGTTCCTCGCCGCCCGTCGCGGCGAGCTCGAGGACGACGGCCTCAACGGGCTGGTGCTGCGCGCCGCGCTGACAGGCCGCCAGACGACGATCGTGCGCGCGATCGCCAAGTATCTGCGCCAGGCGGGGATCGCGTTCTCGGACGCCTACATGGAGCGCACGTTGCTCGGCCACCCGGATATCGCGGCGCTGCTGGTGGCGCTGTTCAGGGCTCGCTTCGATCCCGACGCGCGCGACGATGAGGCCGCGGAGGAGCTCAAAGCCGAGATCGAGGGGGCGATCGACTCGGTCCAGAGCCTCGACGAGGACCGGATCCTGCGCAGCTTCCTGTCGGTCGTCAACGCGATGCTGCGGACCAACTACTACGTCGTCGACTCCAGCGGCGCCCCGCGCCCGTACCTGTCGTTCAAGCTCGACCCGTCGCAGGTACCGATCCTGCCGGCGCCGCGGCCGAGGTTTGAGATCTTCGTCTACTCGCCGCGGATCGAGGGCGTGCACCTGCGCGGCGGGAGGGTTGCGCGCGGCGGGCTGCGGTGGTCCGATCGCCGCGAGGACTTCCGCACCGAGGTGCTCGGGCTGATGAAGGCGCAGATGGTCAAGAACGCGCTGATCGTCCCGGTGGGCTCCAAGGGCGGGTTCGTCGTCAAGCGCCCGCCGACCGACGGCGGCCGCGAGTCGCTGCTCGAGGAGGGGATCGCCTGCTACCGGATGTTCCTCTCGGGGATGCTCGACATCACCGACAACATCGTCGGCGGCGACGTGATCGCGCCCGAGCGCGTCGTGCGCTACGACGAGGACGACCCGTATCTGGTCGTCGCGGCGGACAAGGGGACTGCGACGTTCTCCGACATCGCCAACGAGGTTTCGGCGTCGTACGGCTTCTGGCTCGGTGACGCGTTCGCGTCGGGCGGCTCGCAGGGGTATGACCACAAGGCGATGGGGATCACCGCGCGCGGTGCCTGGGAGTCGGTCAAGCGCCACTTCCGCGAGCTCGGGACCGACGTCCAGACGACCGACTTCACAGTCGTGGGCGTCGGCGACATGTCGGGCGACGTGTTCGGCAACGGGATGCTGCTGTCCGAGCACATCAAGCTGCTCGCCGCGTTCAACCACATGCACGTGTTCCTCGACCCCGATCCGGACCCGGAGCGGAGCTTCGCCGAGCGCAAGCGCCTGTTCGAGCTGCCGCGGTCGTCGTGGAGCGACTACGACGAGTCGCTGATCTCCGAGGGCGGCGGCGTGTATCCGCGCACGGCGAAGTCGATCAAGTTGTCGGATCAGATCCGCGAGGCGCTCGGCATCGACGAGCAGGAGCTCGCGCCCAGCGACCTGATCCAGGAGATCCTGCGCGCGCCCGTCGACCTCCTGTGGAACGGCGGCATCGGGACCTATGTGAAGGCGTCGACTGAGGCTCAGGCCGAGGCGGGCGACAAGGCCAACGACCCGGTCCGCGTCGACGGTGACGAGCTGCGGTGCAAGGTAGTCGGCGAGGGCGGAAACCTCGGCTTGACCCAGCGCGGACGGATCGAGTACTCGATCGCCGGCGGCAAGATCAACACCGACGCGATCGACAACGTCGCCGGCGTCAACTGCTCAGACCACGAGGTCAACATCAAGATCCTGCTCGGGTCGCTGGTCGCCGACGGCGACATGACCCAGAAGCAGCGCAACGAGCTGCTGGTCGAGATGACCGACGCCGTCGCCGAGCAGGTGCTGTACGGCAGCTACACGCAGACCCAGGCGATGAGCCTTGCGCTCGCGCAAGCGGCGCCGATGGTCGACGTCCACGCGCGCCTGATCCATCACCTCGAGCAGGTCGCGGGGCTCGTCCGCGACCTCGAGTACCTGCCCGCGGACGACGTGATCTCCGACCGCAAGGCCTCAAACGAAGGGCTGGTGGCGCCCGAGCTGGCGGTCGTGATGGCCTACTGCAAGATCCACCTGTATGCGGAGCTGCTCGAGTCTGACCTGCCCGAGGACCCATACCTGACGCACGACCTCGAGCGGTACTTCCCGACGCCGCTGCCCGCGCGCTACAGCCAGGAGATGCGCTCACACCGGCTGAGCCGCGAGATCATCGCGACCGTCGTCGCCAACCAGCTCGTCGACCGCGCCGGGACGACGTTTGCGTTCCGGATGGCGGAGGAGACCGGAGCGCCCCCGTCGATGCTCGCGCGCGCGTACGCGGTCTCGCGCGAGGTGTTCGACATGCGCTCGTTTTGGGCCGAGGTCGAGGCGCTCGATAACAAGGTCGATCCCCAGGCGCAGCTCGCGATGCTGATCGAGGGGCGGCGGCTGGTCGAGCGCGCGACGCGCTGGATGGTGCGGGCAAACCCGCGCTCGATCGACATCGAGAAGACGATCGAGTCCTTCCGGACCGGAGCCAAGCTGCTCGCTGACGCGCTCCCCGACGTCCTCGACGGGGGCGACCGCGAGGCATTCACCAAGCGCGCCGAGGACCTTGAGGCCGCGGGCGTGCCAGCGCAGCTCGCAGCGCGCGCGGCCGGGATGCCGTCGATGTACGCGGTGTTCGACATCGTCCAGGTCGGCGCCGCCACCAACCGCGATCAGCAGACCGTGATGACCGTCTACGCCGGCCTGGGATCGCGCGTCGGGCTCAACTGGCTGCGCGACCGAATCATCGAGCTGCCGCGCACCAACCGCTGGCAGGCGCTGGCGCGCGCCGCGCTACGCGAGGATCTCTATGGCGTGCACCGGTCGCTGACCCAGGAGGTGATCGAGGCCGCCGGCCCCGACGCCGACGGCGATGAGGCGATCGATGCCTGGGTGCAGCGAAACGCAGACGCCGTCGATCGCTGCATGGCGATCCTCCAGGACATCAACGCGTCGCGCTCCTACGACACGACGACGCTGCCGGTCGCGCTGCGCGAGGTCCGCAACCTGATCCGGGGCGATGCCGGCTCGGCCGATGACGACGGTCGCTTCGCGGTCAACGGCGACGACCGCGACAAGACGCGGATCAGTCCGCCGCGGTCCCCCCAGCGCTGAAGCGCGCGCGTAGCGCTCGCCCCGTCCGAAACCACAGCGACGCGATCACGAACGCCAGCACGTCGATCACGCCCGCGACCAGAAACGCCAGCGGACCGGTCACCACACGCGCTGCAAATCGCGAGAGCACGGACCCAAGCTATCGTCCCCGGTTGATGAGCTCAGTCAAGACAAGCGTCACCGAGCTGCCAGAGTCCCGCGTGCGGGTGCAGGCCGAGGTGCCGGCCGACGAGGTCGAGCGTCGCGTCCAGGAGGCCGCGCGCGAGCTCGGACGCCAGTTGCGCGTGCCAGGATTCCGTAAGGGCAAGGTTCCGCCGCCGGTGGTGATCCGCCGCCTCGGGCGCGAGGCGGTGCTCGACGAGGCGCTGCGCTCGGCGCTCGGCCGCTGGTACGTCGACGCGCTCGACGAGGCCGGGATCTCGCCGATCGGAGAGCCCGACCTCGATGTCGGAGACCTTCCCGAGGAAGGTCAGCCGCTCGAGTTCTCGATCGAGATCGGCGTGCGCCCGAAGGCCAAGCTCGGCAAGTACAAGGGACTCGAGGTCGGCCGTCGCGAGGCGCACGTCGACGACGCGATGATCGACCAGGAGATCGACGGGCTGCGCGACCGATTCGCGACGCTCGAGACCGTCGAGCGAGCCGCGGAGTCAGGCGACCAGGTCGTCGTCGACTATCTCGGTCGCGTCGACGACGTGCCGTTCGAAGGGGGAGAGGGCCGCGACCAGCTGATCGAGCTTGGCTCGGGACGGCTCGTGCCCGGATTCGAGGAGCAGCTCGTCGGGGCCCAGGCCGGCGATCAGCGCGCAGTCGAGGTGACGTTCCCCGACGAGTACCCGGGCGGACTGGGCGGCAAGACGGCCGTGTTCGACGTCACCGTCAACGAGGTCAAGGCCAAGCGCCTGCCCGAGCTCGACGACGACTTCGCCTCTGACGCCGGCGGTTTCGACACGATCGCCGAGCTGCGCGAGGACGTCGTCAAGCGCCTGGAGGAGGTCGAGCAGCGCACGATCGAGCGCGAGTTCGAACAGACCGTGATCGACGCCGCGGTCGCCGAAGCCGACGTCGAGCTACCCGAGAAGCTCGTGCATGCACAGGCGCACGAGCTGCTCGAGTCGACGCTGTCGACGCTCGCCCGCCGCGGCATCTCCAGAGAGGCCTACCTGCAGATCGCCGGCAAGGACGAGGAGACGCTCGCCCACGAGGCCGAGCCCGACGCGAAGCTCGCGCTGCAGCGCGAGGCGGTGCTCGCGGCGATTGTCGAGGCCGAGCAGATCGACCCGACCGACGAGCAGGTGCTCGAGATGATCACGCCGGCCGCCGCGCGCGAGGAGATCACGCCCGAGGAGCTGCTCGAGCAGCTGCGTTCGGGCGGTCGCTTCGACCGCGTCCGCGACGACGTCGCCACGAGTCTCGCGGTCGAGCTACTGGTGCGCGAGGCCAAACCGATCAGCGTCGACCAGGCGAAGGCGCGCGAGCAGCTCTGGACGCCTGAGCAGGAGGACAAGCAGTCTGGCTCGGGGCAGCTTTGGACGCCCGGCAGCTGAGCCTTTCAAGAACGTTTCGCTGTAACCGAAGAACTGAGGGCCCCCGCACGTAGTTTCCCCGGAGGGCCCCCATATGGCGGTTGCTACATTCGGCAGGAATCCGCCGGAGTAAGCGAAAGAAGCGAGCACGATGAGCCCACTGGTACCGATGGTCGTCGAACAAACATCCCGCGGGGAGCGGGCGTTCGACATCTACAGCCGTCTGCTCAACGAGCGGATCATCTTCCTCGGCACGCCGGTGGATGACCAGATCGCCAACCTGATCGTCGCCCAGCTCCTGCATCTGGAGTCCGAGGACCCCGACAAGGACATCTCGGTCTACGTCAACTCGCCCGGCGGCTCGGTGTACGCGGGCCTGGCGATCTACGACACGATGCAGTTCATCAAGCCCGACGTGTCGACGATCTGCGTCGGCATCGCAATGTCGATGGGCGCGCTGCTGCTCGCGGGCGGCGCCCACGGCAAGCGGATGGCGCTTCCGAACGCGAAGATCCTGATCCACCAGGTGTCCTCGAGCTTCCAGGGTCAGGCAACAGATATCGAGATTCATGCCGCCGAGATCATCGATGTCCGCCGGCGGCTCGATGAGATCATTGCCCAGCACACGGGCCAAGAGCTTGAGAAAGTTCGGCACGACACCGAACGTGATTACTTCATGAGCTCCGAGCAAGCGAAGGAATACGGAATCATCGACCGCGTCATCTCGCAGCACTGAGGGGTTACCCTTAGGTCGCGAGCAACGCGCGACGAGCCGAACTCCGGGAGAGAGAGCATCTGAATGGCACGTCCCACCGACTCAAACGAACAGCTTCTCTGCAGCTTCTGCGGAAAGTCGCAGCGGCAGGTCAAGAAGCTGATCGCGGGCCCGGGCGTCTACATCTGCGATGAGTGCATCGATCTCTGCAACGAGATCATCGACGAGGAGCTCACCGCACCGCCGAGCTTCGACATCGAGAATCTCCCCAAGCCACGGGAGATCTACGACGTCCTGAACGAGTACGTGGTCGGCCAGGAGCAGGCTAAGCGGACGCTCTCGGTAGCGGTCTACAACCACTACAAGCGCGTCCAGATGATGCAGTCCGATGAGAACGACATCGAGCTGCAGAAGTCCAACATCCTGCTGCTCGGTCCCACCGGCTGTGGCAAGACGCTGCTTGCGCAGACGCTGGCGAAGATCCTGAACGTGCCGTTTGCGATCGCTGACGCGACCGCGCTGACCGAGGCCGGCTACGTCGGCGAGGACGTCGAGAACATCCTCCTAAAGCTGATCCAGGCGGCCGACTACGACGTCAAAAAAGCCGAGACCGGGATCATCTACATCGACGAGGTCGACAAGATCGCCCGCAAGGCCGACAACCCGTCGATCACCCGCGACGTGTCGGGCGAGGGTGTCCAGCAGGCGCTGCTGAAGATCCTCGAGGGCACGACCGCATCGGTCCCGCCCCAGGGCGGGCGCAAGCACCCCCACCAGGAGTTTCTGTCGATCGACACGACCAACGTGCTGTTCATCTGCGGCGGCGCGTTCGCCAACCTCGACAAGGTGATCGAGCGCCGGATCGGCCACCAGGGCGTGGGCTTCGGTGCCGCGATCCAGTCCAAGGAGCAGCGCGACACCGGCGAGATCTTCGAGCACTGCCTGCCCGAGGACCTGATCCAGTACGGACTGATTCCCGAGTTCATCGGCCGCCTGCCGGTGATGTCGGCGATCCACCAGCTCTCGCGCGACGAGCTGATGCAGATCCTGACCGAGCCGCGCAACGCGCTCGTCAAGCAGTTCCAGCGTTTCTTCCAGTTCGACGGGATCGAGCTCGTGTTCGCCGATGACGCACTCACGTCGGTCGCCGACAAGGCACTGGAACGCGAGACCGGCGCCCGTGGGCTGCGCTCGATCATCGAAGAGGTGCTGCTCGAGGTCCAGTTCGAGCTTCCCTCACGCCGGGACGTACGCAAGTGCGTCGTGACGCGCGACGTGATCGACAAGGGCAAGGCCCCAACGCTCGTGACCGTCGCGGCGCCTGAAGAAGAAGCGGCTTAGGCCCAGCGGCGACGTCGCCCGGCGCGCTGCCGGGTCGTGACGGGCCCCTACACTCGGGCCGCGATGTCTGACCTTCAGTCAAAGACGCGCTACGACCCTTCCGAGGTCGAGCCGCGGATCGCCGCACAGTGGCTGCAATCGGGGCTGTTTCATCCCGATCCGGAGGGCGACCCCGCCGACAACTACTCGATCGCGATCCCGCCGCCGAACGTCACCGGTGCGCTGCACATGGGGCACGCGCTCAACAACTCCGTGCAGGACTGCCTGATCCGCTCGCGGCGGATGCGCGGCGTGCGCACAAAGTGGATCCTCGGCACCGACCACGCCGGGATCGCGACCCAGACGCAGGTCGAGCGCGCGCTCGTGCAGGAGGGCTCGAGCCGCGAGGCGCTCGGCCGCGAGGCGTTCGTGGAGGCCGTCTGGCGCTGGCGGGAGCGCTTCGGCGGCACGATCATCGAGCAGCTCAAGCGCCTCGGCGCCTCCTGCGACTACGACGACGAGCGCTTCACGCTCGACGACCGCTACGTGCAGGCGGTGCTGCGCGTGTTCGTGGCGCTGTATGAGAAGGGCTTGATCTACCGCGACCGCTACATGGTCAACTGGGACCCCGGAAGCGGCTCGGCGATCTCCGATCTCGAGGTCGAGGACCGCGAGGTCCACGACACGCTGTACTACATCGACTATCCGCTGGTCTCGGGGTCGGGCGCGATCACGGTCGCGACCGTGCGCCCCGAGACGATGCTCGCTGACACGGCGATCGCCGTGCACCCCGACGACGAGCGCTACGCGCGGCTGGTCGGCGAGAAGGCGATTCTGCCGCTGGTCGGGCGCAAGCTGAAGATCATCGCCGACGAGTACGTCAAGCCCGAATTCGGAACCGGGGCGCTGAAGATCACGCCCGGCCACGATCCCAACGACTTCGAGATCGGCCGCCGGCACGGGCTCGCGCATCCGTCGGTGATCGGCGAGGACGGGCGGATCACCGATGAGGCTCCCGAGCGGTTCGTCGGGATGACCGTCGCCGACGCGCAGCAGGCGGTCGTCGCAGAGCTGCGCGAACAGGGCCTGATCGCGCGGACCGAGGAGTACGTGCACACCGTCCCGTTCTCGCACCGCTCGGGCGAGCGGATCGAGCCGCTGATCTCGCTGCAGTGGTTCATGGCAATGGACGAGCTCGCGCGCCCCGCGATCGAGGCGGTGACGAGCGGGCGGATCCGCTTCTACCCGGAGCAGTGGGGCCGCGTGTACCTCGACTGGATGGAGAACATCCGGCCGTGGTGCATCTCGCGCCAACTGTGGTGGGGCCATCGAATCCCGGTCTGGTACCGCGGCGATCAGACCCACGTCGGCACGGAACCGCCCGACGGGGATGGTTGGGAGCGCGACCCCGACGTGCTCGACACGTGGTTCTCGAGCGCGCTGTGGCCGTTTGCGACGCTTGGCTGGCCCGAGCAGACCGACCAGCTCGCGGCGTTCTATCCGACCAACACGCTGGCGACCGGGCGCGACATCGTGTTCCTGTGGGTCGCGCGGATGATCATGATGGGGATCGAGTTCACCGGCGAGATCCCGTTCTCCGACGTGTACGTGCACTCGATCATCCAGGCGCCCGACGGGCGGCGGATGTCCAAGTCGCTGGGCACCGGGATCGACCCGATGGACTTGATTCAGGGCGGGGAGCGCCCGCCGGTGTTCGCCGAGGGCCAGCAGTCGCCCGGTGAGTTCCCGGCCTACGGCGCCGACGCGGTCCGCTGGGGCCTGCTCGCGATGTCCTCCGCCCAGGACGTGAAGTTCTCCGAGGACAAGGTCGCCCAGGCCCAGCAGCTGACCAACAAGCTGTGGAACGCCTCGCGCCTGATTCTGCTCGGCGTCGGTCCCGACGCGCGCGCCGCGATCAAGCCCAACGCCGTCGAGGACCGCTGGATCCTGTCGCGGCTGGAGCGTGCGAAGGCCGACACCGCCGCGCGGATCGAGCGCTTTGACTTCTCCCATGCGTCGCTGGGCCTGTACGACTTCGTCTACGCCGAGCTGTGCGACTGGTACCTCGAGCTCGTCAAGCCGCGGCTGCGCGCGGGCGAGCCCGAACTGGCCGCGACGCTGTTACACGTGCTCACGCAGACGCTTGCGCTCGCGCACCCGATCATGCCGTTCGTGACCGAGGAGATCTACAGCTACGTGCCGGGTGCCGAGGGACTGCTCGCCGCCGGGATCTCCGACGACGCGCACGGCGCCGTCGACGACGACGCTGAAGCTGCGCTCGCGCGCCTGATCGAGGCCGTCCAGGCGCTGCGCGCGTGGCGCGACTTCGCCGGCGTGCGCCCCGGGGCGACGCTCACCTCGCGGCTCGCCGCCGACGGCTACGACTTGACCGCCGATCACCTCGAGCGGCTGTCGCGGATGTCGCTCGCCGGTCCCGACGACGGTCAGCTGCCGGCGGCTTCGGTTGCGATCCCGGGCGGGACGGTGGAGGTGTTTGCCAGCGACGAGCTCGACCTCGAGGCGGCCACGCGCAAGCTCACCGCCCGTCGCGAGCAGCTCGAGGCCGAGGTCGAGCGCGCGGAGCGCAAGCTCGCCAACGAGGGCTTCGTCGCCAAGGCGCCGCCGGAGGTCGTCGCGGCCGAGCGCGACAAGCTCGCGCGTCTGCGCGAGGAGCTGGAGGCGCTGTGACGCCCTCAGACGCCGAGCGCTACCTGCTGTCGCTCGAGCTGTTCGGGATGCGGTTCGGCCTGGACCGCATGCAGCGGCTGATGACCGCGCTCGGGCACCCGCAGCGCAAGTTCGCCTCGATCCACGTCGTCGGGACCAACGGCAAATCCTCGACCGTCCGGATGATCGCCGCGATCCTTGCGCGCCACGGGCTGCACACCGGCGCCTACCTGTCTCCACACCTGGTGTCGTTCGGCGAGCGGATCCGGATCGACGACGCCGATCTTGACCCGGCCGCGTTCGCCGCCGCCGTGCAGCGCGCCGCGCACGCGGCGCAGCTCGTCGACCGCTCGCTGGGGGGCGACGACCGCGTCACGCAGTTTGAGGCGCTGACCGCCGCCGCCTACTCCGAGCTCGCACGCCGCGACGTCGAGGTCGCGGTGATCGAGGCCGGGCTCGGGGGCCGCTACGACGCGACCAACGTGATCCCGTCTCGGGTTCAGGTGCTGACCAGCGTCGGGCTCGAGCACACACGCTGGCTGGGGCCGACGATCACCGACATCGCGACCGAGAAGCTCGACGTCGTGCAGCCTGGGGCGACGCTCGTGCTCGGCGACCGCCTGCACCCCGACGCAGAGGCGGTAGCGCACGAGATTGCACAGGCGCGGGGGGCGACGCTCGTGCACGCCCCAGGCGACCCTGGGGTTCCCGTCGGGGCGCTCGGCTCGTTCCAGCGGCGCAACTTCGCGCTCGCCCGGACCGCGGCGCAGGCCTACCTCGGCGAGCTGGACGAGCAGGCGCTGACAGCCGTCGCTGCCGAGATCCGCGTGCCCGGGAGGCTCCAGATCGTGGGCGAGGAGCCGCTGACGCTCGTCGACGGCGCGCACAACCCCGAGGGGATGGCGGCGCTCACGGAGTCGTTGCCCGAGATCGTCGCGGGGCGTGACCGGCTGGTCGCAGTCGTTTCGGTGCTCGACGACAAAGACGCCGCCGGGATGCTCGCGTCGCTACTTCGCCACTGCCACGCGGTGGTCTTCACCAGCAGTCAGAATCCCCGGGCGTTGCCGCCTCCCACGCTCCAGTCGCTGGCTCGCCAGCTCCATGGTCCCCCGTCGGAAGTCGTCCGAGACCCACACGCCGCCGTGTCGCGAGCTCGCGAGCTCGCCGGACCGGGCGGCGTCGTGCTCGCCACCGGATCGATCTATCTGGTCGCCGACCTGGTGCGCCCCGCTGGGCGAGGCCGCGCCTCGACGCTGTGAACGACCACGACCAGCCGCGGTTCCTGACGATGATCGGGCTCGTCGCCCTGATCGTCGCCGTCGTGATCCTCGTGTTCTTCGGAATCGGGTACCTGTTCGGCCGAATATTCCTGTGAGCGGTCGCCGCCAGGGACCTTTACGCCGGTCCGTCTCGTAAAGTCTCAGTCGGGCCCATCCCCGCCACCGCGACGATCCGACCCGTGCGACCACTACACTCGCGTCCTTAATGCTCTTCCTACTGGGCGCTTTCGGGATCAAAAACAACACGATCAGCCTGGTCGTCGACTTGGTGATCCTGTTCCTCGTCGTGATGTGGCTGGCACTGGTCTACTGGACCTACGCCGACGCCCGTCGCCGGATCGGTGACCCGCTGCTGGTCGGCTGTGCGACCGCCGCGTCGCTGTTCCCCTACGTCGGCACGATCGTCTACATGATCGTCCGGCCGCCGGAGTACCTCGACGACATCCGCGAGCGCGAGCTTGAGATGCAAGCAGCCGAGGCCCGGTTGGCCGAACTCGGATATCACCTTTGCCCGCATTGCGACTACGAGGTCGAGAAGGACTTCCTGAGGTGCCCGAACTGCCTGCGCAAGCTCAAGGATCCGTGCAAGGCGTGCGGCAAGCCGCTTGACCCGGCGTGGAAGATCTGCCCGTTCTGCGAGACGGAGGTCGGCACGATCACTGCCTCGCCTCGCCGCGCGCGGCGACGCCGGGACACCGCCTCCGAGCACTCGGTCGCAGGCACGGCCGGCGAAGCCGGCGGCCCGTCGAGCGGCTGACCGCTCGGCGCTGCTCGCGGCCCGCTAACAACCTCTGAAGGGAGAACTGCCCCACATGGAGCGAACGCTGATCCTTGTCAAGCCCGACGCCTTCGCACGCAACCTCACGGGCGAGATCGTCGCGCGATTCGAGCGCAAGGGATTGACGCTCGCAGCGATGAAGCTGATGACGCTTGACGTCGAGCTCGCCGAGCGCCACTACGCCGAGCACGCGGAGAAGCCGTTCTTCGGAGAGCTCGTCTCATTCATCACCTCTGGCCCGCTGGTCGCGATGGTGCTCGCAGGCGAGCGCGCGATCGAGGCCGCCCGGCAGGTGATCGGGGCCACCGACCCGATCAAGGCCGCGCCCGGCTCGATCCGCGGTGACTACGCGATCGAGGTCGGCCAGAACATGGTCCACGGCTCGGACGCCCCGGAGTCCGCTGCGCGCGAGGTTTCGTTGTTCTTTCCCGAGCTCGGGTAGTGGCGCGAACCTACGAGCCGGGACGCTAGGGGCTCGCCGGCGCGGTGCGGCCGCTGATCTTGGCCTCGCGCTCGCCACAGCGCCGCGCGATCCTCGAGCAGCTCGGGATCGCGTTCACGATCCAGATCCCCGATGTGCAGGAGCTGAGCTCGGGGCCGCCGCACGAGGTTGCGGTCGAGAATGCCTACCGCAAGGCTTCAGCGATCGCCGCCGGCCACCCCGAGTCGACGGTGCTGGGGGTCGACACGCTGGTCAGCATCGGCCAGCGGATCTGGGGCAAGCCCGCCGGCGCTGACGATGCAGCGCAGACGCTGCGCGCGCTCGCCGGCCGCCGGCACGCGGTCGTCACCGGGATTTGTGTGATCGCGGCCGGCGAGACGCGCACGACCGCGGCGACGACCCTGGTGCAGTTCAGAGAGCTCGACGAGCCGTGGATCTCGTGGTACGTGGCCAGCGGCGAGTGGCGCGAGCGGGCTGGCGGCTACGCGATCCAGGGACGGGGGGCGGCGCTGGTGACGGCGATTGAAGGCGATTACACAGCCGTCGTCGGGCTTCCGGTGTCGACGCTGCTGGAGCTCGCGCCGTGGTTGTTGCCCGCCGCGCAACTCGGATGACAGCCAGATTTCAGAGTGGCCGGTGCGATTGCGGCGCCGAAGCCGCGATCGCCCGTATGTATGCCGTTTTTCCAGGATTTTTCGGTTGCGTTGGCGGTCTTGCGCCGAGCCACCCGCGACGGGTGTTCGGCTACACTCAACGCCGGACGGTGCTGGCGGCCTGGGCGTGGGGTCCAACACGCGTCGCATCGCCTGCCGCTTGTCCTGCCTCGCTCATCTCGTGACCCAGTTCGAAAGTTTCCACCCGCTTCGCGGCCGCGAATCTTTGCCCGGCGCTACCGGCGCCGGGGGGCGCGGCTGACCTCCAACGCATGGGTTTCTTCGGATACTTGACAGGCTTCGGGGGTCGCGACATGGCGGTCGACCTCGGTACCGCGAACACGCTCGTTTACGTGCGTGGACGCGGGATCGTGCTGTCGGAGCCGAGCGTCGTCGCGGTGGATTCGCGCACAGGCGAGGTGCACGCGGTCGGGATCGAGGCAAAGCGGATGCTCGGACGGACGCCAGGGACGATTTCGGCGATCCGGCCGCTGAAGGACGGCGTGATCGCCGACTTCGAGGTGACCGAGGAGATGCTCAGGCACTTCATCCAGAAGGTCCACCAGAACCGCTGGGCGCATCCACGCGTGGTCGTGTGTGTGCCGAGCGGCGTCACCGGGGTCGAGAAGCGCGCGGTCGAGGAAGCCTGCCTGTCGGCCGGCGCGCGCCAGGCATACCTGATCGAGGAGCCGATGGCTGCCGCGATCGGGGCAGGGCTGCCGGTTGGCGAGCCGACCGGCTCGATGGTCGTTGACATCGGCGGCGGCACGAGCGAGGTCGCCGTGATCTCGCTCGGCGGGATCGTCGTCTCGCAATCGATTCGCGTCGGCGGCGACGAGCTCGACGAGGCGATCATCAGCTACGTCAAACGCGAGTACAAGCTGCTGATCGGCCAGCAGACCGCCGAAGAGGTCAAGCTCGAGATCGGCTCCGCATTCCCGATGGGCGAGGAGGTCCAGGCGGAGATTCGCGGCCGCGACATGGTCTCGGGTCTGCCCAAGACGGTGGTGCTGACCAGCGAGGAGATCCGCGGCGCGCTCGAAGAGCCGGTCTCGCAGATCATCGACGCGGTGAAGGAGACGCTGGACCGCACACCGCCTGAGCTCGCCTCCGACATCATGGATCGTGGCATCATGCTGGCAGGAGGGGGGTCGCTGCTACAGGGGCTCGAGGAGCGCCTGCGTCACGAGACGCAGATGCCCGCGCATCTAGCCGAATCGCCGCTCACGTGTGTGGCAGTCGGCTCCGGAAGGTCACTGGAGGAGTTCGAGGCTATCCACCGTTCCAGCAAGAATTCACGTAATCGGCGCCGCCGGTACTAGGTTTGCGACCTTGTGCTGAGCCGGCGCGGAGCAAAATCTTGGAGACACGCACCTCGTGCATGACAAGCAAGTTCGTCGCCGGCGCGCAGTCCTCGGGCTGCTCGTCGGCGTTTCCCTGATCCTGCTGACCGCCTACTTCGGCGAGGCGTCAAGCAGCCCGCTGCACACGGTTCAGCGGGGGATCGTCGAGGTGTTCTCTCCGGTCCAGGAGGGCGCCAGCACGGCGCTCAAGCCCGTGCGCGACGTCGCCGGCTGGTTCTCGGACACGCTCAACTCCAAGTCCCGCGCCGACCGGCTGCAGCGCCAGGTCAACTCGCTGACTGCGCAGCTCGCGCATGCCCAGAGCGCCGTGCTGCAGAACCGGCAGCTGACCAAGCTCGTCGGACTCGACAACTCGCTCGGGATCGCCTCCTACCACGCGGTAGCCGCGCACGTGATCAGCCGCGACCCGACGCTGTGGTACGCGACGATCGAGGTCGACAAGGGCTCCGACGACGGCGTCCACGTCGACGATCCCGTGATCGGCGACAGCGGCCTGGTCGGAAAGATCTCGACAGTCGACCCCACGGTCTCGGTCGTGACGCTGATCACCGACCACTCGATGGCGGTCGCCGCCCAGGTCCAGGATGCCGGCGGCGACACCGGCGTGCTCGTGCCCGCAGTCGGCGACCCCGACCAGCTGCTCGTCCAGCAGCTGCCCCAGAGCGGCCCGTTCCACGAGGCGGTCGGGCAGCAGGTCGTGACTGCCGGTTTCAAGGCCGGACCGCTGCAGTCCCTGTATCCGCCCGGGATCCCGATCGGGACGATCTCGAGCGCAAGCGAGAACGACCTGCTCAACGACGGCGAGGTCAAAGTCGACCCCGCCGTCGACCTGCGCCATCTCGACGCCGTGCAGATCCTGACCAAACCACACGGCGGCACGGAGCGCGCGCAGCTGCCGTGAACTATCGCTTGATCCTGCGTCTGGTCGTGCTTGTGTTCGCGACCGTGGTGATCCAGGAGGCCGCGGTCTCGCAGATCTCGATCTTCGGAGTCAGTGCCGACCTCGGCCCGCTCGTGGTGATGGCGGTCGGGCTGCTCGCCGGCTCGATGGCGGGCGCGATCACCGGCTTTGGGACCGGGCTGCTGGTCGACCTCGTACTTGTCCAGACGCTAGGCGTGACCTCGTTGCTCTACATCGCGATCGGATACGGAGGCGGCCGGCTGCGCGAGCTCCGCGATCCCGCGCACGGGCTCGTGCCGCTCGTGATGGGCGCTGCCGCGACGGCGTTTGCGGGGCTCGGGATGGCGCTGATCCAGTTCCTGCTCGGCGTCAACTCCCCGGTCAGCGCGCTGCTGTTCCAGCAGATCTTCATCACCGTGCTCGTCAACACCCTGATCGCGCTGCCGGTGTTCGCGTTCGTGCGGCGGCTGATCCGCCCGACCTTGCCCGACGACCCGCGCCGTCGCCGCCGCCGCGCGTACACGACCGGCGGGCTCAGCCCGCTGTCGCGCCCGTCAGAACGTCTCGGACCGATCCCCCGCTCGTCGACGCAATGATCCAGCCGCCCGAGGACAGACGCCCGCCGCTGACCCCGCAGCTCGCGCTGCGGGTCGCGATCGCCGCCAGCGTCGCGCTGGCGTTGTTCGCGATCGTGTTCTTCCGCCTGTGGTTCCTGCAGGTGCTGTCGGGCGATCAGTACTTGGCCCAGGCGCGCGGCAACCCAGCGCGAAGCATCGACATCCCGGCCCCGCGAGGCGAGATCGTCGACCGCAGCGGCAACGTGCTCGTCGACTCCAAGCCGGCGATCGCCGTGCAGATTTCGCCCGCCGACCTGCCGGTCCCGCTGGCGCCGCAGCTGATGGGGCATCCGCCGCGCCGCGACACGGGCCTCTACAACAAGCTCGCGCGCGTGCTCGGGACGTCGACGAAACGCAAGCGTTGCCTGATCGACGGCTACGGGCCCGCGCGGCTGTCGCCGATTGCCTGCGATGTCGCGCAGGGCTACGCGCAGTTGCCTTACCAGGACGTTCCGATCAAGGAGGACGTCTCCAAGGACGTCCAGTACTACCTGGCCGAGAACCAGCAGACCTTTCCCGGCGTCAGCGTCGACCGGGTATGGCTGCGTCGCTATCCGCTCGGCGAGCTTGCCGCGCAGCTGTTCGGCACGGTCGGGCGGATTTCGCCGCAGGAGGTCAAGCAGGCCCGCTATCGGGGCGTATCCCAGAACGCGGTCGTCGGCCAGTCGGGACTCGAGTGGTACTACGACCACTACCTACGCGGGCAGGACGGCGCCGACCGCGTGCAGGTCGACGCGCTCGGGCACTTCACCGGGGACTTGTCGTCGCGCAAGCCGGTTCAGGGCCACTCGCTGAAGCTTTCGCTCGACGTCAACCTCCAGCGCGCCGGGCAGACCGCGCTGCAGACGGCGATCAACGACAACCCGCCCGCCCAGGCCGGCGCGTTCGTCGCGATGGACCCCGATAACGGCGAGGTCTACGCGATGGGCTCACTGCCGACGTTCAACCCCAGCATCTTCGCCAACCCGGCCGGGGTGCCGGCATCGACCTACAAACAGCTGAACAACGCCTCCAGCAACTTCCCGCTGATCAACCGCGCGATCATGAGCGCATATCCGACCGGATCGACGTTCAAGCCGATCACCGCGACTGCCGCGCTCCAGAGCGGCTCCTGGAGCGTCGGCGACACCTACGACGACACCGGTGTCTACTCCAACGGTCCGGGCGACCTCCGTCACAACGCCGGCCATGCGTCCTATGGAGTGCTCGATCTGACCGAGGCGATCAAGGTCTCCTCCGACGACTTCTTCTACAACCTCGGGCGGGTCACGAACGTCGACCGGCCCGACGGCGGCCCGCTGCAGCACTGGGCGCATCTCTACGGGATCGGCGACAAGACCGGGATCGATCTCGGCGGCGAGCTCGCCGGGAACCTGCCGTCGCCGAAGTGGCGCGCCCAGGTCGACCGCGAAGAACTGCGCTGCGAACACAAGCACCACGTGCCGAGCTGCGGGATCGCGGACGGCCGCCCCTGGTCGGTCGGTGACAACGAGAACCTGGCCGTCGGCCAGGGCGACGTCGGCGTCACGCCGCTGCAGCTCGCGGTCGCGTACTCCGCGATCGCCAACGGCGGGACCGTCGTGCGCCCGCACATCGGACTCGAGGTCGACTCGCCCGACGGGACCGTGCTGCAGAAGATCCAGCCGCCGGCGGCGCGCCACATCAGCATCGCTCCCGAGTATCTGGATGCGATTCGGACCGGTCTGCGCGCCGCGGCCTCGCAGCCGGGCGGAACCTCGGCTGACGTGATGAGCGACTTCCCCGAACCCGTCTACGGCAAGACCGGGACCGCGCAGCGAAACGGCCAGGCCGACCAGTCGTGGTATGCGTGCTTCGTCCCCGACAGCGCCACCAGCAAGCCGATCCTCGTGATCGTGACCGTCGAGCAGGGCGGGTTCGGCGCCGCCGCCGCCGCCCCGGCCGCGCGCCAGATCCTTTCCCAGTGGTTCACAGGCAAGCTTGGTCCGTTCAAGGCCGGGAGCTCGAAGACGCTATGAGCAGCGTCGCGACCCCATTCCAAAGCGATGCGGCGGCCGAGGTCCGCCCACGGTCACTGTTCACTTTCGATCCGATGCTGATGCTCGCGGCGTTCGGGCTGATCGCGTGCTCGCTGATCACGCTCAAAGGCGCGACGCGAACGACCAACCCCGGTCACCCGCTCTATTACGTCGAGCGCCAGGCGGTCTACGCCGGGATCGGAATCGTGATCGCGCTGATCATCTCGGGGATCGACTACACGCGGCTGCGGCGCTTCAGGTGGCCGTTCTACGGGATGCTGATCGGGCTCAACATCGTCGTGTACGGCGCGCCGCTGGTGCGCGGCGCGCACCGCTGGATCCCGCTCCCGTTCTTCCAGTTCCAGTCGTCGGAGTTCGGAAAGATCCTGCTGATCACGTCACTCGCGGCGTTCGCGGTCGATCGCTCGCGACGGCTGCACGAACGGCGCACGACCGCGCGGATCATGCTGCTGGCGCTGATCCCGGCGCTGATCGTGATCCCGCAGCCCGACCTCGGAACCGGAATGGTCTACGTCGCCGTGGGCTTCGCGATCCTGTTCTTCGCCGGCACCTCGTGGAAGCAGCTGACAGCGCTGGTGGCGCTGTTCGCTGTCTCGGTCACGTTCGTGCTGGTGGCTGCACCCGCGATGGGGGTACATGTTCTGAAGCCCTATCAGGTGCAAAGGCTGACCGGTTTCCTCAATCCCTCCCACGACCCGCGCAACCAGACCTACAACATCCTTGAATCACTGATCGCGATCGGCTCCGGCCAGAAGACCGGCCGGGGCGTCGCTCACGCAAGCCAGACAAACCTGCACTTTCTTCCCGAAAACCAGACGGACTTCATCTTCTCGGTCGTTGGCGAGACCTATGGCTTCGCCGGCGCCGCGCTTGTGCTATCGCTGTATGCACTTTTGATCTGGCGCGCATTACGCATCCTCACGATGGCCAAGAACCTGTTCGGAACCCTGATCGCCGGGGGCATCCTGGCGATGCTGATGTTCCAGGTCTTCGTCAACGCGGGCATGACCATCGGGATCATGCCTATCACCGGAGTACCACTGCCGCTGATGAGTTACGGCGGCTCCTCGGTACTGGTGACGTTTATCGCCCTCGGCCTTCTGCAGTCGATCCACATACAAGCTCGGATCGCTGCCAGTGAAAAGAGCCGGGCGCTCGTTTCGTAAAGCCGCCGCCCAACCGGGACCGCGGCCAAAGTTTTCCAAAGGACTGAATGACAATTGAAGAAGCAAGTACTGGTCAGCGTTGACCGCGGAGAGACCCGCGTCGCGCTACTGGAGGCGACCGGAACGGTCGCAGCACGCAAGTCAGGCTCGGCAACCACACGCCGGCGTCGTAAGGGCTCCAATCCGGCCGCCGGCTATCACGTAGCCGAGCTCTACCTCGAGCGCCGCGGAGCGCGCTCGATCGTCGGAAACATCTACAAGGGGCGCGTCGACAACGTGCTCGCCGGGCTCGAGGCGGCATTCGTCGACATCGGGCTGGAGAAGAACGGCTTCCTGCACGTCGACGAGATCGTGCTGCCGGGCGTCGAGGCGCCCCGCCGCGGCCGCGGCGGCGGGCGCGACAACCGGCAGATCACCGACATGCTCAAGCCCGGCCAGGAGATCGTCGTGCAGGTCGTCAAGGACCCACTGAAGACCAAGGGCGCGCGCCTGTCGATGGACTTGACGATCGCCGGCCGCTACATGGTCTACGCGCCGTACGGCGAGGGCATCGGCGTCTCGCGCCGACTCGACGACCCAGAGCGCGACCGGCTGCGCAAGGAGGCGGCGAAGCTCGACCTCAAGGGCGCCGGCGCGATCATCCGCACCGCCGCTCAGGGCGCCAAGCGCGCCGACCTTGAGCGCGAGCTGGTGTACCTGTTCAAGCTCAACGAGGTGCTGCAGAAGCGCGTCGCCGAGACGCCGGCACCGGCGCTCGTCTTCCAGGAGGCCGACCTGTCGGTCCGGGTCGTGCGCGACATCTTCTCCTCGGCGTTCGAGCGCGCGGTCGTCGACGACGCCAAGCAGCTTCACCGGCTCGTCTCGTTCTTCTCGCGCACCGCGCCCGAGCTCGTCGATCAGGTCGAGCTGTGGGAGGAGCCACAGCCGCTGTTTGAGGCGTTCGGGGTCGAGCAGGTGCTCGACTCGACGCTTTCGCGGCGGGTCGACCTACCCAGCGGCGGCTACCTGATGATCGACTACGCCGAGGCCTTGACCGTGATCGACGTCAACTCGGGGTCGTTCACCGGCCGCGGCAAGGGCGCCCGGCTCGAGGACACGATCACCAAGACCAACCTCGAGGCCGCCGAGGAGGTCGTGCGGCAGCTGCGGCTGCGCGACATCGGCGGAATCATCGTCATCGACTTCATCGACATGGCCCGCGCTCGCAACCGCGACGCGGTGCTCAAGTCACTGCGCAAGTCGCTTGACGAGGACCGCACGAAGACGTTCGTGGTCGAGATCTCACCGCTCGGACTGGTCGAGATGACCCGCCAGAACGTGACCGACGGCGTCCGCGAGATCATGACCCGCCCATGCCCGACGTGCAACGGGGCCGGCGTGATCAAGTCCGAGGAGACGATTGCGATCGAGTTCGAGCGTCGCATGCGCGACCTCGCCAAGCAGACCGAGGCCGAGGCGATCCTGATCCAGATGAATCCGCGCGTCAGCGCCGAGTTCACCTCCAATGAGGCCCGCGTGCTGCGCGAGGTCGAGCACGACACCGGCAAGTTCTTCCACTTCGAAGGCTCCGAGGGGCTGCCGCTCGACCACTTCGCGGTCGTGCTCGAAGGCAAGCGCGAAGAGGTGCTCGAGCGAGCCGTCCCGTTCCGCGAGGGCGAAGAGGTCCACGTCGAGATCGTCGAGCCGCACATGTACAGCCCCGGCGATGCGGTCGCGAAGGTCGACGGCTACCTGATCTCGATCACCGGCGGCGGCGGATACGTTGGCGAGAAGCACCTCGTGCGGATCGAGGAGGCCGGCGCGACCGCCGCGATCGCGTCACTGGTCGACGTCGAGCCGGGCCCCAGCCCCGACGATGCGGACACGGAAGATTCCGAAGATGACGTAGAATCGGGCAATCGGCGTCGTGGCCGCAGAGGCGGACGACGCCGTTCGAGCGCTCGGGCCAAGTCCGGCTCCACGGCCTCACCCTCCGACTAAGCTCATTTGTAAGCCATGTACGCAATCGTCAAGACAGGCGGGAAGCAGTACCGCGTCGAGGAGGGGCAATCGCTCCTTGTCGAGCGTCTGCCCGTTGACGACGGCGGCACGCTGTCGCTCCAGCCGCTGCTCTACGTCGACGGCTCAGACGTCGTCGACGGTGACGACCTGGCGAAGGTCCAGATCGAGGCCAAGGTGCTCGCGCACGAGCGCGGTCCCAAGCTGCGCGTCGTCAAGTTCAAGCCCAAGCGCGGCTACAAGCGGCGCACCGGTCATCGCCAGGAGTTGACCCGGATCGAGGTCACGCAGATCAAGCTGGCCTCGCGGCGTCCCAGTAAGTCCACGACAACTTCGGAGGCCGAAGATGGCGCATAAGAAAGGTCTTGGCTCATCGCGCAACGGCCGCGATTCCAACGCCAAGCGTCTTGGCGTGAAGGTGTTCGCGGGCCAGGCTGTCACCGGCGGCGAGATCATTGTCCGCCAGCGCGGCACGCGCTTCAAGCCCGGCGACGGTGTCGGGATCGGCAAGGACGACACGCTCTACGCGCGCAGCGCGGGCACGGTCGAGTTCGTCCGCGGACGCCGCGGGCGCGTGGTCTCGATCGCGCCCGAGTCCTCGGACTCCTAGCCCGCTCGCTACGAAGCCGCGACGCGTCCCGGACGGGCCGGCGCGTCCGGTCCGCCCGACAGCCGCGTCGTGCACTGCGGGCAGCGGCGCGCCTTGATCGGGATCGCGGTGTCGCACTCCGGGCACTGCTTGGTGTCGGGATCCTCCTGCGCCCGTCGCGCCATCAGCCAGTTGATCGGCGTCACCACGAAGAAGAACATCGCGGCGGCGACGAGCACGAACGCGAGCAGGTTGTTGAGGAAGTCGCCGTAGGCGAACTGGCTGGAGTTGATCGTGAACTTCAGATTGGCGAAGTTCGGGCTGCCGAAGATCGTCGCGATGATCGGCGTCAGCAGGTCAGAGACCAGCGCCTTGACGACGGCCGTGAATGCGGTTCCGATCACGACCGCGACCGCCAGGTCAACGACGTTGCCGCGGAACAGGAACTTCTTGAAGTCGTTGAACGGCTTCAGCAGCTTCATCACCAAACCCTCCCCGTTGTCGATTTACGAGTGCTTCCCGGCGGGAGCACGGAGCGCTAACTCTGCGCGGTTGGCCTGACGAGAATCTCGTTGATGTCGACGTGCGGCGGCTGCGAGACCGCGAACATCACCGCGCGCGCGACGTCGTCTGGCTTGAGCGCGTCGGCGGGGGCGCCGTTTTCGAAGAACGGGGTGTCGACCATCCCGGGCTCGATCACCGTGACCCGCACGCCGGTGTCGTTGAACTCCTGACGCGCCGACTCGCCCATGCCGGTCACGGCCCATTTCGTCGACGAGTACAGGGATCCGGGGAGGGCCCGGCGGCCCGCGACCGAGCCGGTCAAGAGCAGGTGCCCGCGCGTCTGCTTCAGCGCCGGCATCGTCGCGCGGATTGTCAGCGCCGCGCCATACACGTTGGTCAGGACCATCGAGCGCCAGTGCTCGGGTGTCTCGGCGAGAAAGCCACGGGCGGCGCCGAAGCCGGCGTTCGCGAACGCCACGTCGATTCGCCCGAAGCGCTCCAGCGCGGTCGCGACCAGCGCCTCCTGCTGATCCCATTCGGTCACGTCGCAGGTCACCGCGATCGCGCGCTCTGACCCTCCGAGTTCGCCGGCGAGCGCCTCGATCCGGTCGGTCGAGCGCGCCGCCAGCACGAGCCGGTAGCCGGCCTCGCTCGCTTGGCGGGCGGTGGCGGCGCCGATCCCGCTGGACGCGCCGGTGATCAGGAAGACGGGGTCTGTCGAGGGCATGAGTGGAGGGGGCAGGGGCCCGCGGCGCAACAATAGACGGGGTTCGTAGGAGAATGGCGCAGGCCCTATGCAGGATCGCGCGCGCATCCATGTCCAGGCAGGTGGCGGCGGCGATGGCTGCCTCAGCTTCCGCCGCGAGGCACACGTCCCCAAGGGCGGCCCCGACGGCGGCGACGGCGGCCGCGGCGGCGACGTCGTGGTCGTCTGCGACGCGTCGCTGCGCGATCTGGAGAGCTTTCGGCGCCGCTCGCACTTCAAGGCGGGCCGGGCCGGCCACGGCCAGGGCGCGCTGCGCCACGGCAAGGACGGCGAGACGCTCGAGATCCGCGTGCCGCCCGGAACCGAGGTGACCGTCGAAGCGGACGGCACGCGCCACGACATGGTCGTGCCGGGGCAGCGGGTGGTGATCGCGCGAGGTGGCTCGGGCGGTCGGGGCAACAAGCGGTTCGCCGGGCCGACCCACCAGACCCCTCGGTTTGCCGAGCGGGGGCTCCCGGGCGATGAGTCGTGGGTGACGCTCGAGCTCAAGCTGATCGCCGACGTCGGACTCGTGGGGCTGCCCAACGCCGGCAAGTCGTCGCTGCTGTCGCGGCTGACGCGCGCCCATCCGAAGGTGGCCGCGTACCCGTTCACGACGCTCGAGCCGGTGCTGGGGACGCTCGACGCCGGCGACCGTCAGCTCGTGATCGCCGACATCCCGGGCCTGATCGAGGGCGCGAGCGACGGCGCCGGGCTCGGCCACGAGTTCCTTGCGCATGTCGAGCGCACACGGCTGCTGGTGCACGTACTCGACCTCAACCCGCTCGACGGCTCCGATCCGGTGGCCAACCACGCGGCGATCGAGCACGAGCTCGAGCAGCACGACCCTCGACTCGCGGCGCTGCCGCGGATGCTGGCGCTGTCCAAGGCCGACCTCGTTGACGAGCAGACGCGCGAAGCCGCCCGCAAGCAGTGGCGCACGCGACTCGGCGACGACGTGCCGGTGCTGGTCACGTCATCGGTCGCGCGGATCGGGCTCGACGAGCTTGCCGCGGAGCTGATCCGCCGCGTGCCGGCGCACGAGCCGGGCGAGGCCGACGACGCGCCGCTCGGCGCCACCGAGCCGCTGACCGAGCACCGCGTGTTCCGGCCAGGGTCAGAGCGCAGCTACCGCGTGCAGCGCACGGGGGAGGGCAGCTACCGGGTCACCGGCCCCGGGATCGAGCGCCTGGTCGCGCGCTATGACCTCGACAACGAGGACGCGCTCGCCCATCTCGAGCGGCGGCTGCGCGGGATCGGCGTGATCGGCGAGCTCGAGGCCAAGGGCTTTCAGGCGGGCGACGCGGTCGAGATCGCGGGAGTTGAGTTCGACCTGGATCCCAGCGTGTAGGATCGCGCCGCCGTTCACACGTTGGTCATACGCGGGGAGGAGAGGAGACGCAGATGCGACGAGTGTCTGCATGCGCGGTGATCATCGCTGCGCTAGCGAGTGTTTCTTCCGCCGGTGCCCGGGTGCTGCGAGTCGGCAGCTTCCACGGGATCCGCGGGCAGTTCGCTTCGATCCAGGCCGCGGTTGACGCCGCCCGACCTGGTGACTGGGTCCTGATCGGTCCGGGCGACTACAAGACCACCACCAATCGCCATCCGGCAGGCGCCAAGGACGTGCCCGCCGGCGTACTGGTCACGAAGGGCCGGGTCTACATCCGCGGGATGAACCGCAACACGGTGATCGTCGACGGCACCAAGCCGGGCTCGCCGCGCTGTTCGTCGCAGCGGAGCGACCAGAACTTCGGCCCGGGATCGGGCAAGAATGCGCTGGGACTCAACGGCATCGAGGTGTACAAGGCCAACAACGTCTGGGTGCAGAACCTGACGGCCTGCAACTTCCTCGGCGGCAAGGGCTCGGCCGGCAACGAGATCTGGTGGAACGGCGGTGATGGCGGCAACACGATCGGCGGCAAAGGACTGCTCGGCTCGTTCCTGACGACCACCAGCACGTTCTTCAACAACGAGCGGACCGCGGCGCAGTACGGCGTGTTCACCAGCCACTGGACCGGCGGCACGCTCAATCAGCTGTACGCGAGCAACTTCAACGACTCCGGCTTCTACATCGGCGCCTGCCGCCAGCAGTGCGATCAGACGGTCGATCATGCGTGGGCCGAGTTCAACGCACTCGGCTACTCGGGATCGAACTCCGGCGGACGGATGCTGGTCGAGAACTCGCAGTTCGACAACAACGAGGACGGGTTCGACACCAACAGCCAGAACGGCGACAACCCGCCGCCCCAGAACGGCGCCTGCCCGGCCGGCGTCAAGCCGCCGGTCGCGGGGGCCCCGACCTGCTGGGTGTTCATCCACAACTTCGTCCACGACAACAACAACGCCAACGCCCCGGCGGCGGGATCGGCCGCGGCCGGGCCTGTCGGCACCGGCATGTCGATCACCGGCGGGCGCAACGACACGGTGATGGACAACCGCTTCGTTGACAACAAGGCGTGGGGCGCGATCCTCGTGCCGTTCCCCGACATGGGCGGCCCGTGCACCGGCGGCACGAAGAACTCGCCGTTCCTTGGCAAGGGCAGCTGCCTGTACGACGGGTGGGGCGATCACCTGATCGACAACACGTTCACCAACAATGGCGGCTACGGGAACCCGACCAACGGCGACTTCGAGCAGCTCAACTTCGAGCAGCACCCGAGCGACTGCTTCAGCGGCAACACCGACACGTCGGGCGCGCTGAACGCGGACTCGGCGTCGCTCCAGCAGGCCAATCCGACCTGCTCGACGATGCCGGTTTCGCCGAACGTCAACGTCCCGTTCCTCAACGAGGTGCTGTGCGACTCACAGGTCGATCTCGCGCCGTTTGGCTGCCAGCCTGGCGATCACTACCCACAGCCGTTCACGCACATCGTCATGCACAAGCTGCCCAAGCACCTGCCGACGATGCCCAACCCGTGCGCCGGGGTACCGAGCAACCCGTGGTGCCCGGGACAGCAGACCGGACAGCAGCAGCAGCTCTACTGACACCGCGCTGAAGCGGCCTCTGGGACCCCGGGACCTCCCGGGGTCCCAGGCGGCTGTCTAACCTCTGAGCGCACTGATGGGCTGCGTCGTCGTAAAGCTGGGGTCGAGCATCGTCGCCGACGGTCGTGGCGAGGTGCGCGCCGACGTGCTCGGCGGGATCTGCGACCAGGTTGCCGAGCTTCACCACTCCGGTCGCGAGGTGATCGTCGTCACCAGCGGCGCGATCGCACGCGGGATGGGGGTGATGTCGATCCCGCTGCGCCCGCGCGCGATCGAAGAGCTCCAGGCGGCTAGCGCCGTTGGGCAGGGCAAGCTGTATCAGGTCTACGACGAGCTGCTGCGCGCGCGCCGCGTCCCGACCGCGCAGGTGCTGCTGACGTTCTTCGACATCAGCGCGCGGACGCACTACCTCAACGCGCGCCAGACGCTGCGCAAGCTGCTCGAGTGGCGGGTCGTGCCGGTCATCAACGAGAACGACACGACCACGACCGACGAGATCTCGTTCGGCAACAACGACTTCCTCGCCGCCCAGGTCGCGATTCTGCTCGGCGCCGAGCTGCTCGTGATGCTGACCGACGCCGAGGGCGTGTTCACGGCTGATCCGCGCTCGCATCCGGCCGCCGAGCTGGTGGCCCGCGTGCGCGAGTTCGCCGAGCTCGACGGGCTCGACATCGGTCACGCGACCTCGCCGCTGGGCTCGGGCGGGATGCGCTCCAAGGTCGTCGCCGCCGAGATGGCCACCGCCGCCGGGATCCCGACTGTGATCGGCAGCGGGCTCGAGCCCGGGACGCTCGCTGCCGCGGTAGATGGCCGGCCCGTCGGCACCGCGTTCGCAGCCCAGTCGGGACGTTATTCGAGCTTCAAGCTGTGGCTCAAGTACGCCAAGCCCGTCCGCGGTCGCGTGCTCGTCGACGCCGGCGCGGCGCGGGCGCTGCGGGAGGGCGGCACCAGCTTGCTGCCGGTCGGGATCGTCGACGTCGCCGGCGATTTCGACGCCGGCGACGCGGTCGAGATCGCCCACGACGGCGAAACCGTCGGCAAAGGGATCTGCAACTACTCGGCGCAGGAGCTGCGCACCGTCCAGGGGCTGAAGTCGGCCGGAGTGCGCGAGCTGCTGCCCCGCGCGAGCGACGAGGCCGTTCATCGCGACTATTTCGTGCTGTCGTAACCTGTAGGCACCGTGGCCACTACCACACCTGTATCGGTTGCCGACACTTGTGCCGCCGCCAGGCGCGCGTCGCGCGTGCTCGCGACGATCAGCTCGAGCATCAAGGACGCGGCGCTCGAGGCGATCGCGTCGGCGTTGCTAGAGCGCGCCGACGAGATCCTCGAGGCCAACGCCCTCGACCTCGAGGCCGGGCGCGAGAACGGTCTGTCGAGCGCGCTGCTCGACCGGCTGGCGCTCGACCACTCGAGGATCGAGGGGATGGTCGCCGGCGTGCGCAAGATCGCGGCGCTGCCCGATCCGGTCGGCGAGGTGGTCGACGGCTCGAGGCTCCCCAACGGTCTCGACGTGCGCAAGGTGCGGGTCCCTCTGGGCGTAGTCGCCGTCGTCTATGAAGCGCGCCCGAACGTGACGATCGACGCGGCCGCGCTGTGCCTGAAGTCGGGCAACGCGATCGTGCTGCGCGGGTCGAGCTCGGCGACTCACTCAAACGCGGTGCTTGCCGGCGTTGCGGCCCAGGCGGCCACGGCCGCCGGCCTGCCGGAGGGCTCACTGTCGCTGGTCGCCGGTGGCGGCCGCGAGGAGCTCGCCGAGCTGGCGACACAGTCCGGCGTCGTCGACCTGATCATCCCCCGCGGCGGCGAGGGGCTGAAGGCGGCGCTGAAGGGCGTCGCGACGGTGCCGGTGATCTACGCCGCGTCGGGTAACTGCCACGTGTACGTCGACGCGACGGCCGAGCTCGACGCCGCGCGCGCGATCATCCTCAACTCCAAGCTCCAGCGGCCGGGGGTCTGCAACGCCGCCGAGACGCTGCTCGTCCACTCAGACGTCGCTGCCGCGTTCCTGCCGGCGACGCTCGAGGCGCTGAGCGAGGCCGGCGTCGCGCTGCACGGCGACGAGCGCGCGCGGGTGGCGGCCCCGGGGATCGCTGTGCACGAGGCGACCGAGCAGGACTGGGACACCGAGTACTTGGCGCTCGAGCTCGCAGTCGGAGTCGTGGACTCCGCCGAGGAGGCGATCGCGCACATCAACGCGCACGGCAGCGGCCACTCCGAGGCGATCGTCACACGCGACACCGAATCGGCGCGGGCGTTCCAGCTCGGCGTCGACGCCGCCTGCGTATACGTGAACGCATCGACGCGGTTCACCGACGGGGGAGAGTTCGGGATGGGAGCCGAGATCGGCAACTCGACCCAGAAGCTGCACGCCCGCGGGCCGATCGGGCTGCGCGAGCTGTGCACGTTCAAGTACCTGGTCGAGGGCGCCGGTCACGTCCGCCCGTGAACTCGCTGGACTGCTGACACCGCGGTGCGCATCGGGATTCTCGGCGGGACTTTCAATCCGCCACATCTTGGACACCTCGTCTGCGCCCAGGAGGCTTACCTTCAGCTGCAGCTCGATCGCGTGATGCTGATGCCCGCACGGATACCGCCGCACAAGCCGGTCGAGGACGAACCGGGGGCAGATCATCGCTTGGAGCTGTGCCGGCTGGCGTTCGAGCGCGACGAAGGGCGCTTCCAGGTGTCCGACCTCGAGGTGCGCCGAGAAGGTACGTCGTACACAGTCGATACGCTGGAGGAGCTGCACTCCCGAGCACCAGACAATGAGCTGTACCTGATCGTCGGAGCGGATATCGCGGCGGGGCTACCGAAGTGGCGCGATCCGGAAAGGGTCCTGTCGTTGGCGGCCCTTGCGGTCGCAGAGCGGCCGGGCACCGAGCGGGCCGAGGTCGAACGGGCGCTTGGAGAGCTGCGCGGAGCAGACCGTGCCCAGTTCTTCGACATGCCCGAGATCGGCATCTCCTCGACGATGCTGCGCAATCGGGTCCGCGACGGTCAGCCGATCAGGTACCTGACCCCCGACGCCGTCGCGGGATACATCGCACGCAATAACCTTTATCGAGGTGGACCTGAGAATGACTCCTGAAGATCTCGCAGCCGCGGCCGCCGAGTACGCATCCGACCGTAAGGCACTCGAGATCGTGCAGCTCGACCTCCGCGGGATGATCGGATACACGGACTATTTTGTGGTCTGCACCGGTCGCACCGACCGCCAGGTCAAGGCGATCCACGACGCGATCCACCAGGGGATGAAGTCCGACCACGGACTGCTCCCGCGGCGCGTCGAGGGGGTCTCACAGGCCCACTGGATCCTGATGGACTACCTCGACGTGATCGTGCACGTGTTCACGCCCGAGACGCGCGAGTACTACCGCCTTGAGCAGCTGTGGGGCGAGGCGCCGTCGCAGCTGGTCGGCGCTACCGCCTGACTACAACGCTGCCAGCAGCTTCGGCGCAACCTGTTTCTTGCGGCTCATCACGCCGGGGAGCGGGATCTGGCTGTCGTGGGCGTCGACTCCGAACGAGCGCGCGACGGCTGCGGCGTCGCCGGTGACGAGCAGCTCGGTGCCCTTCGTCAGCACGTCGGTGACCATCAACGCGTAGAACTGCAGGTCGCGGCTCTCGCGCGCGCGGCGCATCGCCTCGAGCAGCTCGGCCTTGCGCTCGAGCAGCGCGCCGCCGACCACCTCGACCTGGGCGATGCAGATCGTGTGCCCGCTGGAGACCTGGTACTGCTTGGCGTCGCGGCCGACGATCTGCTCGGCCGTCAGCTCGGAGACGTCTGAGGTCGCCTCGAACATCTCGCGCCCGAGCTCGGCGTGGTCGACCGCCAGCACGCGCTCGAGGTAATCGACGACGAGGTGGTCGCGCTCGGTTGTCGTCACCGAGTTGAGGATCACGGTGTCCGACAGGACCGCCCCGAGCAGCATCGTCGCCGCCTGGCGGCTGGGCTCCATGCCGTTCTGGCGAAAGCGCTCGACAACCAGCGTCGCGGTCGAGCCGACCGGATCGAACGTCGCAGTCACCGGTACGCGCGTCTCGATCGAGCCGATGTGGTGGTGGTCGAGGATCTCGACGATCTCGGCCTGGTCGATGCCGGGGACGCTCTGCGCCTGCTCGGCATGGTCGACCAGCAGGACCCGTCGGCGCACCGGCGAGACGAGGTCTGAGCGCGTCACGAGCCCGACCGGGCGCCGGTTGGCGTCGACGACGACCGCCGCGCCGTAGTGGCTGTCGCGGATCTGCTCGGCGATATCGGAGACGAGGTACTCGTTGGTGATCGCCAGCGGCTCGGACTCCATCAGCGCCCGGCACGGGGCGGCGAGCGTGATCATCCGGCCCGACACATAGGAGTCCAGCGGCGAGACGACGACCGCGGCGCCGAGCTCGCGCGCGAGCTCGAGCACATCGTCGGGCGGCCGGGCGCCGTTGGAGAGGACGAGCAAGGCCGCGCCGAGCCCGAGCACCAACCGCATCGCATCGGCGCGGTTGCCGACGACAACGACGTCGCCGTCGGAGATCCCGCTCGGCGCGCCGATGTCCATCGAATGCACCCACACGCGTCCGGCGAGCAGCACATCGTCCCCGGTCAGCAGCTCGCCCTGGAGCACCTCGACGACCGAGCGCACGTACGTCGGCGCGTCTCGCAGCGTCGAGGTGTGGCGCGATTCGCGGCTGTAGCGCCGAGCGAGTGCGCGCTCGGTGACGACGCCGGTGAGGATGCCGTCGTCGTCGACGACCGGCACGAGTTCGAGCTCCGCGCGCGCGATCGCGAGCCCCGCCTCGCGGATCGGATCGTCCTGGCCGCTGATCGGGAAATCCGTGTGCATCACGTCGCAGGCGCGGACCAGCACGTGCGCGATGAACCTTGGCTCCGGAGCGCCGCTGCGCTGCAGCAGCCAGCGCGTCTGCGGGTTGCAGTCGCCCAGCCGGACCGGCACGTAATCGTTGTTGGGATCGAGCCGACGGCGCAACTCCGCATAGCCGATCGCCGACGCGATCGAATCGGCGTCGGGGTTGCGATGGCCGGTGATGTAGATCGTTGCCACGGCCGCGATTATGGCGTCCCGGCGGCCCCCCGGTGGGATACTCTCGCCCAGACCTCAGGGGCAGCGGGTACGGCTGCCCCATACCATCGACCACCGAGCGAGGACCATGCCGTCGGCCCCCCAGATCCTTCCAACGCAGATCCAGCAGGGCTCCGCGCCCGGCGTCAACTACCGGCTCGAGGGGGAGCTCGTGCCGGTACTGCACATGGCATTGGACGGCCAGGTGCCCGTGTACTTCGAGCACCACGTGCTGCTGTGGAAGTACCCGAGCCTGAAAATCGGCCTGCACCCGCTGAAGAAGGGACTCAAGCGCCGCGTGTTCGGCGGGATGCCGCTGCTGTTGCTCGAGGCGCAGTCGCCGGGTGAGCTCGCATTCAGCCGCGACGCGCCGGGTCACATCGTCGCGCTGCACCTCCAGACGGGCGAGGGGATCATCGTGCGCGAGCACCAGTTTCTCGCCGCGACCGGCGGCGTGCAGTACGACTACAGCCGCGTGAAGGGCTTTTCGAACATGCTCTACGGCGGCGGCTTCTGGGTCGACGAGTTCTTCGCCGGCGACCACGAGGGCGTGGTCTGGATCCACGGTTACGGCAACGTGTTCGAAAAGCGGCTCGAGCCGGGGGAGACGATCGACATCGAGCCCGGCGGGTGGGTGTTCCGCGATCACTCGGTGCAGATGTCACAGGAGGTCTACGGGTTCAAGACCGGGTTCCTCAGCGGCGGCGGGAACCTGATCTTCAACCGCTTCACCGGGCCAGGGCGCGTCGGGCTCCAGAGCGCGTACTTCCACGGGCCCGTCGCAGAGGGCGCCGGTGGAAACGCACAGCGCGAGGGCGCCGGCGGCCTGATCGGCGGCATCGTCGAGGGTCTGACGAAGTAGCGCGGCGAGATGGGGTTCGAGCAGGCGCATCTGGCCGCCCACCCGCTGCCACCGGGAATCGTCGGCTCGCTCGGCCTCAGCGGCTACCAGCTGCTCGTCGACGTCGCCGGCGTGGGTGCGGGGCGGCTCGGGCCACAGGCGTTCCTGCTGGTCGCGCCCGACCCCGATCCGTCGGTCCCCGACGCGGGCACGCAGATCTCGCTCCATCAGTCAAAGTTGCGTGACGAGCGGGAGATGGCAGCGTTCACCCAGCTCGCCGCGCAGCTCGGGTACATGCGCCTGTCGGGCTACCGGCTCGCGCTCGAGCGCCAAGGGCTGCGCAGCAAGGTCAACGTCGTCAACCCCGCGACCGGCGCGATCGTGGCGACGATCCCCGACAAGCACCCCGGCCGCCTGTTCGGGGGCGGCGCGAACGCCGGCGCGCTGCTCGCCGCGGTCCGCTCGCTACCGGCGGCAGGCGCGCCGCCGGACCTCGAGAGCCCCGAAGCGCTGCATCAGGCGCTATTGGCGCTCGCGCTGCGCGACGAGTCGATCGGCGGGGCCGAAGCCGCCCAGCTGGCCGACCGCGCGCTCGAGCTCGCGCGCGGCGATCGCGCGCTCGATCCGCCGGCGGCGCTGGAGGCGGCGCGGCGGGAGGGGTAGGGGCGGCGTTTCGTGGGCCGCTCCCGGGACGCGGCCCGGGCCGGGGATTCCGTTACATGCGCCGAGACGATCGGAGCGCATGTGACGAAACCCCCGGCCAGCGGGGCGAACGTCACATGCGGCACGGTGGCGGCACCGCATGTAACGAAATCCCCGGGGACGATCGCCCAGACGGGCCCCACGCCCGCCCGCGTGCCCGCCCGCTTACGGCTTGGGGGCGCCAGCACCGCCGGCGCGCTCGCCCTCCACGATCCCCTCCTGCTGGGCCATCGTCGCGCCGATCCGCGCCGACAGGCCGGGCCACAGGAACACGATCGCGAGGCCGATCACGAGCCAGATCCCGACTACGAGCGGGAAGCGGCTGTAGGGGAACACCTGGCCGTGGACGTTTCGGTACAGCGTGTAGCCGACGAAGATCAGCGCGGCGATCGGGATCACGATCTCCCACATCGGCGCAGCGCGGATCTTGAAGAACAGGTAGCGGATCGCGCCGATGTTCGTCAGCCCGTACGCGACCAGCAGGCTCAGCACGCCGATCGTGCCGGGGTAGAAGAACGCGTTGACGGCGTTGACGCCGACGAGCCGCTGAACGACGATCACGCCGACCCCGATCGTCAGCACGACGGTCAGTGCGCCGGCCGGCGCGCCGGTCCGTGTCGAGGCGCGCCCGAGCGCGCTGCCGACGACCGTGTCGCGGCTCAGCGCGAACAGGATCCGGGCGGCGGCCGCGGTCGCGGCCAGGCCGCTGGCGAACGCGCTGACCATCGCGCCGAGGTCGATCGCCTCCGACATCCCCGAGCCGACGTAACTGCGGGCGAGGTCGCCGAGCGGCGCGCCGGACTTCGAGAACGCGCTCGCGCCGGCCGCCGTCGCTCCGAAGCCCCACGTCTGCACGGTGATGCAGATGATGTAGAAGACCCCGCAGCCAATCACGGCGTTGCGGATCGCGCGTGGAATCTCGCGGCGCGGGTTGTTGGACTCCTCGCCGAGCGCGGCGGCGCCCTCGAAGCCCGCGAACGACAGGAAGCCGAACACCGACGCCCCCGCCACGGCCGAGAACGAGGTCCCGCTCGGGAGCTTGAACGCGTCGAAGGTGATCGACTGGTGGTTGGGCGCCGTGCCCGCGATCAGCTTGACGACGATCACGATCATCGCGATCACGATCAGCGTCACCGAGATCCCCTCCATCCCCAGCAGCGAACGTGTCGCGACGCGGATGTCGCCGAAGGCGAGCACCGCGATGATCGCCGCAGCGACGAGCGCGATCACGACGTAGTCGATGTTGGGGATGATGTCGGCCTCCTTGAAGAAAGCGACGCCGAACGTCCCCGCCTCGGCCGTCGAGGCGACCGTGAACGCCAGGTAGGTGCCGAGCAGCGCCCAGCCGGCGAAGAATCCGGCGCGTGGGCCGAGCGTCACGCCCGAGAACGCGTAGACCGAGCCCGCGCTGCTGAAGTACCGCGACAACCGGATGAACGCATAGGAGACCAGCAGCACGCCGATCGTCGCGAAGATGAACGCGAGCGGCACGGCGCGGCCGATCAGCGCTGCCGCGGTTGTGCCGTTCAGGGCCATCGCGGCAGTCGGGGCCATGATCGCGATCGACAGCGCGATCGTCTCCCAGAACCGCAGCTCGCGGCGGAGCCCGCCAGACGGCTGATCCTGCGCAGGGGCACTGTGTGTGGTGGCCATCTCTCCCTCTCTACCAGGGGCTAGTTGGTCGCTTCGCAACTACGCCGAAGCGGACCCACTTACTCGAATATTGCGTCCGGCAGGAATGCCCCCACGACCCAGTTCGGCGCGTCCACCACTTCGTGGATGCGCAGGTCTGCTGCGACCGAGGCGATCGCGTACGCCTCCTGACGATCGCGTCCGTGCCGATCGACGATGTGGTCGACGAGCGCGCGGGTCGCTTCGCGCGCGGCCTCCATCAGGTCCTCGTGGATCCCGGTGCAGACGTGGTAACTCGACGTCTCGCCGCGCGCCAGCTGTCCGGCCGGGATCTCGTACTGGGGGTAGCGCGCGTTGATGTCGCGGCGCACGGTCAGGCGCAGCGCGATCTCCATCGCTGTCTCGACCGCGGTCCCGCACACTTCGCCGTCGCCCATCGCCGAGTGCGTGTCGCCGACCGAGAACAGCGCACCGTCGACGCCGACCGGCAGGTACAGCGTGCACCCGGGCTGCAGGTGCTTGATGTCCATGTTGCCGCCCCAGCGCCGCGGCGGCACGATCGAGTGGCTGCCTGCCTCGGCTGGCGCGACGCCGATCGTGCCCGGAAACGGGGCGAACGGAAGCGTGATGTCGTCGGCGAATTGAACCCGGCCGCTCAACGCGTCGACCTGCGAGATCCGCAGCCACGGCTCGTCGAACTCGTCTGCCAGCAGGCCGAAGCCTGGGATGATCGCCGTCCAGCCCCAGGCATGAGGGCGCAGCTCGAGGATCTCGACGGCGAGCACGTCGCCGGGCTGCGCGCCACGCACGAACACCGGACCCGTGACGTGGTTGACGCGGTCGAAGTCGAGCGCGGCGACGTCGGCCGGCGTCGAGTCAGCCGTCAGCTGGCCGCCGGACGCGTCGGCGGTCTCGAGCTCGACGGTTTCACCGGACTCGATCTCGAGTACGGGCGGGATTGAGTTATCCCAGGCGAACGAGACCGAGTCGGACCGGACCTTGTGCAGTGAGTGGTCGTGCTCGTGGCTCACTTGCGATCGCGGCGGGCACCCTACCACTCGCCTCGCACACTAACCTCGCCGCGGTGCGCGTGCTCGTCTTCCACGGCTACCTGCTGCGAGGCACCGGCTCAAACGTCTACAACGCCAGCCTCGTAGCGGCTCTGGTGCGGCTCGGGCATCAGGTCGATCTGCTCTGCCAGGACCGTCACGCGGACGAGTTCGATTTCGTCGGCGCCGTTGCCGACTGGGACAGCGGCGAGCTGTCGGTGCGCGAGGTTCGTCCCGCCGGAGCGACGGTGTATCGCCCCGATATCGGCGGCCTGCTCCCGGTGTACGTGGCCGACACCTATGAGGACATCGAGGCGCGCCGGTTCGACGAACTCAGCGACGAGCAGGTCGACGCGTACGTCGAGGCCAACGTGGCGGCCGTATCTGAG
>DASXDD010000096.1:0-2791 GCA_036490775.1 Solirubrobacteraceae bacterium | reverse complement strand
AGCACCGACTTCGGTGACGACCGCGATCGCCTGTTCGTAGTACTCGCACGCACCGGCGAGCTCGCCGCGCACGGCGATCCGGTCCGCCAGCTCGGTCAGGGCGAACGAAATCCCCCACCGCTCGCCGATCGCCCGGAACTCGGCGAGCGCCATCTCGAGATACGCGTCCGCATCCCGCCCGCCCTGGCCGAGCATGATCCGCATCTTGCCGAGCTGCAGCCGGGCCAGTGCTCGTACCCACGGGTCCTCGCTGTCCAGCAGTGGTTCCCACGCGGGCAGAAACGCGTCCGGTGCCTGCAGCATGCGTTCCAGCGGGGCGACCAGCCCCAGCAGCGGGTTGCGGCACTGACTGCGCTGGCTGAACCGGTATGCCTTGTGGATCCACTCCTCCGCCTGGTACTCGTCACCCCGACCGGAGGTCACGAACGTCACGACAAGCGCGTACACCATGGCCCGGATCTCGTCGGTCACCTCGCCGGGCGTCTTCGTGGCGGCGATGATCAGCTCGATGCCCTCGGCCCTGTGCCCGCTGAGCCACCAGTAGTATCCGGCGGCTGCCGCGAGCCGCATCGCCCTGTGCGCCTCGCCGGCCGCGAGCGCGCCACGCATCGCAGAACCGACGTTGTCATGCTCGGCCTCGAGCGTGGCGAGCCATTCCAGTTGCTCGGCACGGCGCAGATGCGGCTCCGCGGTTTCGGCCAGTCCGGTGAAGTATGCGAGATGCGCATGGCGGGCCAGATCCGATTCCCCCGTCTCCGCGAGCCGGTCCCGGGCGTATTCCTTGATCGTGTCGAGCATCCGGTAGCGCGGTGCGCTGTCGCCCTCGGTGAGCAACAGCGATTTCTCGGCCAGCGCGGTGAGCAACTCGAGCACTTCCTCCCGCTCGACCCCATCGCCGCCGCAGACCTGCTCGGCCGCGTCCAGGCTCGCCCCGCCGGAGAACACCGCGAGCCTGCGCAGGACCATCCGTTCGGCGTCGGTGAGCAGCTCCCAGCTCCAGTCGACCACCGCGCGCAGCGTCTGGTGCCGCGGCAGCGCGGTACGGCTACCGCCGGTCAGCAGGCGGAACCGGTCGTCGAGACGGCGGGCGAGCTGATCGAGGGACATGGTGCGCAACCTGGCCGCGGCCAGTTCGATCGCCAGCGGCATCCCGTCCAGTGCCCGGCAGACGCGCACCATCGTCGACAACGAGTGGGTATCGATCGCGAGATCCCTGCGCATCGCGCCGGCCCGGTCCCGCAGCAACCGGACGGCTGGAGAGGACTCGATCTCGCCGGGGCCGGCGTCCCGCTCCGGCAAGGCCAGCGGCTCGACCAGCCACAGCGCCTCACCGGTGATGCCGAGCGGTTCCCTGCTCGTCGCCAGGATCCGCAGCCGGTGGCACTCCCCGAGCACCCGGTGGGCGAACGACGCCGCCGACTCGATGACGTGCTCACAGTTGTCCAGAATCAAGAGCGTTTCGCGCTCGCGGACCGCGGCGATGAGCCGGTCCATCGGTTCCGCATTCGGTGCGCCGCCGAGCAGAGCATCCCGGAGCCCGAGCGCGTCGAGCGTCGACTGCGCCACGTCACCGTCTGCCCCGATCGACGCCAGCTCCACCAGCCAGGCCCCGTCCGGCAGGTCGCCGAGTAGCGTGCGCGCGGTTTCCGTGGCCAGCCTGGTCTTGCCCGAGCCGCCCGGCCCGATCAAGGTGGTCAGCCGATGCTCGGCGATGAGCTCGCGGACTACGGCGACATCAGCCTCCCGGCCGACGAAGCTGGTCAGCTCGGCACGCAAATTGGTATTCCGGCCCTCCTCCTGCCAGTGCTGCTCCCGCCGTCCCAACTCGCCCCGCAGCAGCGCGACGTGCAGTGCGGACAGCTCCGGTGAGGGGTCGACGCCCAGCGCGTCGGCCAGGGCTTCTCGGGTGCGCTGGTACACGAGCAGCGCCTCGGTGTCGCGACCGGCCGCGACGAGGGCACGCATCAGCGCAGCGACAAGCCGTTCCCGCACCGGATGGGCGGCCAGCAAGTCGGTCAGTTCCGTGACCAGCTCCACACCGTGGCCGAGGCTGACCTCCGCATCGAACCGATCTTCCATGGCGGTCAGGCGTAGCCCCTCGAGCCGGGTGACCGCCGCGTCAAACGCTTCACTATCCTGCAAACCGACGCCCTGCATGGCCGCACCACGCCACAACGCGAGGGCCTCGCGCAGCCGCCGTACCCGCCGCGGATCCTCGTCATGTCGGGCCTGGCCGAGGAGGCGTTCGAACCGCACGGCGTCGACAGCGCTGGGTTCCACCGTCAACCGGTAGCCGTCCGTCTGCCCCTCGACCAGCCCTCCCGGCAGCGCCTTCCGCAGCCGGGAAACCAGGCGTTGCAAGGCATTCGCCGCGTCGGAGGGCGGGCGCTCGCCCCAAATCCAGTCGACGAGCGTCGCCTTCGGGACGGCGTGACCTGGTTCGAGCGCGAGGGCGATCAACAGCGCGCGCAGCCGGGCGCCCGGCACGTCGGCGAGGACGCCGTCGTCCGTGCGAACCTCGAATGAGCCAAGCATCCCGATCTGCACCTGGCTGATTTTGCCATGGGCGACTACCAGGCCTGCAGTTTGGCAGCAGTCGATATCCCCGCACTTGGGCCGCTAGCTCCCATGATCGTGGTCAATAGGGGGCGCAGCATGGCATTTATTGACCACGATCATGAGCATGGGGCGAGGGCGCCGAGCACCATGGCCGTCCGCGGTGACGCCAGGCGCGCGCGCCAGGTCACGACGCGCGGCGCCCCGGGCGGCCCGGCTGCTGGCTGCCCCTCCC
>DASXDD010000095.1:0-2032 GCA_036490775.1 Solirubrobacteraceae bacterium | reverse complement strand
ACGGCCGCCGGGTGCGCGACATGGGGCAGTAGGAGCGATCCGGTGTGAACGTCGGTCGGAGTCGCTAGTCGGTGAATGCGCCCGCGAGGCTCGCGACCAGGCGCTCAAGCCGGTCTTCGCCGGCGGGATGGTCGCGCTGACGGGCGGCGCCCGGGGCAACGACAAGCGCGGCGGTCCGCTCGAGCTCGGCTAGGCAGCCGAGCGCAGCGGCGTGCGGCCGGGCAGAGTCGAGCAGTTCGATGAGGATTTCTTTGATGGGCCGAAGCGATTCGGCGGTCGGGTCGATCAGGCGGGCGTCGACGCCGTCGCGAGCGGCGAGGAATCGGTTCTCGGCGAGCGCCTCTTCGGACGCGCAGGCGTGCTCGGATACGTACCCTTCCTCAAGCTCGAGCCGAGCGACGGACTGGACGAGGGCGACCAGCGTCGAAGTGTCGGCAACACGTGACTGCGCGTCCATGATCCGGATCTCGACTGTTCCAAACCGGGGCTGGGGTCGAATGTCCCACCACAGGAACGTCGCCTCGGGCAGCGCGCCAACCCGGATCTGAACGTCGACGGCCTCGACCCATTCGCCGTAAGAGCCGTACCGCCGAGGCATGCCCGTCCGTGGGAAGGCCTGGAAGAGAATCGTCCGGGTAGAGGCGAACCCCGCGTCCCGACCCCGCCAGAAGGGCGAGTTACCGGAGAGAGCGAGTAGGAGTGGGAGATGGACGCGCAGCCTGTTGTAGAGGTCGATCGCCCGCTCGGGATCAGGTACCCCGATGTGCACGTGCAGCGCGAAGGTCGGCTCCCGCGCGGTGAGGTCCCGCATCGTTTGCTGGATCAGTTGGTAACGGCTCGCGGAGGTAACCTCGGTCTCTGACCAGACCGCCATGGGATGCATTCCAGCGCCCGATGCGGCTAAGCCGATCCCTCCGAGCGTCTCGACCAACTCAGTGCGCAGGACACGAAGTTGCGCGACCGCTGCGCCCACCAAATCGTGAGGATCGGTCCTGAGCTCGATCGCGGCCTGATGCGTCTCCGCGCTGACATGCTCCGCCAGCACAGCGGGAAGCGCGTCGAGCACATCGTCGATCCGCTGCGCCAGCGCCCACCGCCGCTGCGGGTCGACCAGCATCACCTCCTCCTCGATGCCTACGCCATACGCAGGAACGTCGGTGTTCCACTCCGCCCACTGGGCATGCGCGGGCACAGCGCGATGCCCTAATGACGCGCCCATGACATCCTCGCGACATCCGCCTCTCGAGAGCGCCGCGCGCGGCCCTCTGCACACGAAGGCTCCGTGGATCGGGGAACACCCCGCAAACGGAGCAGAGGACAACGCGACATGGGCAGCTGGCCCGGACCGCCGGCGCTACGCAGCCCGTCGCAGCGCTGTGGTGCCGCCGGCTGAGACGCTGGCCAGCTCTTCGAACAACGCCAGATGCATGGGAATGTCGCGCAGGGTCTCCGCGTGCCACTGAACCGCAAGCAGGAAAGGGTGCCCGACGTCCTCGATCGCCTCGATGGTCCCGTCCGGCGCCCAGGCGCACGCGCACAGACCGGCGCCCAGGCGGTCGACAGCCTGGTGATGAAACGAGTTGACGTTCAACTCCGTCGTGCCCAGCACACCGGCCAGCGCGCTTTCGGGCGCGACGGTGACCGGGTGAGTCGGTATGCGGCCGTCTGTGGTCTGGCGATGGGCGATCGTGTCGCCAACGACGTCGGGCAGGTGCTGGTGCAGGGTGCCGCCGCGCACGACGTTGAGCGTTTGCGCGCCGCGACAGATGCCCAAGGTCGGCAACCGGAGCCGCACGGCCTCTCGCGCGATCGCGTACTCGAAGCGATCAAGGTGAGGCTCGGTGGGGCCCAGCTCGACATGAGGCTGCGCGCCATACGCGCCGGGGGCGAGGTCCGGGCCGCCCGAGAGCACGAGCCCGTCGAGACGCCCGAGCAAACGCCGAGCGTCCCGGTCGCTGACCGGAGGCACCACCACCGGAATCGCGCCCGCGGCCTCGATCGCCCGCACGTAGGTCATCCCGAGCGCCATCTC
>DASXDD010000094.1:0-2670 GCA_036490775.1 Solirubrobacteraceae bacterium | reverse complement strand
GAGGAGGCCTATGACGGCATCGCCGAGTTCTGGTCCGCGAACGAGCTGATGGCGACGACCGTCCTGCATGACGGGCGCCTGCACCTGCGGATCGATCCGCGCCGCGACGGCATGCCGTGGCTAGCCGACGTGGTGAGCCTGGGGCGCGCGCTGAGCGAGGCGAAGCAGCGGCTCACGGCGTACTGACCAAAGAGGACGCGCCGACCGAGGTGGTCACGGCGGCGCTCGCGGTTGGTACGGTCCGTGAGATGTCCGACAATTCCGTGAACGAGAGGCGCCCGACTGGCCCGCTCGGCGGTCTCGGCACGACGATCCGCCGCCACAGCACCGCCGAGCAGGTGGCAGGTGTGCTTCGCGGCGCCATCTTTGAGGGGCGGTTGCTCCCGGGGGCGCCACTGCGTGAACTGCAGCTCGCCGATGATCTCGGGGTGTCACGGAATTCGATCCGCGAGGCGGTCAGAATTCTGGAGGGGGAGTATCTCGTTCGCTACGCGATGAACCGCGGGGCTGTCGTGGCGGAGTTCAGCGACGAGGAGATCGACGATCTGTTCGCCGCCCGTGAGGCGCTGGAGCTCGTTGGGCTGCGCGCCTTGCGAAAAGTCACGCCCAAGGAGCGCGCCGCGTACCTCGAGCCGTTCGTGCAGGCGATCGAAGATGCCGACCGGCGAGGCGACAGAGCCGCCGCGGCCGTCGCCGACGAGGCGTTTCACACGGCGCTCGTGGCCCAATCAGGTAACGCCCACGTGATGCGGTGGTACGCGGAGCTGCGCAACGAGCTGCGACTCGCCCTGGCCCTGTCCGAGCAGCACCGCGCCGACCTGGGCCGCGCGAAGACCAAGGCAAGCCGGGATCGCAACGACCATCGCCGTCTCGCTCGAGCCCTGCAAAGCACCCAACCCGTCGCGACCAAGGCGTTGACCGAGCACCTTCAGGACGGGGCCGCCGAGCTGCGCCGGCTACGGAAGCTTCTGGGACAGAGCAGCTCGTAGCGCACCGTGCATCAGGAACCACCGACATCCCAATGCAGCTCGGCGCCGACAGCCGCGCCGATGCGCGTGATCGCGCGGCGCGCCTCGTCGTCGCCGACCCGCTCGGGCGACCACGTGCACGCGATGCAGGCAGCCACGACGCGGGTGCCGGAGACGATCTCGGTAAGGCACTTCTCCACCTGAGCGAGCGCTGGGCCGCCGCCGGCCGGAAACCGCAGCCCCGGCAGCTCGTCGCCATCGACCACGTCGGCGTCGACATGAAGGTAGACCGGCGTGCCATGCAGCTCACTCATCGCTTGGCGGACCTGCCTGGGGTCGGCAGCGATATGGCTGACCTGGCTTGACCGAATTGCGGCGTCCTCCGCGGGATCGAGCTCGCGCGCATCGATGAGCACGGCCCGTTGTTCCGGTATCGCCCGTACCCCTAAGGGGTCGCACAGCGGTTCGGGGCTTCGGCCGGTGAGCATCGCCAGCGGCATGCCGCCGAGATACCCAGAGATTGTGATTGCCGGGGTGTTGAAGTCCCCATGGCCATCGAGCCAGACGAGCGCGAGATCGCGGTGCTGTCGCTGGAGGCCCGCCACCGCGGCTACCGCGGTCAAACAGTCGCCGGCGAGCAGCAGCGGTCGTTCTGTCTGCGCCGTTGCGTCGGCAACAACGCGATAACGATCGAGCAAGCGATCCACTTGGCTGCCGGGCGGCGACGGGGGATCGATCACCACCGTCCCGGCTGCGCGAGGAATCGGGAAGCGAGGCATCGGCTCGTCCAGGTGCCACGGAGTCACGACGAGATCGAATGGCTGGTTGTGCACGACGACCAGATTAGCGAATTGTCGGGCAATTCTGAAGTACGAGCGGACAGGACGGCGCGAGGAGTCGCCGCCGACGCACGGCGGCGACTCCCTGTCATCACAGAACCGGGCTATGCCGCCGCGGGCACGCGCACGGCCTCGATGATCAGCTCGGCGATCGCGCCCGGCCGGGAGACGGTGGCGCCGTGCGACGCGCCGGGGATCTCAACCGTGCGGTGCGCGCCGGCGCGCTCGGCCATGTAGCGCTGGACGGCGGGCGGGATGATGCGATCCGACTCACCGATGAAGAAGCAGGCCGGTAGCTGCTTCCACAGCGGCCGCTCCCCACAAGGCTCCACCAGCGCTTCCTGGGTCGCGGGTCGCTGACAGACCGCCATTCGCGTCGCCTGCGCCTCGGGCGCGTCCGCACAGAACAGCTCGTGGAAGCGATCGCCCACGATGTAGAGGTCGGTCGTGCCGTCGTTGCGCGGCACCGGCCGCAGGGTGGTCTCGCCCAGCATGCTGCCCGGATACTTGCCGGCCAGCGCGAAGCAGCTCTCGCCGGCCTCCGGGGCGAACGCGTTGACGTACACCAGTCCGGTGATCTCGCCGGCACTCGAGTCGACGTTGGTGATCACGGCGCCGCCGTAGGAGTGGGCGACCAGCACGACGGGCCCCTCGATGCTGGCAACGAGGTCGCTGACAGCCTGGGCGTCAACGGCGACCCCACGCAACGGGTTGGCCGCGGAGATCACCGGATGACCGGCGCTGCGCAGCGGTTCGATGACACCGTCCCAACTCGCGGATTCCGCGAACGCGCCGTGAACGAGAACGATAGTGGGCTGCATAGTGGTCCTTTCGGTCACATTCCGTGTGGAGTGACATCGGTG
>DASXDD010000093.1:0-38413 GCA_036490775.1 Solirubrobacteraceae bacterium | reverse complement strand
CTTCCGACTGGGACGCTTAGGCGCGGTCATGCCGATCGACTCCGATTGCGGAGCATCATCGCTGCCCGCGGACCACGGCATGGCGCCTGCCGCCGCTAGGCGTAGCCAGCTTCAAACCTAGATCGACGAGCAGCCAGCCGGTTCCGTGCCGGACGGCTGCGACCAGGTTTTGCCGGCGCTTCGCGGCTCGGACTTGCGTAGTTGCGCCGGCGCTGTGCCGAAGGTGGGCGAGCCGGCCGTTCATTACCGCCTCAGCGAGAACAGGATGCTGGTACACGTGACCTCCTTCACAAGAACTCTTGTGACAAGACTACTTGTCACAAGGAGCCTTGTCAAGCGCGTCAGATAAGTCGGCCTCACCGACGGTCAGGCCGGCGCGTGTTGCAAGCTGCCGCTGACGCCGGCCGACATCCGAGCGCGGACGTAGGCTCCAGCGTTCCGTTATGCGCCTGCTCGTCGCCCGCTGTTCGGTCACCTACACCGGCCGCCTCTCCACCCACCTCGCCGAGGCCACGCGGCTGCTGATGTTCAAGGCCGACGGGACGTTCATGGTCTGGTCCGATCACGGTGGATCGAGCGTCAAGCCGCTGAACTGGATGACGCCCCCGACCGTGATCGACGAGGAGCCCGGAAGGATGATCGTCCGCAAGCGCGCCGGCGCCAGCGAGGACCGGGTCGAGATCGAGATCGCAGAAGTCCTGTCGGACGTCACGCACGAGATGTCCTCGCCCGAGGAGGACATCGCGCTCGCCAAGGACGGCGTAGAGGCACACCTCCAGGAGCTGCTGGCCGAGCAGCCGCAGTGGTGCGGCGAGGGATTGCGCCTGGTCCGCCGGGAGTGGCCGACCGACATCGGGCCCGTGGATCTGATGTGCCGGGATGCCGAGGAGCAATGGGTTGCGGTCGAGATCAAGCGCGTCGCCGGGCTTGAGGCGGTCGAGCAGCTGACCCGCTATCTCGAGCGGATCCGGCTTGACCCGGCATTCGTCTCGTGCCGTGGCGTGCTCGCCGCGCAGGCGATCAAGCGTCAGGCGCGCGTGCTCGCCGAGGCGCGAGGAATCGCCTGCGTCGAGGTCGACCTCGCGGTGCTACGGGGCGAGCGCGAACCGGACCTGAAATTGTTCGCCGCATGAGCACGAGCGACAACGAGGCGGTGCTGACCGAGCGACGCGGTCGCATCCTGCTGATCACGATCAACCGGCCCGATCAGCGCAACGCAGTCAACGCCGCGGTCGCGCAGGGAATCGCGGCCGCGCTGGACGAGCTCGACAGCGATCCCGGGCTGTCGGTCGGCGTCCTGACCGGTGCAGGCAAAGGCTTCAGCGCCGGCATGGACCTGAAGGCGTTCGTCACCGGTGAGCGTCCCTACGCCGGCGACCGCGGGTTTGCGGGGATCACGCAGCGTTCGTCGGAGAAGCCGCTGATCGCGGCGATCGAGGGGTTTGCGGTAGCCGGCGGGCTCGAGATCGCGCTGTCGTGCGATCTGATCGTCGCGTCGCACGGCGCTCGGCTCGGGATCCCCGAAGTCAAGCGCTCACTCGTGGCGGCCGGCGGTGCGCTGCTTCGTCTGCCGCGTTTGCTGCCGCGGACGATCACGATGGAGCTCGCGCTGACGGGCGACCCGATCGAGGCACAACGGGGATTTGCGCTGGGGCTCGTCAACCGCCTCGCCGAGCCGGGGCACGCGGTCGAGACGGCGCTCGAGCTGGCCGAAGAGATCGCGGCCAACGGCCCGCTCGCGCTCGCCGCGACCAAGCGGATCGTCGTCGAGTCCGTCGACTGGCCCGAGTCTGAGTTCTTCGACCGCCAAGGGGAGATCGCAGGACCGGTGATGGCCTCGGAAGACGCACGCGAGGGCGCGACCGCCTTCGCCGAGAAGCGCGCCCCCGAGTGGAAGGGCCACTAGGGCCGCTAGCCCCCGCCCTCCTGGCCCCACGCGGTCGCGATCAGCGAGCGTGGGCCGCCATGGTCGCGGTGCTCGCACAGGTAGATCCCCTGCCAGGTGCCGAGCGCCGGGCGCCCGTGCGAGATCGGCAGCGTCAGAGACGGTCCGAACAGCGCAGCCTTGATGTGGGCGGGCATGTCGTCGTCGCCCTCGAGCGTGTGCGTCCAGTACGGCGCGCGCTCCGGGACCGCCTCGTTTGACCAGGACTCGAAGTCGCGGCGGACGTCAGGTGAGGCGTTCTCGTTGAGTGCCAGCGACGCGGACGTGTGACGGATCAGCAGGTGCAGCATGCCGACCTCGAGTTCGCGCAGCTCAGGCAGCGCGCTCAGCACCTCGCGCGTGACCAGGTGAAAGCCGCGTGGCCGGGGCTCGAGCCCGATCTCGCGCTGGAGCCACATCACAGCTCCGGCAGCCTGGCGACGCGCATGTCGACGCGCTCGCCGACAAACGGGACGCCCTCGGCCTCGAGCAGCCGGCGCTGGCGCTTGCCCTTGGCCAGCGAGCCGTCGGCGCGGACGATCCGGTGCCATGGGACGTCGGGGTCGTCGCACGCGTACAGCACCGCTCCAGCGACGCGCGGCGCCCCGGGCGACACATCGCCATAGGTACGGACGAAGCCGACCGGAGTCGAGCTCACGGCCCGGAGAATCGCTCGCTCGCGGTCGATCGCCACGCCCACGGAGGATAAGGGTCCCAGGCCCCGGCGGGCACCCGGAAAACCCAGCCCTGGTAACGTCTCGCCCGCCGAATTCCACGCTTGCCGGCGTGGGAACGGGGGACCCAACATCAGTCTCTCGGGGCGAATCGCGACCTGATGGTCGTGTAGCGCGTACAGCGCGAGCCCGACAGCTAACCCCGTAGGCGCACACAATGACCTCCACACCCCGGCGGACAGCCCGATTTCGGCTTGGCTTCGCGACGCTGCTTGCGGCGACCGCGGGAGCGACGCTGCTGCCGATGTCCTCGAGCGCCGACCAGAGCGTCGGCTCGCTCTCCAACCAACTGAGCCACGAGCAGTCGCGCCAGCACCAGCTGACCGGCAGCATCGGCGGCTTGTCACAGACGATCGCGTCGCTCGACGGCCAGATCTCGCTCGTGCGCTCGCGCGAAGCCGCCGTGCGTGCCGACCTCGTTCGCGACCGCGCTGCGCTGGCGCGGATCCGGGTACTGCTCGTGCGCGAGCAGAAACTGCTCGCGGTGCTGCGGACCCGGCTGGCGCGAGCACGGATGATCCTCGCGCGTCAGCTCGTCAGCAATTACGAGGGCGACCGCCCCGATCTCGTCGGCGTCGTGCTCAACGCCAGCGGCTTCAACGAACTGCTCGAGCGGATCGACTTCCTGCGCCGCGCCGAAGGCCAGCAGCAGGACACGATCAAGGTCACACAGGCCGACAAGGCCGCCGCCGACAACGCCGAGCGGACTCTGGCCAAGCTCGAGGCGACCGATCTGCAGGCGACGCAGCAGGCCGCTACCCGGGCGCGTGCGCTCGCCGGGATGAACACGCTGCTCGCGTCCAAGCAGCACGCGCTCGCGCATGCCCGCTATGCGCAGCAGCTCGCGCTCGACGCCAGCCGCGCGCGCGGCAGCCGGCTGCGCGGCGCGATCGCCCACCTCCAGGCCGAGCAGGCAGCCGCCCAGCGCGCCGCCGCTGCGGCGGCCTCCCCGGCGCCCAGCGGACCGACGCCCAGCGGACCGACGTTCGGACCCAGCGGCGGCTGGGCGATCCCGTACTCGATCGTGCTGTGCGAGTCGGGCGGCCAGAACCTGTCCCCCAACAGCGCCGGCGCGTCGGGCTATTACCAGATCCTCCCGAGCACCTGGAAGCTGTTCGGCGGCACCGGGCCGGCGGCTTACCTGGCGTCGAAGTCCGAGCAGGACGCCGTCGCGAGCAAAATCTGGAACGGCGGCGCCGGCGCCCACAACTGGGTCTGCGCCGGCATCGTCGGCATCACCTGATCAGCGGTGGCGGCTGGCCTGCGCGGCCCGCCAGTCCCCGCTGAGCGTGGTGCGGCGGGTCTGTCTGCTGAGCTCGTCGAAGTGAACCAGCGCCTGCCCGGACCCGAACGCGACACAGGTTAGGGGGGACTCGGCGCGGAATACCGGCATCCCGGTCTCGCGCCCGACCAGCTCGGGGAAGCCGCGGACGAGCGTGCCGCCGCCGGCCAGCAGGATGCCGTCGCGGGCGATGTCAGACGCGAGCTCGGGCGGCGTCTGCTCGAGCGTGTCGCGGATCGCCTGCATAATCTCGCGCACCGGCACCGAGATCGCGGCGCGGATCTCCTCGGTGCGCAGGGCGACCGCCGTCGGAAGTCCCGTGATCAGGTGGCGGCCGCGTACCTCGACCGTTTCCTCGGGCACGAGCGGCATCACCGAGCCGCCCGAGATCTTGATCGTCTCGGCGGTCCGTGAGCCGATCGCAAGCTGATGAGCCGAGCGCAGGTAGTGGGCGATCGCCTCGTCCATCTCGTAGCCGCCGACGCGCACCGATCGCGAGATCACGATCCCACCGAGCGAGATCACTGCCATCTCGCTGGTACCGCCGCCGACGTCGACGACCATCCGCCCGATCGGCTCGTCGATCTCGAGGCCCGCGCCGATCGCGGCTGCGATCGGCTCCTCGATCAGGTGCACGCGGCGGGCGCCGGCCGCCAGTGACGCCTCCTCGACGGCGCGCTTCTCGACCTCGGTGACGCCTGACGGCGCGCAAACGATCAGGCGCGGGTGCGCCATCCGCCGGTCGAGCACCTTGCGGATGAAATAGCGCAGCATCTCCTCGGTCACCTCAAAGTCCGCGATCACCCCGTGGCGCAATGGGCGCGTCGCGTGGATCGACGCCGGCGTGCGGCCGATCATCCGCTCGGCTTCGGCCCCAACGGCGTGCACGAGCCCGGTGTCGACGTCGGAGGCGACCACCGATGGCTCGGAGACGACGATTCCGCGGCCGCCCACGTACACGAGCGTGTTCGCCGTGCCGAGGTCGATCGCCATATCGTGGACGCCGAGCGTCGTCCCGAAGTGGCGGCGGGCGTTGTCGCGACGGGAACCGTCTCTTCGAAAGCGGATTGTGTGTCCTCTGTCCTAGCGCTCGCCAGGCTGCTTGCGCGGATATTGCGAGACGTGCTCGGTCAGGTCCAGCGCAGTCGCAACGATCCGGTTCTGCTCCTTGGCGTGAGCGACCGGGTAGCCCTCGCCCGCGGCGGCGCGCTCGGGGCGGCCGATGTAACCGAAGTGCAGGTGCTCGGGCAGGATCTGAAGCAGCCGCGGCGACATGTGGGCGCGGGCGCCCATGTTGCGCGGCTCCTCCTGGACCCAGACGACCTCTGAGAGGTTGGGATAGCTGGTGACGAGCTCCATCACCTCGTTCTGCGGGAACGGATACAGCAGCTCGATGCGCCCGACGGCGACCTGCTGCTGAGCGGCGCGGTCGGCGTGCCCGACGATGTCGTAGTAGATCTTGCCCGAGCAGAGGATCAGCCTCGTGATCTGCTCGGGATCGACGCCGGGCTCTGACAGCGCCGGCTGGAAGCGCCCGCCGACGAGGTCGTCGATGTGGCTGACCGCCTGCGGCAGCCGCAGCAGGCTCTTGGGGGTCATGATCACGAGCGGCCGCTGCTTGGCGATCCGCGCCTGACGGCGCAGCAGGTGGAAGTACTGCGCGGGCGTCGTCGGGTTGGCGACGCGGATGTTGCCCTCGGCGGCGAGCTGCAGGAACCGCTCCAGCCGAGCCGAGGAGTGCTCGGGGCCCGAGCCCTCGTAGCCATGGGGTAGCAGCAGCGTCAGCCGCGAGGTCTGCCCCCACTTCGCCAGGCCCGAGGTGATGAACTGGTCGATGATCACCTGCGCGCCGTTGACAAAGTCGCCGAACTGGGCCTCCCAGAGCACGAGCGTCTCCGGTCCCTCCTGCGAGTAGCCGTACTCAAAGCCGAGGCAGGCCATCTCCGACAGCGGCGAGTTGTGGAGCTCCATCGGCGCCAGCGCGCCCGGCAGGTGCTGCATAGCGCAGTGCTCCTGCCCCGTCGTCGGGTCGTGCAGGACGAGGTGGCGCTGACTGAACGTGCCGCGCTCGGTGTCCTGACCGGTCAGCCGGATCGGGATCCCTTCGGTCAGCAGCGACGCGAACGCGAGCGCCTCGCCGTGCGCCCAGGTGATCCCGCCGGACTCGCCGAACGCCTCGCGGCGCTGCTCGAACTGCTTGGCGAGCTTGGGATGGACGGTGAAGCCGTCGGGAACCGCCAGCAGCTCCTCGTTGAGGACGCTGAGGCGGTCGAGCGAGACCGCCGTCTTGACCTCGGGCGACGGCGTGCGGTCCAGCTGGTACTCGCCGGTCGCGTGCCTGACCTCCTTGGCCGCCGCGATCCGCTCCTTGAGCCTGGTGTGGTCCTCGGTCAGCGTCTCCCAGACGCTGTCGGTCATCTCCGTCGACTCCCGCTCGGTGACGACGCCCGCCGTGATCAGCTCCTTAGCGAACCGTTCGCGCACCGGCGGGTGCTTTTTGATCACCTGGTACATCTCGGGCTGTGTATAGGCCGGCTCATCGGCCTCGTTGTGACCAAAGCGGCGGTAGCCGATCATGTCGATCAGCACGTCGTGGCCGAACTCCTGGCGGAACGCGAACGCGAGCCGTACGGCGGCAACGCAGGCGGCGACGTCATCGGCGTTGACGTGGACGATCGGGACGTCGTAGCCCTTGGCAAGATCCGAGGCCCAGGTGGTCGAGCGCGAGTCGTCGGGGTCGGTCGTGAACCCGACCTGGTTGTTCTGGATGAGATGGATCGTGCCGCCGACGGTGTAGCCGTCCAACGCCTGCAGGTTGAGCGTCTCGGCGACCACGCCCTGCCCGGGGAACGCCGCGTCACCATGCAGGATCACCGGAATCGCGGCGTTTGTGTCGCGGTGGGCGTGCGGGCCCTGGCGCGTGGTCTGCGCCGCGCGAGTTGCGCCCGACGCCACCGGGGCGACGAACTCGAGGTGGCTCGGGTTGGACTCCAGGCGCACGATGATCGACTCTCGACCAGGCAGCTGGTAGGAGCCCTGAGCGCCGTGGTGGTACTTGACGTCGCCGGTCCCGCCCTGCGGGATCGTCGTGATCGGTTCGAGCGTCGATGTCCCCTCGAACTCGGCGAAGATCGACTCGTAGGGGCGGCCGAGGTTGTGGGCGAGGATGTTCAGGCGCCCGCGGTGGGCGGTCCCGATCACGACCTCGCGCGCGCCTTTGCCGGCGGACAACTCGATCAGCTCGTCGAGCATCGGCACGGTCATGTCGAGCCCCTCCACCGAGAACTGCTTCTGGCCGAGATAGGCCTTGTGCATGAAGCGCTCGAGTGCATCGACCTCGGTCAGCCGCCGCAACAGCGCCTTCTGCTCGTCGATCGCCAGCGGCTTGCGGAAGCGGCCGGACTCAATCGCCTCGCGCAGCCACAGCCGCTGGCGGTGTGAGGAGATGTGCTCGATCTCGTAGGCGATCGGGCCGCAATAGGTCTCGCGCAGGTACGGGAGCGCATCGAGCAATGTGTCGCCCGGCACGTACATCCGCAGGATGTGCGACGGGATCTTCGCCATCAGTTCGGGCGTCAGGCCGAGTGGCTCGGGGTCGAGCGCTGGGTCGCCCTCGGGCTCGCGGCCAAGCGGGTCGAGCTTCGCCGCAAGGTGACCGTGGGTCCGGTGGGCCTTGAGCAACGAGGTTGCGGCCTGCACCGCCTGGAGCAGGTCCTCGTCGGGAGCGGCGCTCGGAGCGGGAGCCGCGACGGCAGCCGAGGGCGTCGGCGCGGCTGCGGGTGCCGCTGGTGCGGTCAGCGCCGCGAGCGCCGGAAGCTCGACGCCCAGATCGGCGAACACGCGCTCGTAGAAGCCGTCCTCGCCGTGCAGGTAGGCCTCGATCCGCTGCAGGAAGCGGCCCGACTCGGCGCCCTGGATGATCCGATGGTCGTAGGTCGAAGTCATCGTCATGACCTTCTCGGCGCCGATCGCCTGGCCGATCCGGCCGAGCCCAGGCGGGTAAGCGATCGAACCAGTCGCCACGATCGTGCCCTGGCCGACCATCAGCCGCGGTACCGACGCGATCGTGCCGATCCCGCCCGGGTTGGTGAGCGAGATGTTCCCGCCGACGAGATCGTCGGCCGTCAGCGTGTTGGTCCTGGCCTTCTCGACGAGTGCGTTGTAGGCGTCGAGAAACTCGCTGAAGCTCAAGCGGCCGGCGTCGCGGATCACGGGCACCATCAAGGTCCGGGTGCCGTCCTTGCGCTCGACGTCGACCGCGAGCCCGAGGTTGCAGGCGTCGTCGTCGATCCTGTGCGGCTTGCCGTCGACCTCAGTGAAGTGATGCGCCATCCCGGGCAGCTCGTCGGCGACAACGAGCGCGATCGCATACGCGATCAGATGCGTGAACGACACGCGGCGGCCCGCTTCCTTCAGCGCAAGGCGCCGCTGCTCGAGCTCGGTCACGGTCAGCGTCCTGAACGAGGTCGCGGTCGGAATCGAACGGCTCTCGTCCATGTAGCGCGCGAGTACCGCGGGCGCGCCCTTGATCAACGTCTGGGTCGCGCCGGTCAGCGCCGGCGCCGTTGGCGGCGAGCCGTTGCCAGAAGCCGCCGCCAGCACGTCGGCCTTAGTGATTCGGCCGCCGCGGGCGCTGCCGTGCACGTTTGAGAGGTCGATTCCACGCTCGGCAGCGACCCGCCGAGCCACCGGCGAGACGTTGCCGCCATCGAATGCCGGGGTCGCGCTCGCGGGCGCGGCCGCCCCGTCACTGACCGGGGGCGCGGCCGGAGCGGCGCTGGCGGCGCCGGAGCTCGCGCTCATCCGCGCGATCACCTGGCCGACCGTGACGGTCTCGCCGTCCTGCGCGAGGATCTCGACGATTTCGCCCGAGACGGGCGCGGGAAGCTCCATGTCGACCTTGTCGGTCGAGATCTCGACGACGGTGTCGCCCTGCTTGACGGCGTCGCCGACCTTCACGGCCCACTCGAGGATCGTGCCCTCGGTGACCGATTCACCGCCCGTCGGCGTGACGATGTCGACGGTCTCGCCGGTCGATGCCTCCGCTGCGGCGACCCCCTCGGCCTCAGTCACGGCGCCGGCTACCTCTTCTTCCGGCGTCGTCGGCGGCGACTCGCCCGAGACGGGCATCGCGTCGCTCGCAGAGCCACCGTTAGTCGAGATCTCGGCGAGCACCGCGCCAACGGCGATCGTGTCGCCCTCGGCCGCGTGGATCTTGACGATCGTCCCGGTGACCGGCGAGGGAACCTCGGCGTCGACCTTGTCGGTCGAGATCTCGACGAGCGTCTCGTCGGTGTCGACAGTGTCGCCCTCGTGCTTGTGCCATTCGAGCACCGTTCCCTCGGCCACTGAATCGCCCATAGCGGGCATTACGACCTCAACGGTGCTGGTAACGCCAGTCATTTAACTTCAACTGTAACGACTGATCACGGGTCTGGATGCGTCTGGGGCATGTCCTTGACGGCGCTGTTGCACGACGAACCCGAGCGAGCCGCAGAACGGCCCGAGACCGCCCAGAACGACGACGTTTACGGCCAGCCAGTACGGGATGATCCTTGCCCGCGCAGCCGCCAGGCAGACCAGCGACATCCCGATCCACATCAGCCCGTGCGTGAGACCGAGGATGAACGTCTCGGGCTGCGGCGATCCGAGCACGAATGCGCACAGGAGCAGCGCCAGGTAGACGGCCGAATGCGTGAACGACGCCGCCTCGAGCCGGCGGAACGTGACGATTCTCATCGCTGGTCGAGCATCGCCGCTACGCGCCGCAGCGGCTCGTCGGCCTCGGCCGGCCATTGCTCGACGTCGGCCGGCCACCAGGCGAACTCGTCGTGCTCGGCGTCGGGGGTCACGGTCGCGTCGGCGGGCAGCCACGCCTGGGCGATCAGCATCGCGACCTGGGTCGGAAGCAGCACGAGCGCTTCGATCCGCATCCGCTCGGCCTGAACCGACCATTCTTCGCGCAGCTCGCGAGCGAGCGTATCGACGGGGTTCTCATCGACTTCGACGGAGCCGGCCGCGCCAAGCGCCCAGCGCCCCGGCCATGAGGCGAGCCAGCCCGCGCGTCGCCCGGCGAGCCAGACCCCGTCGGCGCCGCGCACGACGCACAGCACCGACATGCTCCGTGCGGCGTAGTCCGGCAGCAGCCGCAGCGCCCAGCGTGCCGGCTGCAGCTCGAGCGACAGCCCGGCGGCGTCGGATTCGTAGTCGACGAGCCGCGCGGCCAGGCCGTCGTGGCTCGGCGAGCCTCGGTCGCGCAGCGCCTGGAGGGCCACGTCGGCGGCCTCGCTGGCGGCCTCCGCGGGTTCGAATGCCTCCGAGCGCCAGCGGACGCCGACCTGGGCCGGTTCCCAGGGACCACGGGCGAGAATGCCTGCCGGCGTCGACACGAGTACACCGTAGCTCGCTACGGTCCGGCGAGTGGCACAGCGACGGCTCAAACACTGGGGTTGGGGCTATGAGGACGAGCAGCCTTCGCACGACGAGCTGATCGCGGCGGCGGCATTCATCACGGGCCGGCTCGGGTTCGGATCGCCCGAGCCCGAACAGCCCGTGCCGCTTTCGGAGATCTCGCTGCGCGCGCCCCGGATCGATCCGCCTTCCGCGCTGCAGGCGATCTGCGCGACCGACGACTACGACCGCGCGCTCCACAGCTACGGCCGCTCCTACCGAGACATCGTGCGCGCCTTCCGCGGCCGCTTCGAGCACCCGCCCGACGTCGTCGCGCATCCACGCGACGAGGGCGAGGTGCAGGCGGTGCTCGACTGGGCGGTGTCGGCGGGCGCGGCGGTCGTCCCATTCGGCGGCGGCACCAGCGTCGTGGGCGGCGTGACCGCGGTAGGCGAGGACCACGCCGGCGTGGTGACGATCGACCTGAAGGCTCTGGACCGCGTGCTCGAGGTCGACCCAGTGTCGCTATCGGCGCGGATCCAGGGCGGCGCAACCGGGCCAGGGCTCGAGCAGCAGCTCGCCGAGCACGGCCTCACGCTGCGCCACTTCCCGCAGTCGTTTCAGTTCTCGACGCTGGGTGGCTGGATCGCGACTCGTGCCGGCGGCCACTTCGCGACCCTCTACACCCACATCGACGACCTGGTCGAGTCGGTCCGGGCGCTGACTCCCGCCGGCACTTGGGAGTCGCGGCGGCTGCCGGGCTCGGGCGCGGGCGTGTCGCCCGACCGGATGCTGATTGGTTCAGAGGGCACGCTCGGCGTGATCACCGAGGCGTGGGTGCGGGTGCGCCCGCGGCCGACACAGCGCGCCTCGGCGGCCGTGAGGTTCGACGAGTTCCTGGCCGGAGCCAACGCCGTACGGGCGCTGTCGCAGTCGGGCCTGTATCCGACCAACTGTCGCCTGATCGATTCCGCCGAGGCGCAGATGACTGGAGCCGGCGACGGCTCGCACGCGCTGCTCGTGCTCGGGTTCGAGTCCGCGGATCACGACGTTGAGCCGGCGATGACGCTTGCGCTGGAGTGCTGCTCGGATCACGGCGGCAGCTGGGAACGCCGCGGCTCGGGCGAGGGCAGCGACCGCGACGCCGTCGGCGGCTGGCGCGAGGCCTTCCTGCGGGCGCCGTACCTGCGCGACACACTGATCGCGATCGGAGTGCTGTCGGAGACGTTCGAAACAGCAATCACCTGGGACCGGTTCGAGTCGTTCCACGCCGAGGTGCTGCAACGCGCGACCGCAGCGGTGCACGAAGTGTGCGGGCAGGGGTCGGTCACGTGCCGGTTCACGCACGTCTATCCCGACGGGCCAGCGACGTACTACACGATCCTCGCGCCCGCGCGCCGCGGCGCCGAGCTCGAGCAGTGGGCACGGATCAAGCGAGCCGCGTCGGACGCGGTGATCGAGTGCGGCGGCACGATCACCCACCACCACGCGGTCGGCCGAGACCACCGGCCCTGGTATGACCGCCAGCGACCGGACGTGTTCGCGCAGGCGCTGCGGGCGGCCAAGCGCGCGGTGGATCCGAGCGGCGCGCTGAACCCGGGCGTGCTGATCGATCCATAGCGCCGATGGCGAAGCCGTTGTATGACCGGATCGGGACGACCTACACGGTCACGCGCCGGCCCGATCCGAGAATCGAGCGCTCGATCTGGGACGCGCTCGGAGACGCGGCGACCGTGCTCAACGTCGGCGCCGGCCCCGGGCACTACGAGCCCACCGATCGCGAGGTCGTGGCGGTCGAGCCGTCGGCGGTGATGATCGCCCAGCGGCCGGAGGGTGCCGCCCGAGTGGTGGAGGCGCAGGCCGAGCGGCTCCCGTTCGCCGACGGCTCATTCGACGCGGTGATGGCCGTCCTGTCCGATCACCATTGGCAGGACCGGCGCCAGGGCCTGTCTGAGCTGCGGCGGGTGGCGCGCCGCCGCGTCGTGCTGTTCAACGCCGATCCGGCAGAGGCCAACCGGCTGTGGCTGACGACCGAGTACCTGCCTGAGTTCCTCGAGGTGATCAAGCCCGCCTATCGCCAGCCGGGCTACTGGGAGCACGAGCTTGGGTCGATCCTCGGCGGCGTGCGGATCGAGGAGGTGCCGATCCCGCACGACTGTGCCGACGGCTTCTACGGCGCGTTCTGGCGCCGGCCGCGCGCGTACCTCGACCCGCGCGTACGGGCCGGCATCTCAGTGTTCGCGCAACTGGATCCGGGCCACGTCGGCCGCGGGATGGCCGCGCTCGAGGCTGACCTGCGATCGGGCGAATGGGACCGGCGCCACCGCGAGCTACTGGCCCTCGAAGCGCTGCCGCTCGGCTATTACGTGGTCGTCGCCGAGTCCGAGAACTAATCTCTCGAGCGATGGCACAGCGCGGCGGCGATCCCTATCTCGTGCTCGGCGTCAGACGCGATGCCAGCGACCAGGAGGTCCGTAGCGCCTACCGGCGGCTCGTGCAGCTGCACCACCCCGACCACAACGGCGGCTCGGCGGAATCGGCCCGGCGCTTCGAGGACGTCCAAGAGGCGTACGCCAAGGTCCGCGAGCTGCGCGCGCACGGGACGCAGCCGCCGCCCGCTTCCGGTCCGCCGCCCACCGCTTCCGGTCCGCCGCCCAGCGCCGACCCCGGCCTCGACGCGCGCCTGGCCGATATGGAGCGCGACCTGCGCGAGGCGCATCTAGCGCGCGAGCGCGCACGCAGGGCAGCCGCCGAGGCCGCGGCGTCGGCGTCGCAGCGCGAGCGGCCCAGCGACGAGGAACTCGGGTACATCAAGACCGACGACAGCCTCGGAAAGATCTTCTCCGACGCGGCGGCTGGGCTCTCAGAGCAGCTCGCCGACCTGTTCGACGACGCGCGCGACGAGCTCAACCGCCGGCGCCATTGAGCACCCGCTCATACACGCGGTAGCGCTTGACGATCTTGCCGCCCATCGCCTCGAGGCCGCGGTTCATCGCCCTGTTTGACTCGAGGATCCAGCCGGCCTCGCCGTACTTGCGGGTCGTGCGGCCGGCGACCTCAAAGTGCTCCATATAGAGCTGCGCTGCGACGCCCGTGTGCTGGTACTCGGGCAGCACGCCGAGGAAGCCGACCCGCAGCCGGTCGATGATCCGGCGGCGGTTTAGGTAGTGCCACCAGCCGAACGGCAGCACGCGCCCGCGCATCTTCTTGAGCACCTGGTTGATGTCGGGGATCGTGATCGCCGCGGCCACGGTCTCGGTGTCGTTCTCGGCGATCATGAACCAGTCGCCGTCGAAGATCAGCTGGTAGTTGATGTGGATCTCGTCGAGGTCGCCCTCGTCGAGCGGGACGAACCCCCAGTTGCGCGACCACGCCGCGTTGTAAACCTTGGCGAACTCGTCGAGGTCGCGGCGCAGGGACCGGCGCGTCATCTTGCGGATCCGGATCCCGTGCTTGGTGGCCGCCTGCTCGGCGATCTCGGGGAGGATCGGCAGCATCGTGTCCCGGTTGCCGACGTCGAGCCCCCAGCTGAACAGGTCCATCGCCTTGGTCAGGCCGGCCTGCTCGCACTTCTGCTGGTAGTAGGGCGGATGCCAGGGCTGGCGGATCAGCGGCTCGAGCGCGAAGCCCTCGATCAGCACCCCGGACTCGTCGTTGAGCACGAAGTCCATCGGACCGACCATCCGGTCGCAGCCGTGCTTGCGTAGCCAGGCGTCCGCCGCGGCCAATAGCCCGTCGAGCGTCTCCTGGTCCTCCTCGAAGTCCAGGAACCCGAACATCCCCCAACGGTTGGAGTGAAACTCGTTGTAGGCGTAGTCGACCTGGGCACTGATCCGTCCGACGACGCGCCCGTCGCGACGCGCGAGGAAGTAGGCCGCGTCAGCGTGCTTGAAGTACGCGTTGAACGGCTGGATCAGGAACAGGTAGCGCTCGAGCCGCAGTGGCGGGATCCACGGCGTCCCCGCGTGCAGCCGGTACGGGAGCGCGACGAACTCGCGTAGATCCCGAAAGCCTCTGACCTGAGAGATCTCAAGCGCCACAGGCGGGGTACCGTAGCGGCCGGGGGTTAGGGCGCGTTTATCGGGATCGCGTGCGGGAGCGCGTTGGCGGTATTGCGGCACCCAGTCGAAGCCGCCTGCGCGATCGCGGCGGAGGCGCTGACCGCCACCCCGGTGGACTGGACGAACTTGGTGCACGGATGCAGCGAGCAGCCGTTCGTGGTCGCGACCGCGCAGCTGTAGCCGTTGAGCGGGACCTGGAGATCGCGCGGGACCGCCTTCAGCGGCCGCCCAATATTCGTCGCCAGGACCCCTGGAACGAGCGGTTGCAAGTGGCCCTTGAGCTGCTGGGCGAGCTGCGCGTAGACGTCGACCGGACGCGTCGCGGGACGGCTCGACTGACTGCCGCTCGTGAGCACAACGACCCCCACCGCGACCACCGCGGTCGACGCCGCGAGCGCTGCGACCACCAACACCCTTCTCGCCACCTGACAAGTATCGAACAGCCCCTGTCGCAGCGCAAGTGCAAGCGCTACAACATGCTCGATGGGCGTCCCACCCGAGCTGTTCGACGACGACTACCTGCACTTCTATGCCGGCATGATTTCCGAGCGCAGCGACACTGACGCGGAGCTGATCGCGCGACTGCTGGAGCTCGAGTCCGGGATGCGGGTGCTGGACGTGCCGTGCGGCGAGGGGCGGATCGCCGGCCGGCTGGCCCGCGCGGGCTGCGAGGTCGTCGGCGTCGACTACACCGCGGCCTGGGTGGCGCTCGCTCGCGAGCAGTACCCCGAGGCGACGTTCGAGCTCGGGGACATGCGCGAGCTCGCCTACGAGGCGGAGTTCGACGCGGTGGTGAATTGGTTCACGTCGTTTGGCTATTTCGACCCGGACACCAACGACGACGTGCTGGGCCGGTTCGCGCGTGCGCTGCGACCCGGCGGGCGGCTGCTGATCGAGCTGCACAACCCGTGGCGCCTGCAGCGGCTGCTCGAGCAAGCCGGCGGTAGCTCGGCGTTCGTCGTCGCGGGCGACGGCGAGCTGATGGCCGACCGGATCACCTACGACGCCGAAACCCGCCGCTCGAAGACCGACCGCTTCATCGTTCGCGACGGCCGGCTACGAGAGCTCGAGTTCACGCTCGAGCAGGTGCCGGGCCCGGAGCTCGGCAAACGCTTGCGCCGAGCAGGCTTCACGCAGGTTCTGCTGCTCGGCGACGGCGGGAGCGCGTTCGTGCCCGAGAGCCGGCGCTTGATCGCGGTCGCGACCCGAGGCGAGGCGCACGCCGTCGCTCGCCCCCGCGTCTCGCTGCGCGAGATCGACCAGGACAACGTGCGCACGATCTGTGAGCTGCGGGTCGCTCCCGGCCAGGAGCGCTACGTCGCGCCGAGCGCGTTCACGATCGCCGAGGGTGCGTATGAGCCCGGCGGCTGGCTGCGGGCGATCTACGCCGACGAGGAGCCGGTCGGCGTGCTCGGCCTTGTCGTCGACACCGACGCTCCCGAGTACTGGCTGGCGCGGTTGATGATCGCCGCTCAACACCAGGGCGCTGGCTTCGGGCGCGACGCGATGGCATTGCTCGTCGAACACGTCCGGGTGCAGCCGGGTGCCACCGAGCTGGCGACCAGCTGCGTGCCGGGTCCCGAGGGACCGCTCAGCTTCTACCGTGGGCTCGGGTTCGAGCCGACGGGCGAGGTCGAGGACGGCGAGGAAGTGCTCAGGCTGAGGCTCTAGTCGCCTACTGCGCGCAGACGCTCGAGCACCGTCTGCGCGGCTGGCGCCACGTCGGGCGTCAGACGCTCGAGCAGCGTCCGCCAGCCCGGCTGGATCTCGATCGCAGCGCGGACATCGGCCACGCCCCGGTCGACGTCGCCGGCGTGAACTGCCCCCATTCCCGCCCAGAAGCGAAGCTCGTGATTGTCGGGGGCGAGCGCGTGGGCCTGCCCGAACAGGCGCGCGGCCTCGTCGTGGCGTCCGTCGTTGACGCATTCGTCGGCCGCGCCGGCGAGCTTGTATGCGCGGTCCAGGACGACGAGCCGGCGCAGCTCTACCAGCGGATCCGGGTGATCCTCGACGCGCAGGGAGACGACGCTCTCCCAGCGTTGCGCGTCCGCCGGCACGACCAGGATCGCCGCCGATTGGCGGCCGCGGATGTCGCCGCCCTGGCGCTCGGCCGCATCGAGCGCCGCCAGCAGCCGGTCGCTCAGCGAGCCTTCGGTCGCCTCGAACGTGCGCAGCATCTCCGGCCAGACGCGCGCGTCGGCCATGATGTTCGCCTGGCAGGAGACCCCGTCGCCGGTCACGTGGCCGGCGTAAGCCATGCAGCTGGACCCGGTGTGCGCGGCGACGCGTCCGGCGGCGTCGATCACCGCGACCTGGCGTCCGGGCGAGCCGGAGTCCTCGGCGACAAGCCGCTCGAGTGCGTCTGTCGCGGTGGCGCCCGCCCGGATCAGCTCGAGCGCACGAGGTCCGTAGGAGGGCTCGACATTGGCCTGCGTCGCGACCGCGCCGACGCCGGACTCCGCCCACGGCACGATCGGGCCGACCGCGAACCAGTGCGACTGCACGGCGACGCCGAGTTCGCCGGTGGCGGGGTCGCGCGCGACGATCGAGTACGTCATGCGATTCAGTATGAAGCCAACATGGACCGCATCGCCGTCCTCGGGCCCGGAGGAGTCGGTGGCTTTCTAGCCGCCGCACTCGCCCATGCGGGCGAGCAGGTCGAGGTCGTCGCGCGCGAGTCGACCGCCGAGCGGATCCGCGCCGGCGGGATCCGGCTGACCAGCGTGCTGCTCGGCGAATTCACCGCGCACCCCGATGCCAGCGCGATCCTCAGCTCGCCGGCCGGCGTGCTTGTCGTCGCCACCAAGGCAAACGGGCTCGACGCCGCACTTGAGCGGATCGAGACCCAGCCCGAGCTCGTGGTCCCGATGCTCAACGGCCTCGATCACATGCAACGCCTGCGCGAGCGCTTCGGCGATGGTTCGGTCGCGGCGGGGACGATCCGGATCGAGGCCGACCGGCCCGAGCCCGGTGTGATCGTCCAGACCAGCCCAACCGTGCGGATCGAGCTCGCCAGCGACCGGCCCGGCCAGCGGCCGGCGCTCGACCGGCTTGCGGCCAGATTCGCGGCGGCCGGGATCCCGGCGCGGCGAGAGGAGCGCGAGGCTCAGATCCTCTGGTCAAAGCTCGTCCGGCTGACGGCGCTCGCATGTACGACCAGTGCCAGCGACCGGCCGATCGGCTTCATCCGCACCGATCCGCACTGGCGCAGCTCGCTCGAGGCCTGCGTGTCCGAGGCGGCGGCGGTCGCCAACGCCGACGGCGCGCAGCTCGACCCCGCCGGCCCGCTCGGCGAGCTCGAGGCGGCACACCCGGAGCTCGGTTCGTCGATGCGCCGCGACATCGCCGCCGGGCGCGAACCCGAGCTCGACGCGATCGCCGGCTCGGTGTTGCGCGCGGGCCGGCGTTACGGGATCGCGTGTCCGACGATCGAGCGACTCAGCGCGGAAATCGCAGCGCGCGCCGGCGTCCCGGCGCCGGCCTTCTAGCGAACTGGACGCTCAGAACGGCGGCTTGATCGGCGCGGGTCCGGGGCCCGGCGCGTGTGCCGGCTCAGCGATCTCCTCCGAGGCGATCGCCTCGACGATCTCTGCCTCTTCCTCGGCTACGCCCTCACCGTGATCGCCGTCGCAGAGGATCCGAAACTGCGCGGTCATGCCGCCGTCGGCCTGCAGGACGATCCCCGGCAGGATCTCCTCGCCCTCCTCGAGTCCGAGTCGCTCGATGTCGAAGTAGGCCATCCCGATCCCCCAGGTGTGATGCCCGGGGTTCTCGCGGTCGTGCGCGGAAACGCCTTGGGCCAGGCGCTCCAGCAGGTAGCCGATCTTGCTCTGCTGCGCCATTCAACCTGGAGCGTACCCGCCTGCGCGCTGACGTATCAGCCCAATTGCACCGGGCGACAACACCTAGACTGGCGGCATGGCACTCATCCACACCTGTTACCGCATCACCGATATCGACCGTTCGGTGGCGTTCTACAACGCGCTCGGGTTCGAGGAGATCGGCCGGATCCCGATTCGCGACGAGGCCACCAACGTGTTCATGAACCAGGCCGGCGACGGCGACAGCCCGCGGCTCGAGCTGACGTTCAACCACGGCCAGACCGACCCGTACGACATCGGCACCGGCTACGGCCACATCGCAATCACGGCCGACGACCTCGACGGCACGCTCGACAACCTCAAGCAGCAGGGGATCGAGCCCGAGAAGCCCCCGTACTCGATTCGCGACGGCGGCAACCGCCTGTGCTTCGTGCGCGACCCCGACGGTTACCGGATCGAGATCATCGAGCGCACGTCGTGATCATCGAACGCTCGATGAACGATGACTACGTGTCTAACACGTACGTTGTCGCCGACGAGCCGGGCGGTCACGCGGTGATGATCGACGCCGGCGGCCCGGTGGCGCCGCTGCTCGAGTTCCTCACGCGCGGGCAGTTCGAGCTCACCCACATCCTGCTCACGCACCACCATTACGACCACGTCTCGCAGCTCGACCAGGTACTGGCTGCCCATCCGGGCACACCCGTGCTGATCCACGAGATCGAGCGCGACAAGGTCCCGGGCGCGACCGGCACGATGGAGCCCGGCGCCAAGATCACAAGCGGCGCGCTCGAGATCGAGCCGATCCACACCCCCGGCCACACTGCTGGGATGCTGTCGCTGCTGATCAACGAGACCGACGTGTTCACAGGCGACACCCTGTTCAAGGGCTCGGTCGGCGGAGTCCGCGGGCCCGGCCACACGACCTACGGCGACCTGCGCAGCTCGATCATGGACAAGCTCCTAAAGCTGCCTCCGACGACGCGCATCCACCCCGGACACACGGATCCGACGACGGTCGCCGACGAGCTCGAGCGCAACCGGTTCGTGCGGATCTGGCGCGGCGTCGACGACGAGGGCAGCGAGCAATGCACGGCGATGGGCGAGCCGGCGACGCTGATCCTGCTGGGCGACGACTACGACGGCGGCCACAAGGCCTGGGTCCGCTGGGAGGATGGCTCCGACGACATCGTCCCGGGCTCTCAGGTCAAGCAGCCGTAGGCGCGGCGTCTCGCGCGTGCACACCATCTAGCATGTCCACCTAGCAGTGGCGAGACAAAAGATCCCCACCTCACGCGTGGGGCGCACCGCCAAAATCGGGGGGCTTGCAGCAGGCCAGGCGATCCGTCAGGCGGGTACCCGCGCAGCAAACGTGACCCGCGGCAAGGAAAAGCGCGACGCCGCGCTCGAACGCCGACAAATCGAGGCGGCCGAGCAGATCGTCGCCGCGCTGGGGACGATGAAGGGCGCCGCGATGAAGGTCGGGCAAGTGATGTCGTTCCTCGATGTCGGCCTCGTGCCCGAGGAGTACCGCGAAGAGTTCCAGCGAAAGCTCGCGGCGCTACGCGACGCCGCACCGACGGTCACGTTCAAGGAGATGCGGACCGTGATCGAGGCCGAACTCGACGATCCGCTCGACGAGGTGTTCGAGAGCTTTGACGAGGAGCCGATTGCGGCGGCCTCGATCGGCCAGGTCTATCGCGCGCGCCTGCCGGATGGCCGCGAAGTCGCGGTGAAGGTCCAGTACCCGGGGGTCGCGGCCGCCGTGCGCGCCGACATGCAGAACCTCGGGCTGATCCTGCGGCTTGCCAAGCGGATCGCCCCCGGTATGGATCCGCAGGCGATCGGGCGCGAGATTTCAGAGCGGATCCACGAGGAGCTCGACTACGAACTCGAGGCCCAGAACCAGCGCTCGCTCGCGCGGATCTTCCGCGGCCACCCGTTCATCGTCGTTCCCGCCGTCGTCACGTCGCTGTCGCGTGAGCGGGTGCTCGTCTCCGACTACGTCGAGGGGACGGGGTTCGAGGAGCTGAAGACCTACTCCCAGGAGGACCGCGACCGGATCGGCGAGATCCTGTTCCGCTTCTACTTCGGCTGCCTCTACCGCCACCACCAGTTCTCCGGCGATCCGCACCCGGGCAACTCGCGGCTGATGGCCGACGGTCGAATGGCGTTCTTCGACTTCGGCCTGTTCAAGCGGATGCCCCCGGGCGCGGTCGAGCTCGAGATCGCGGTGGCGCGCGCGATCATCGAGGGCGACAAGGACACGATCATGCGCCTGGGCACCGAGGTCGGCTTCTTCCCCGAGCCCGAGAAGTTCAATTCCGACCGCGTCCTCGAGCACTTCCGCGCCGCGACGTCGTGGTACACGGTCGACGAGGTCACCGAGCTGTCCCCCGAGTACGCCACTCAGGTGCTGATCGACATGAGCGACCCGCGCTCGGAGTACTTCGGTCAGCTGCGACACGAGTCGGCCCCGCCCGACCACATCTTTGGTCGCCGGATGGAGGTGCTGACGCTCGCCGTCCTCTCGCAGCTGCACGCGCGCGGGAACTTCAACCGGATCGCGCGCGAGTGGTTCTACGACGACGAACCCGCAACGGAACTGGGGCGCCAAGAGGCGGCGTTCTACAGCCGCGCGGCGGCCTGACCGCCGCACTAAGCGACGGACTCAGCCACATCCCGGGCATGGCAAAACGCCATGCCTCGAGACGGTCGCGCCCCCTGCGGACTGATCACCACAACCCCAGGTCCCGGGAAGCAGCAACGTTCACTTTACATGGCACCCCGGTCAGGTGCAATGCATTTCAGACTCTGTTCACACCCGCTGGATCTGCACCAGGCTGGTGGTGCCCGGCGATCCACTCGGCAGCCCAGCTGTGATCCCGACGCGCGCACCGGACTTGACCCAGCCGAGCTCGACGACGCGGCGGGCAGCGTCTGCGATCAGCGCCTCGGTGATCTCGTGGCGGCGAATCGACGCCGCCTGCACGCCCCACATCAGGCTGCAACGGCGGACCGTCTCCTTGCCTGGCGACAGCGCGTAGATCGGAACCTGCGGTCGGTGCGCTGAGAGCAGGCGCGCCGAGCGGCCCGACAGCGTCGGCACGACGAGTGCTGCCAGATGCAGGTCGCGAGCGGCCGCGCAGGCGCTGTAGGCGACCGTGTACGCGGGGTCGCGGGCGTCGCGCCTAACTCGCTCCTCGTTCCACATCCGGTACGGCAGCGAGTGCTCCGTGCGCTCGGCGATCGAGGCCATCATCTCGACCGCCTCGCAGGGGTAATTGCCGACCGCAGTCTCCTGGGAGAGCATCACCGCGTCGGTCCCGTCGAGGATCGCGTTGGCCACGTCGGCCACCTCGGCGCGGGTCGGGCGCGAGGAGTTGACCATCGAGTCGAGCATCTGCGTCGCGGTGATCGACGGTCGCGCGAGCCGGCCCGCGACCCGCAGCAGCTGCTTTTGCACGATCGGCACGTCCTCGATCGGCAGCTCGATCCCGAGGTCGCCGCGCGCGACCATCACACAGTCCGCGGCGCGGATGATCTCCTCCGCCGCGTCGACCGCCTGGGGCTTCTCGATCTTGGCGATCAGTGGCAGCCGCGTGTGTTTGCGCACGCTCGTGACGTCCTCGGCGGTCCGCACGAACGACAGGGCGACGAGGTCGACGTTGATCGATTCGCCGAAGCGCAGCATCTCGAGGTCCTCCTCGGGCACCGCTGGCAGGCCCCGCGTCGAGCCCGGAATGTTGAGGCCCTGCCGGGACGCGACCGAGCCGCCGACCTCGACCGCGGTCAGGATCTCGCCGTTGCCCTGGCTGACCTCGGTCACGCGCAGGCGGATCGCGCCGTCGGCGAGATAGACGACGTCGTCGGGGTCGACCGCGCCAGCCAAGCCGGCCCAGGTGACCGACATCGAGCGACCGTTGCCGATCTCGTCGGAGCCGCACTTGAGCATCAGCTTCTCGCCCGGCTTGAGTTCGGCGATTCCGTCCTCGAGCGCGCCGATCCGCAGCTTCGGTCCGGGCAGATCCTGGAGGATCGCGACCTGGCGCCCGGCGGCCTTGGCGGCCGCGCGCACACGGTCGGCGTTCTCGGCATGGATCTCGCGGCTCCCGTGCGAGAAGTTCAGACGCGCGACGTCGAGCCCGGCGTCGACCATGCGCTTGAGCGTCTCGGGGTCGCGCGACGCCGGTCCGATGGTGGCGACGATCTTTGTGCGGCGCATCGTCCTGGAAGCTACTGGACCGGCGTCAGCTCCTCGTTAGCGACCCGTGAGCGACAGCGTCTCGCCGTCGACCGACAGCGTGCCGCCATCGCGCAGGTCGCAGATCAGGTCCCAGTGCAACGCCGAGGCGTTGGTGCCGCCAGTCTGCGGATAGGACCGCCCGAGAGCGAGGTGCACGGTCCCCGCCATCTTCTCGTCGAGCAGCGTCGATCCGGTCGCGCGGTCGATCCCGACGTTGGTCCCGATCCCGAGCTCGCCGAGGAAGCGCGCGCCGCGATCGGTCTCGAGCGCGGCCTGGAGGTGGTCGTCACCCTGCTGGGCGCGGGCCTGCACGACCCGTCCCTGCTCGAATGTCAGCTGCACGTCGGCGACCTTCCCACCGCCGCGCGTGTTGGACGGGACCGTGAAGCGGATCGTGCCGTTGGCGGAGTCCTCGAGCGGCCCGGTGAAGACCTCGCCGCTGGGCATGTTGTGCTTGCCGTCGGAATTGACCCAGGTGCGCCCATCGACGCGCAGACGCAGATCGGTGTCGGCCGCCTCGATCCGGATTTCGCGCGCCGGCACGAGCCGATCGACGAGCTGCTGTTGGCTCTCGCTCAGCTCCCGCCAGGCGATCGCGGGATCAGGCCGGTCGAGGAACAGCGCGCCCGTGACGAACTCGGCGTAGTTGGCTTCGCTCATGCCCGCCTCCTGCGCGGCCGCGGCCGTCGGCCACAGCGTCCCGCACCAGCGCGACTCCAGGCGCGCCTCCTGGAGTGGAGCGCGCGCCCGCGCCATCCGCGTGATCCGCGCCGGGTCGACAGCAGCCAGCGCTCGGGTGTTGGTGGGAGCGCTGATCCCGATGAACGCGTCGGCGCCCTGGGTCTCGGAGAGCTCGAGCGGCGCGAACCCGTCGAGCTGCTCGTCGCCCGCGTTGGCGTAGAAGCTCTCGGCGAACACGTCGGCCGCGAAGCGCATCAGCGGCCACGCGCCGCGTTCGAGGATCGCGCCGTGGAGCGCCTGCGCGAGCGGCAGCGACGGCACCGTCGTGGCGACGACGACATGGTCGCCCTCGCGCGCCTCCACGCACCAGTCGCAGATCAGCTTCGCGAACGCGTCGGGATCGGGTCTCACGGGGCCTCCAGGTCGGGGAAGTTCTCGGTCACGTGCTCGCGCAGCGAGTCGCGGACGAACAGGCGCTCGTCCTGCGTCGCCACCCGGTAGCGCGCCAGCAGCTCCTTCTGGCGGCCGATCTCGAGGCCCGCGATCGTCCACGACACCGCCAGCCGTTCGAACAGCAACTCGGTGGCGCGCTGCCACGCGTCCTCGCGGTTGTGGCCGCCCGCGAGCACGCCGGCGTACTCGCGGCGCGCGGCGACCGTCAACGACCCCCGCAGCGTCAGAACGTTGCCGTCGCCGTCGCGGTACTCCGAGGTCGGCGCGAGCAACTTCTCGTCGGGCGCATCGTGTCCGGCGCGCCGTTGGCGCTGTCGGCTGCGACGTCCCACGGATCAGTGTCCCGAGTCAGCAGTTCGCGGGCACCGAGAGGTGCCACTGGTGGATGGCGGGCGAGGACGCAGGAGACGACGCGCAGCAGCGCTGCGCGAGGCGACGAGGACGAAGCCCGACGCCGCCAGGGGCGCCTCGAATGCGCGTGAACTTCTGACTTGGGGCACTAGGCGGGAGCCGACGCAGCCTGCTCGAGCTGCCCGACGACGTCTCCGCGAACCGGATCGGTGTGGCCTGCCCATGCCACCGACGGCGACATCGCGGCGAGCTTGCGGATCGAGGCCCGCGCGAGCTCGGTGTCGATGTTGAACGCCGGGTGGGCCACCCGCGCAGCGCTTTTGATCCCGGTCTGCGGGTTAAGCGTGTAGAAGCAGTCCGACACGAGCGCGAGCCGGTCGGAGTCGCGAAACAGCCCGATCAGACCGGGGGCGTGGCCCGGCAGCTCGACGACCCTGAAGCCGGCGATCTCATCGCCCTCCGCTACGGTGCCCGCGATCTTGACCGCGCCGCCGTCCCACGCGGGCAGCAGGCGCTTCAGCAGGACGCGGCCGTGCGGCGCGAGCTTGGAGAAGTCCCAGTAGGGCCTAAGTGGCTCGGCCGACTCTGCGGCCTCGCGCTCGGCTGGGTGGCAGTAGACCGGGGCGTCGAGTCCGGGCGCGGCGCCGCGATGATCGGCGTCGGCGTGGCCGAGCACGACCCGCTTGATCCCACCGAGCTGGACGCCGGCCGTGCGCACCGCGTCGGTCATGTCGGAGATCCCGCAGTCGAACATGGTCACGCCCGCGCCGTCGCGAATCAGGTAGACGTTCATGATCTTGCTCGGAAATCCACCGCGCACGATCCACACGTCGTCAGCGATCTGCTTTGGCGTAGTGCCGTGGATCCACGTGCCGATCTTCGTGCGGAAGTTCGCGACCGTCGTCAGCCGTGCCTCGGCCGTGGAGCCGGCGGCCGGCAGCAGCCCGAGCTGGCGGGCGATGTCGCCGCTGTCGAGGTAGGCATCGTTGCGATCGATCAGATCGCCGGACTCGGCGACGACGTCGCAGCCCTCGATCTCGATCTTGGCGCCGTTGGCATGAAAGCCCTGGAACGTCCCGGGTCCCGCGAACGTGCCGCCCGCGCGCCAGCGCACGGCCGTCCGGCCGTTGTCGGCGACCTCGTCGATGACCTCGAGCGTGAAGTCGGGGAACGCCTCGAACAGCTCGGAGAAGTACTTGCGGATCCCGTCAGGCGCGACCAGGTCCTGCTGGCCGACCAGCCGATCGATCCCGCCGTCGCGCCAGCAGGCGAGCGCGGCGTCGAGGTCGTGGGCGGCGAGCGCGTCGAAATAGCGCCTTGTGGCGGTCGGCGAGGAGCTCGTCACAGCGCCGCAGTCTACGCAGCGCCAATATCGTGCGCCCAATGAGCACCGGGGTCAGCCGAACCACCGCCAGCCGCGAGCTCGGGCGCGGCGAGCGTGTACTTCCCGGCCTGTGGCGGCTGCGCCTGCCGTTGCCCTGGCCCGGCGTGCCGCACTGCAACGCGTGGGCGATCGCCGCGGGCTCGGGGATCGTGCTCGTCGACACCGGCATGCACCAGCCGGGCTCGATGGCGCAGCTCGAGCGCGCGCTCGACCAGGTCCGGTTGCGGATCGAGAACGTGCAGCTGCTCGTGTGCACGCACGCGCACTCCGACCACTGGGGCCAGGCGGCGCCGATCTGCGACCGCGCCGGCTGCGAGATGTGGATGCACCCCAACCACGAGCACGCCACGCGCAACGCCGGCGACCGCGACCTCGCGATCGCCCGCCGGATCGAGGTCGCGCGCCAGAGCGGCGTGCCCGCCGCCGCGCTCGAGCGCTACGCCGAGCGCGCGCGTGAGATTCCGTCAGGGATCGCGCGCGTGATCGAGCCTGACCGCGACCTCGTCTCGGGGGTCGAGATCGACACCGACCTCGGCACCTGGTCGGTCTACGAGACACCCGGACACGCCCCGTCGCACGTGTGCCTGTTTCAGCCCGAGCGGCGGCTGATGATCTCGGGAGACCACCTGCTCGGCCGGATCTCGCTGTACTTCGATTACGGGTGGACGCCGGACCCGGTCGGCGAGTTCCTCGGCTCGCTCGACATCGTCGAGCGGCTCGACGCGCGGCTGTGCCTGTCGGGCCACGGCAAGCCGTTCGTCGACGTCCCCGGCCACATCGACGGCAACCGCAAACTCGTCGCCGAGCGCCTGTCGGCGGTGCTCGGTGCGCTCGGGAGCGAGCCGCGAACGGCGGTGCAGATCAGCCCCGAGGTCTACGACGAGCCCCTGAGCGAAGCCAACGCTTCGTGGCTGCTGTCGCAGACGCTCTGCTACCTGCGCCATCTGGAGCGCCAGGGGCGAGCGTCGCGGCTGAGCGATGACGGGGTAGAGCGCTGGGTGGGCGTGACGGACGGGCGGGGCGGGCCGGGCTAGGCGAGCTGGGTCAGCGGGTTCGGGCGGGGATTTCGTTCCATCCGGCGCGCCCCGGTCCTCGCGTGGAACGAAACCCCCGCTGGGCGACGGTTTCGTTACATGCGGCGTCCGGGATTCGCCGCGTGGAACGAAATCCCCAGTCAGGCGGCGGATTCCGCGGGCGCATATGGCTTCTCACCACAACCTTGACACGATCTTGTCAAGGTTGGTACAGTGCCGCCGATGCGCATCGACGAGATCCTCGCCTCGGCGGACGAGCCGGTCTTCTCATTCGAGTTCTTTCCGCCCAAGACCGACGAGGGCGAGCGCAACCTCCGCGCCGCGCTCGCGAAGCTGGTCGAGCTCGAGCCCGACTTCGTGTCGGTCACCTACGGCGCCGGCGGCTCGACGCGTCAGCGCACGGTCGAGCTGACCAAGTGGATCAAGCAGGACCTCGGGATCGAGGCGATGGCGCACCTGACGTGCGTCGGAGCATCCCGCGAGGAGCTCGCGACGGTGCTCGACGGGATCGCCGACGCGGGGATCGAGAACGTGCTCGCGTTGCGCGGCGACCCGCCCCGCGGCCAGACAGAATGGCGCGCGCACCCCGGCGGCCTGCGGTACTCGACCGAACTGGCGGAGCTGATCAGCGACAGGTATCCGTTCAGCGTCGGCGCTGCGTGCTTCCCCGAGATCCACAACGAATCGCCCGATCTCGCGCATGACATCCGGTTCCTTCACCGCAAGGTGCAGAGCGGCGTCTCGTTCCTGATCACGAACCTGTTCTTCGACAACGAGCTGTACTTCCGGTTCGTCGAGGAGGCGCAGGCGAGCGGGCTCGAGGTCCCGATCATCCCGGGGATCATGCCGATCACCGACGTCAAGCAGATCAAGACGATCACCGGCATGTGCGGCGCGACGATCCCCGACCGACTGCTCGAGCAGCTTGAGCTGCGCGCCGACGATCCGGCGGCGGTCCTCCAGATCGGCGTCTCCTACGCGACCCTGCAGTGCGCGGAGCTGCTCGCGCGCGGCGCCCCGGGCATCCACTTCTACACGCTCAACCGCTCCCCCGCGACCCGCGCGATCCTGTCGGCGCTGAAGCTGCTGCGCCCTTGGGTCCGCCGAGAGGTCGTCAGGACGGCGGAATGATCTCGAGCGCGTGGCCGACCATCGGCCGCCCGTCGAGCTCGTAGCGAACGTCGACCTCGTCGTTTCGCTTGTAGGTCCCGATCCCCCAGACGCCGATGAACCAGGCCCACAGCCCGAGCTTCTGGCTCACGAGCTCGCGCTCGAACACGAGCTCGCCGGACGTGATCCGGTAGTCGACGCCGAGCTCCTGGGGCACGCCGTTGACGTAGACCTCAAACGGCGACCGCACGCCCGCCGGCAGCACCACGCGCCACTGCGCCATCGAGCTCAGTCCCCCGCGCCGCCGCTCGGAAGCAGAGACAGGATCGCCGCGTCGGCGCGCCGCCCGCGCAGCTTCACGTAGCCGCGCAGCACCCCTTCGTGCTCGTAGCCCGCGGCGTGCGCGGTGCGGATCATCGGCTCGTTGTCGGGCGCGGTGATCAGCTGGACGCGCTCGAGCTCGCACACGTCGAGCAGCCACTGCGACGCGAGCGCCAGCGCTGCGCTTCCGAGCCCACGCCGGCGGACCTGCGGCACCAGCCAGATTGCGAGCTGCGCGCGCTGGTTGTCCCAGTCGACCTCGTCGACGTTGATCTGCCCGCGACAGACGTCGGAGCCAGGCTCGAGGATCGTCAGCGTCAGCTGCGCGCCGGCCGCCCGCTCGGTCGCGGCGCCCTCCTCCCGACGCCCGAGTTCGGCGCCGCTCGGCGGCTGGTCCTCGCCGAGACGCAGATGCAGCCCTGGATCGTCCTGGTAGGCGATCAGGATCTCAGGAATGTCGCGCTCGGCGGACAGGCGCAGGGTCACGCGCCCGTCGCTCAGTGGCTCTGTCGGCGCTGGAATCCGAGGCATGTCAGGTTGGGACCGTACTCTGTCGCGTCGTGCAAGCGGAGCCGATCAATTACAGCGTGCGCCACTCCGCCCGCGCCCGCCGGGTGCGGGTGATAGTCGACCCTGACCGGGGCGTCGAGGTCGTGCTGCCACGGCGCGCATCCGAGCGCGAGGCGGCGGCCGCGATCCGCGAGCTGCGGCCCTGGATCGACCGGCGCCTGGCCGAGCTCGAGCGAACGCGGGCGACGATCGCGGCGCGCGGCGAGACCGTCCCGTACCTCGGGCAGGCCTTGGCGCTTGTCGCTCAGCCCGGCCGGACCCGCGTTCATCGCCGCGGGCCTGAGCTGCTCGTTCCAGCGGGCGCGCAGCGAACCGAGGCGATCGAGCGCTGGTATCGCCGCGCCGCGCGCGACGAGATCGAGCCGCGTCTGCAAGTCGCCTGCGCGCAGACCGACGGCGCGTACACGAGCCTCTCGATCCGCGGGCAGCGCACCCGCTGGGCCAGCTGCTCGACGACCGGTGCGATGAGCTTTAACTGGCGGCTGCTGCTGGCGCCCGAGCCGGTGCTCGACTACGTCGTGTGGCACGAGGTCTGTCACCTCGAGGTGATGGACCATTCGCCTCGGTTCTGGTCGCTGCTGTCGGCGCACTGCCCGGACTACCGCCAGCACAAGCGCTGGCTGACCCGCAATGGGGCGACGCTGGCGCTCTAGCGCTTGCCGGCGGGGAGCAGTCAGTCGCCGGTCGGGACGACGCCGGCCGACTCGACCATCAGGATCGCGGTGCGAACCGGAGCGCGCGTGCGGTGCTCAACACCTTTGGGCACGGTGAAGCCCTGGTGAGGATCCAGCGCCACCGTCTCGCGGTCCTTGAGGTCGATCAGCAGTTGCCCGTCCAGCACCAGGAAGAACTCGTCCTGGTCGTCGTGATGGTGCCAGTGGAAATCGCCCTCGATCACCCCGAGCCGCACGACCGACTCGTTGACGGTCGTCAGCGTCTGGTTGAACCACGGCTCGTTGGCCGCGACCTCGGCGGGGATGTCGATCAGCGTCAGGCTGCCGTACTTGTCGTCGAGGTGGATGTCGTACTGCTCGTCGGTCACGCGGACTCCTTTGCTTTGTCGGCGAGCGCGCGGCGCAGCGCACCGTACGCGGACTCGCCCTTGCGCTGTTTCACCACTTCGCGCTGGATGCGTCCCACGTATGCCTCGGTCGAGCCGTCGCCACGCACGTCGACGCCGCCGCGCACGCTCGGGATCAACCGCTCCGGTCCGGCCAGCTCGATCCGCGCCGCGACCTGCTGGATCGGCTCAAACTGCTTGAAGCGCACATCAACCGAACCCTTGGTCGCGGTCCGCGCGAGCTCGTTGCCACGGGCCTCAATCGCCGCAAGCGCCTCCTCGAGCGCGCCGAAGCGCTTGCGCTCGACGCGCGGCCCGGTCCGAATCGTCACCTTCCAGCCCACGGCGGCCCCGGTGGCAGCAGGGTGCTAGCGCTTGTCGATCGGCACGTAGTCGAGCTCGCGCTTGCCCGTGTAGATCTGACGCGGGCGCGCGATCTTCTGCGCGGGATCGTCGATCATCTCCAGCCACTGCGCGATCCACCCGCTGGTGCGCCCGATCGCGAACATCACCGGGAACATCTCGACCGGCATCCCCAAGGCCTCGTAGATCAAGCCTGAGTAGAAGTCGACGTTCGGGTACAGCTTGCGGTCGATGAAGTACTCGTCCTCGAGCGCGATCCGCTCGAGCTCGGTCGCGATCTCGAGCAGCGGATTCTTGCCGGTGACCTCAAAGACCTCGTCGCAGGCGGTCTTGATGATCTTCGCGCGGGGGTCGAAGTTCTTGTAGACCCGGTGCCCGAAGCCCATCAGGCGCTCGTTGCCGTCCTTGACGCCCTTGATGAAGTCGGGGATGTTCTCCGTCGTCTCGATCCGGCGCAGCATCCGCAGCACGGCCTCGTTGGCCCCACCGTGGAGCGGTCCGTAGAGCGCTGCGATCCCGGCCGCGACCGCCGAGTAGGGGTCCACCTGGGAGGAGCCGACACCGCGTACGGCGCTGGTCGAGCAGTTCTGCTCGTGGTCGGCGTGGAGGATGAACAGCACGTCGAGCGCGTGCTCGAGGCGCGGGTCGGGGCCGTACTTCAGCTCGGTCATCTTGTAGATCATCGAGAGGAAGTTGCCGGGGTAGGACAGGTCGTTGTCCGGATACACGTAGGGCATGCCCCGGTTGTGGCGCGAGGAGAACGCCGCCAGCGTCGGCATCTTCGCGATCAGGCGGATGACCTGCATGTAGCGGGTCTCCTCGTCCTTGATCGCCGCCGCCTCGGGGTAGAAGGTCGAGAGCGCGCCGACGGACGCGAGCAGCATCCCCATCGGGTGCGCGTCATAGCGGAAGCCCTGCATGAACTCCTTGATGTTCTCGTGCACGAACGTGTGGATCGTGATCTCGTGCACCCAGTCGTCGAGCTGGGTCTGCGTCGGCAGCTCGCCGTGGATCAGCAGGTAGGCGACCTCGAGGTAGGTGGACTGCTCGGCGAGCTGCTCGATCGGATAGCCGCGGTACTGGAGGATCCCGGCCTCGCCGTCGATGTACGTGACCGCCGAGCGACACGAGGCGGTGGCCATGAACGCCGGGTCGTAGGACATCAGCCCGAAGTCGTCCTCGTGGGTCTTGATCTTGCGCAGCTCGGTGGCCTTGATCGTCCCGTCCTCGATCGGGACTTCGTACTGCTTACCGGTGCGGTTGTCGGTGATGGTCAGAGTCTCGTTCGACGCGCCTACCTCGGCGCCATTCTGCTGCTGGGTCTCTGTGGTCATCACGTCCCTCTCGAGCGGGTTGTCAGGTGGCAAGCACCATTGGTGCTCCCCACCGTAAATACCGTCGCATTCGAGCCGCCTCGGGCGGCGCCTGCCTTTGTCCTCGGATCTCGCTGTAGCTCCGCTACAGCTTCGCTCCTGCGTCCTCGGCAGTCATCCACCCGTGTCGCCTCTCGGTGCGACTGTATTTACGGTGCGAACCACTAAGCACTCTAGTACCCGCAAACCACCGCCGGTCCAACCGCGGCCGAGAGGGTAATCAGCTCGTCGCGATCGCCATCGCGACCGCGAGCACCACGAGCACCGCGCTGATCGCGATCACGCCGCGCTGGCCGCGCAGGTCGCCGGGGAAATCGGGGCGGTTGAGCCCGATCGCCGCGAGTATTACTGCCCACAGCGCGAGTGCCCCACCGGCGATGAAGAACGGAACTTTCGAGGATTCCGAGGCGGCGAGGACGAGCAGCGACACGGCGCGCGAGCCTACCGAATCCTTCTCGCGTCGGTCGCCAGCGGGCCTGTGTCGGGCGCGCCCTCATAACGGCTCGCGGTCGCGGCGCGCTGGCCCTGGTAGTGGCTGCCGAGGTCGGGGCTCCCATAGGGGCGCAGCGCCGGCGCATCGAGCGTCATGAACGACAGCTGGGCGATCAGGCCGCCGGGGTAGAGCTTGATCGGGACCCGGGTGAGGTTGTTGAGCTCGAGCGTCAGCGTGCCCTTCCAGCCGGGGTCGCAGAAGCCCGCGGTCGCGTGGACGATCAGGCCAAGACGTCCGAGGCTCGACTTGCCCTCGATCCGGGCGACGATGTCATCGGGGAGCTCGACCCACTCGAGCGTGCGGCCGAGGCAGAACTCGCCCGGATGGATCACGAACGACTCGTCGGCGCCGACGACGACCTCCTCGGTCAGGTTCTCGGGCGGCTTTCGCAGGTCGATGAACGAGGCCCGATAGTTGTGAAACACCCGGAAGGAGTCGCCGAGCCGGAGGTCGACGCTCGCCGGCTGCACGAGCTTGGGGTCCCAGGGGTCGATCTTGAGCCGACCGTCCTGGACGAGTTGCAGGATCGTGCCGTCCGAGAGGACCGATGCGACCTGGCGGCTCACGAACCGTCAGTGCCCGAGCGTGCGGGCGCGGGCACGCGTCGTGCGCACGCGAGCCGGCGGCTGAGGCGCCGGGTCGCCGTGCGGCCCGCGGCGCGGGCGGCGCGGGAACGGCTTGGGCGGATGTGGCCGCTGGCGCCGGATGCCGCCATCGTCGTCGGAGGAGGGCGTCTCCTCAGGCTCCTGCTTGATCGCCCACCAGACGATGTAGATCAGCCCCGCAAGCGGGAGCTTCAGCGCGAGCATCAGCCACAAAAATCCCCAGGTCACGACCGGGCCGATCCTACCGGATTATGAGAGCGCAGTTGAAGTGGCTGGACGAGGTATGTACGGCGCGAAGCACTAGTCACGCAGCGCGACGGGCTTCTCGACGAAATGCGTGATCCGCTGCAGCTCTGAGACCCGCTCTGAGACCTCGTCGCCGGTCAGTGTCAGCATCCGCTCGACCCCGAAAGCCTCGACGTTGAATGACGCGAGCGCGGTGCCGTAGGCCATCGCGCGGCGCAGCAGCTGATGGTCGAGTTCGTCGTCGGGATGGGCGGCGATGTAACCCATGAATCCGCCGGCGAAGCAATCGCCCGCGCCGGTCGGGTCGATGACGGTCTCCAGCGGGAACGCAGGGAGCCCGAAGAAGCCCTCGTCGGTGATCATCGCGGCGCCGTACTCGCCCTGCTTGGCGACGATCACGCGCGGGCCCCACTCGCGTATCTGCCGCGCGGCGAGCAGCAGCGACGGCTGCTTGGTCAACTGCTTGAGCTCGGCGTCGTTGAGCAGCAGACAGTCGACGCCACTGATCGTCTCGATCAGCGAGTCGCGCGCGATGTCGATCCAGAGGTTCATCGAATCCAGCGCGACGAACCGGGCGTCGGCGCACTGGGCGCGAACCTGGCGCTGGAGATCGGGCTGGATGTTGGCCAGAAACAGGAGGTCGGCACCGCTCGAGCGCTCAGACAGCTTCGGCTCAAACCCCTCGAACACCCCGAGCTGGGTATCGAGCGTCTCGCGGTCGTTGAGGTCCCAGCCGTACTCGCCGCGCCAGAAGAACGTCTTCCCGCCGGCGATGTGCTCGATGTCGTCGGTGTTGACCCCGCGCGAGCGCAACACCGCGTACTCGTCGTCGCCGAAGTCGTCGCCGACCGGGCCGACGACCTGCACGGCGTCGAAGAACGACGCCGCCAGCGAGAAATGCACGGCCGAGCCGCCGAGCATCTTCTCGCGGCTGCCGAACGGGGTCCTGACCGCATCGAACGCGATCGAGCCTACGACCGTGACGGACATGAGGCGGGGAAGGGTAGATGGTTGCCGATTACGCGGCGTCGGCGGCGTGGGCGATCGTCGCGCGGGGCCCGTCGGCCCAGCCGAAACCGCCCTCGCGAAGGCCAAATCGCATATGGACCTCGGTTCCTCCCGAGGAGCGCTTCGCGATCGCAAACTCGTCGCATACCTGCGAAATCAGCGCCAAACCGACGCCGAGGCCGGGGCTGTCGATCCGCGGTCGCATGCCGTACCCGTCGTCGGCTACCAGGACCCACAGGCCGCCGGACCCGAGGCCCGCGTCGACCTGGATCTGGCCAGGCTCGCCCTCGTATGCGTGCACGACGGCGTTGGTCGCAGCCTCCGACACGGCAAGCCGGACCGCGTCGAGCTGGTCCCCCGTGACGCCTGCCGATTGGGCAAATTTGCTCAGCGCTTCCCGCGCTCGCGGGACTGAGTCCGCCACCGCTGGATATGAGTAACTCAAGGTCTGCCCGACTCCCATGGCATTTCGATACCCAGATCGGACAGATGTCAAGCCGTCAAGCAGTGCCCTTGTCAGACCGCACACGTTCCCCTTTGGGGTCGAACAGCGGCTCGGCCGCGACGGCCCCTGGGACCCACAGCCCGAAGATGTCGATCTCGACCCGCACGCCGATCTCGATCGCTGCCGGGAGGTAGGCGTAGGCGATCGAGGTGCCGACCGTGTAGCCGTAGCCGCCGGTCGTCACGCGCCCGCGCACCTCCCCGTCGACGCGCACCGGCTCGTTGCCGAGCGCGACCGAGCCCGGATCGTCGAGCACGATGCAGCGCAAGCGGCGCTCGACACCGTTGCCGAGCTGCTCAGAGCCGATGAACGACTTGTCCGAACGTACGCAGAACCCCAGGCCCGCCTCGTAGGGGTTCTCGTCGGGGGTGATGTCGGCGGCCCACACGCGATAGCCCTTCTCGAGCCGCAGCGAGTCGATCGCGCGGTAGCCGCCGGCGAGCATCCCGAGCGGCTCGCCCGCCTCCCACAAGGTCCGCCATAGGCCCGCGCCGTACTCGGTCGGGCAATAGAGCTCCCATCCGAGCTCCCCCACGAACGTCACCCGCAGCGCCCTCACGGGGACGTCACCGACCTGGATCTCGCTCATCGACATGTAGGGAAACGAGAGCGAATCGGCGGTCAACGGCGCGAGGATCTCGCGCGAGCGGGGTCCCCACAGTGCGAAGCACGCCCACCGGGAGGTCACGTCAGTGAGTGCCACCGAGCCGTCGGCAGGCAGGTGGCGGCGGATCCACGCCGCGTCGTGGTTGCCAAACGCAGTCCCGGTGACGATCAGAAACCGCTCCTGCGCGATCCGCGTGACGGTGAAATCGCACTCGATCCCGCCGCGGCGGTTGAGCATCTGCGTGTAGGTGATCGAGCCGACGTCACGCGCGACGCGGTTGTCGCACAGCCGCTCGAGCAGCTCGGCGGCGCCGGGTCCTTCGACCTCGAGCTTGGAGAACGAGGACTCATCGAACAGGCCGGCGCTGTCGCGCGTCGCGAGGTGCTCGGCGCCGATCGCGGGCGACCAGTGCATCCCCGCCCAGCCCCGCGGCCGCAGCGACTCGTCGCCGCGGTCGGCGTTGCGCTCATACCAGTTGACGCGCTCCCACCCTGACTTCTCGCCGAACGCGGCGCCGTGGCCGGAGTGCCACGGATACGCGCTCGAGGTCCGCAGCGGGCGCCCGGCCTGGCGCTCATGGCCCGGATAGCGGATGTCGTAGTAGGTCTCGTAGACCTCTTTGGCGCGCTTGAGCGTGTAGCTGGGCGAGCGGTAGTGCGCGCCGAAGCGCCGGATGTCCATCTCCCAGACGTCGACCGACGGCTCGCCGGCGAGGACCCACTCAGCCATTAGCTTGCCGATGCCGCCGGCGCCGGCAAGCCCGTGCGCGCAGAATCCGGCCGCCACGTAGAAGCCGCCGACGTCGCTCTCGCCCAGGCAGAACTCGTTGTCGGGGGTGAACGCCTCGGGCCCGTTGATCAGGCGCGTGACCTCGACCTCCTCCATCGCCGGAACCCGCTTTGACGAGTTGCGTGCGATTTCCTCAAACCGCGACCAGTCCTCTTCGAGCAGCCGGCCGTTGAAGTCGGCTGGGATCCGGTCGAGCCGGTGCTCGTCGAGCGCCCACGGCGCGCTGTCGCGCTCGTAGCCGCCCATCACCAGCCCGGCCCCCTCCTCGCGGAAGTAGATCAGCAGGTCGGGATCGCGCAGCGTCGGCAGGTGCTCGCCGGCGGCGCGCTCGCGAAACGGCTGCGTGACCAGGTACTCGTGCGCGAACGGGACGACCGGGACCCGTACGCCGGCCATCCGGCCGAGCTCGGCGGCGAACATGCCGCCCGCGTTGATGACGATCTCAGCCTCGACGGCGCCCCATTCGGTCTGCACGCCGCGCACGCGCCCGCCGACCACGTCGATCGCGTTCACGCGCGTGTGCGTAAACACCTGGCAGCCGCCCCGCCGGGCGCCGTCGATCAGTGCGTAGGTGAGCTGCGAGGGGTCCAGGTAGCCGTCGGTCGGCAGGTAGGAGGCACAGCGCACATCGTCGGTAACCATCAGCGGGAACAGGTCCTGGGCTTGCTCGGCGGACAGGAGCTCGAGCGGCAACCCGAAGGTCTTGGCCCAGGCGACCTGGCGCAGGACCTCCTGCTCGCGCTCGGGGCTGCACGCCAGCCGGATCCCGCCGCATTGCACCCAGCCGCAGTCGAGCCGGCCGTACAGCGCGACCGAGTCCATCATCAGCCGCGTCAGGGACACGCTCGATCGCAGCTGCCCGACGAGCCCGGCCGAGTGAAACGTCGAGCCGCTCGTCAGCTCGTTGCGCTCGACGAGGATCACGTCGCGCTCGCCGAGCTCGGCCAGGTGGTAGGCGATCGCAGCGCCGCCGACGCCGCCCCCGATGATCACGATCCGCGCGCGATCGGGGAGCTCCCGGGGCCGGACCATCACGCCCTCGCGGTCCGCAGCCAGTCGTCGAGCCGCGGATCGGCGGCGGCCCGCGACAGGCGCTCGAAGTGCTCGTCGGCGTAGCCGACGAAGTCGAAGTCCAGGTCGGACGCGACCGTCTGGACAATCCCCCACGCCGCCTCGCGCGCGTCGGACATCAGCCGCATCAACGCCAGCGCTGCGCGCCGGCCATCGTCGGGCGGCTCGCCGAAGTACGCCTCCAGCAGCCGCTCGTGCGCCGGCGCGTCGAACTCGTTGTTGACGGCGAGGTTGCCGAGATCGAATAGCCGGTGTCCCATCCCCGCGTACTCCCAGTCGACCAGCGAGATCCCGCCCGGCAGCGCCAGCACGTTGGCGGTGAGCAGGTCGTTATGGCACGAGACCGGCTCGGTCAGCGGCAGCGCCTGCGCGATCCGCCCGACCAGCGCTTGGGTGTCGGCGTAGACGGCGGGAAGCGTGCCGCCACGGTCGCGCACGGTCGCCGCGTACTGGTCCAGCAGCTCCGGGACCCAGAAGCGAACCGGCAGTTGCAGGCCCGATTCGTGAAACGCCCGCAGCGCCCGGGCGACCGGCCCGGGGTCGGCGGCGAGCTCCTCGCGGTTTGCCGGGCGGGCGGGCACGAACTCGGTGACCAGCCAGTCAGGACCGCCCGCGGCGACCGGCGGGGCGATCCCCAGCCCGGCCGCCATGTCGCTGGCGAGCCGCTCGGCGTCGCGGCTGATCGCCAGCAGCGAGGTCCGCTTGCCATACAGCCGGACGACGTATTCGCCGGTGGTCAAGCGCACGCGATAGTTGCGGTTGGTGATGCCGCCGTCGAGCGGCTGTGCGGGCCCCAGCGGGTCGCCGAGCTGCGGGGCGAGCTGCGAGACGATCGCGTAGACCTCCTCCATCGAGCGAAACCTATTGGACTCTGGCGTCTAAGGCTCGATTCCTATACCTTCAACGCCGAGGGGGGCGTCGGACCATAAGAGGGCGGACCGACAACGGAGGAAGCGAATGACGCTCGAGGAGCTCAAGGCGCAGGTGGATCGCGGGCAGATCGACACGGTGCTGCTCGCGCTAACCGACATGCAGGGCCGGCTCCAGGGCAAGCGGCTGACAGCTCGGCATTTCCTCGAGGAGGTCGCGTCTCACGGCGCCGAGGGCTGCAATTACCTGCTCGCGGTCGACGTCGACATGAACACGGTCGAGGGCTACGCGATGTCGTCCTGGGAGCGCGGCTATGGCGATTTCGTGCTCAAGCCCGACCTCGCGACGCTGCGGCCGGTGCCATGGCAAGAGGGCACGGCGATGTGCCTCGCCGACCTTTCGTGGGAGGACGGCTCCGAGGTCGTCGCATCGCCGCGCCAGATCCTGCGCGCGCAGCTCGCACGGCTGCAGCAGCGCGGATGGACGGCGTACGCGGGCACCGAGCTCGAGTTCATGGTGTTTCGCGACAGCTACGAGCAGGCTTGGCGCAAGTCCTACCGCGATCTCGAGCCGGCCAACTACTACAACGTCGACTACTCGATGCTCGGCACCGCCCGGATCGAGCCGCTGATCCGGCGCATCCGCAACGCGATGGAGGGCGCCGGGATACGCGTCGAGAACTCCAAGGGCGAGTGCAACTTCGGCCAGCACGAGATCAACTTCAACTACGGCGACGCGCTGAGCACCGCCGACAACCACGTGACCTACAAGAACGCGGCCAAGGAGATCGCGGCCCAGGAGGGCATGTCGATCAGCTACCTCGCCAAGTTCGACGAGCGCGAGGGCAGCTCGTGCCACATCCACTTCTCGCTGTCTGACGAGAGCGGACCGTTGTTCGGGCGCGACCGCGCGACGTTCGAGTCGTTCCTCGCCGGCCAGCTCGCCTGCCTGCGCGAGCTGACACTGCTGCTGGCGCCGAATATCAACTCCTACAAGCGCTACGCCGAGGGCTCGTTCGCGCCGACTGCAGTCGCCTGGGGCGAGGACAACCGGACCTGTTC
>DASXDD010000092.1:0-26190 GCA_036490775.1 Solirubrobacteraceae bacterium | reverse complement strand
AGCTGGACGGTCGACCTGACGCCCCCGACCACTCTGGTCACTGCCAAGCCGCCGTCGTTGAGCAGTTCGACGACGTCGACTTTCATGTTCAGCTCGCCGGATCTGACGGCGGGCTTTCGCTGTTCGCTGAACGGCGCGGCGCCGCAGGCATGCACGTCGCCGGTCGTCTACACGGGTCTGGCTGACGCGACCCGGTCGTTGCTGATCCAGGCCGTCGATCCTGCAGGCAACGTCGACACCCAGGCTCAACCGATCGTCTGGACGGTCGACACGACCCCGCCCGACACGACGATCGCCAACCCCGGCAACCTGACCGCGGAGGACGTCGCCGTTTTCAGCTTCAGCTCGACCGAGCCCGGCTCGACCTTCCAGTGCTCGTTCCGCAACAAGGCGTTCAGCGCCTGCACCTCTCCGGATGCTGTCGACGTGCCGGGCTCCGGAGCGCAGGTGTTCAAGGTACGGGCCGTCGACGCGGCAGGAAACGCAGACCCGACGCCGGCAGTCCATCAATGGACCAGCGACCTGACGCCACCCAAGCGACCCACGGTCACGATCTTCGCGGCTCCTTCCGCCGGCGCGAGCAAGGCCGCGCCGCTGCCGATCGCCACCCACGGCAATCCGGTGCTCGTGCTGACCAACCCGCTCGCGAACCTGCTGGGCACGCCGACGTTCACGTTGGCGACACGGCTTCAGGCGCAGTGGAAGAGCGACTCGAGCGCCGTCTCCTACGACGTGACCGTGAGCACGCTGCCGGACGACTCGACCGGACAGGACGAGCGCGGCGACGACGTCCTCGAGATCAAGCAGTACTCCCGGACGAAGCGGACCGCGCTGAAGCTGACGCTCTACCCGGGAACCGCGGTCTGCGTCAAGGTCGACGCGCGCGACAAGGTCGGGAACGTGTCGAGGACGAAGACCTCCTGCACGACGATCCCGGACTCGTTCGCGCCACCCTGGGGCCCGTACACGTTCCACCGCGAAAAGGACGCCAAAGCGTGGCGTGGTCACTACATCGTGATGGCGAAGGGCAAAGACTTGACGCAGCCGATCGGCGACGGCGCTTTCTTCGCGCCGTCCAGGGCCGTGCTCGTCGCCGAACGCTGCCCCGATTGCGGTGCTGTGGAGTTCGCGTTCACCAGGTATCCGGTCGGGGGTCACCCGCTCCGGAACCTGGTCACGGTCAACCTCAGCGGCAAGATCGATCACCAGGTGGTGATCGACGTCAACCTGCCGCTCCACCGGCTCGAGCGCGACGGTGAGGGCTTCGTGATGGTTCTGCGGGTCAGCGGCAAGCCGCGCCTCTCTGGCGTCGGCTTCACGAATTAGACCGGCAGCCGACTCACGGACTGGCGGCCCCGCCGTATCCTGGCGCCGGTGTCGGCTGCGAGAGGTCTGCCGCGCCCCGGTCCGCGAGCGCCGCAAGCGCGGAATGCGTGGCTGTTGGTCGGCGCGATCACCGTCATCGGGCTTCTCCTGCGGCTGCCGTCGTTCGGCGACGCGCTGTTCGGTGACGAGGTCGGCGCCTACTGGATCGTCACCGGGCGCAGCCTCGGCCAGGTGATCCACCTGCTGAGCGGGCATTCGCCCGAGCTCAACCCTCCATTCTGGTTTGTGCTCGCATGGGCGAGCGAGAAGCTGTTCGGCAATTCCGCCCATGCGCTGAAGCTCGTCTCGCTGCTTGCGGGCACCGCGACGATCCCAATGACCTACGTACTCGGGCGAATCACGCTCGGCGTGCGAGCCGGGGTTGTGGCCGCGGCGCTCGTGGCGCTGAGCCCGTTCTTGATCTTCTACTCGACCGAGGCGCGGCCGTACGCCGTGCTCGCGCTCCTGTCAGTGCTGTCGACGATCGCGCTGGTGAGCGCGCTGGAGACGGGCAGCCGGCGGTGGTGGGTGCTGTATGCGCTGTTTGCGTGCGGGGTCGCCTACACGCACTTCACCGGTGTGTTCCTGCTCGGGGCGCAGTTCGTCTGGGCGTTGATCGCCTATCCAGGCACGCGGCGCGCGCTCATCATCTCGACAGCCGCCGGCGCGATCGGGTTTCTCCCATGGTTGCCGAACTTAGTCCGTACCGCGCGCTCACCGGGGACCAAGCTGTACGGGGCGCTCGATCCCTTCGGCCTGCACGCGATCAGGATCGACCTCGGACACTGGGCGATCGGGCACCCGTACATCCGCCTGGCGACGGTGCCCGGAGGGGTCGCGGTGTTGCTGCTCGGCGCGGGCATGATCGTGGCGGCGGTCGCCGTCGCGGTTCGTCTGGCATCCGAGCGCGGCGTCGTAGGCGTGCGGCGCCAGCAAGTGCTCGTGGTCGTGATCGCCTGTGCCGCGCCTGTCGGCATCGCGATCTACAGCGACCTGCGCGCGAGCGTCTGGGAGGCCCGCAACTTGCTGTCGTCGTTGCCTGGGCTGGCGCTGCTGGTCGCGTGGCTGCTGACGGCCGGCCGCGCGCCGCTGCGATTCACGGCAACGGCGCTGGTGATCGCGGGCATGGCGATCGGCGCGTTGAAGCTGTCGCAGGCCAGACACCAGCGGCCCGACTACAGCGCCGCGGCGGCGTACATCGATCACGCCGATTCAGGTCGCGCGCCCGTGGTCGACCTGGTCGTGCCGACGCTGACGCCGACGCCGACGCCGGGGCCGCCGACCGCCACCGAAGCGGCGCTGGCGCTCGATCGCCCGGATCACCCCCGGCCCGTGCTGCGGATTGGGCTTCCGCTGCCGGGAACCGTCGTCGCCCGCCGGGCGTCGGCGCTCGCGGGGAACGGCACGATGTTCATCGTCGCGCCGACCGAGGTCCCGGTCAGCCGGCTGGAGGCGCTGCCGGCACGGTTTCATCGTGTGACATCGCGCACATTCCCGGGCTTTGTGCCGGTCACGGTGTACGTCTACAGGGGTTCGGGGTAGGTCTTTTCGGAATGTCTGGCGATCAACCGACCACGAATGGCGTCAAACGACCGGTGCTCGAGCGCGCCGAGGTCTCGTTGCACGGTCATCGGCTCGCGTTTACGATCGCCGGAGATGGGCCTGTGGTGGTGCTGATCCACGGGGTCGCCGGTCGCGCGGCCCAGTGGACACGTGTCGCCGAGCTGCTGTCGCGGGGCTACCGCGTGATCGCGCCCGATCTCCTCGGGCACGGCGAGTCGGCCAAGCCTCGCGGCGACTACTCGCTGGGCGCGCATGCCTCGGGCATTCGCGACTTGCTCGTCGGTCTGAACATCGAACGAGCAAGCGTCGTCGGGCACTCGCTCGGCGGCGGCATCGCGATGCAGTTCTCCTACCAGTTCCCCGAGCGCTGTGAACGACTCGTGCTGGTGTCGAGCGGCGGTCTCGGCGACCAGGTCCACCTGCTGCTTCGCGCCGCGACCTTGCCTGGATCGGAGTTCGTGCTGCCGTGGCTGGCGCACCCGCGGGTGCTGAGCGTCGCTTCGGTGCTGCCGCGTGGGCTCGGGCTGCTTGGTCTGCACTCCGGACCGGACCTGACTGAGATGGCGCGCGCCTACCAGTCGCTGTCAAACGCCGAGGCCCGCGCCGCGTTCATCAACACGTTGCGGTCGGTGATCGATCCGACCGGCCAGCGGGTCAATGCCTCAGACCGCCTGTACCTCGCGTCGAACATGCCGGCGATGATCGTCTGGGGCGCGCACGACCGGATCATTCCGGTCAAGCACGCCGCGGTCGCGCACGAGGGGATGCCGGGCAGCCGGCTGGAGATCTTCGACGACGCCGGCCACTTCCCGCAGCTCGATGATCCGTATCGGTTCGCCGAGACGCTCGAGGACTTCTTCGATCAGACCGAGCCCGCGAGGCTCGACACGTCAACGATGCGAGAGCTCGTGCTGGCGAACGACCCCGAGTCGGCGCCGGTGCTCGAGCGACTCAAGCAGGCGCGTCCGGCGGCCTGAGCTGCCCGCTCACCGGCGGGCTCAGCTTCGTCGGCGGACCGGCAGCCTTCCGGGCCGCGACCCAGCCGGCGATTGCGCCGACGACAGCGCCGGCGAGCAGCAGCGTGGCGCTCCGCAGCGGCCTGCGCCTGGCTTTGGATGACAGCCCGCGCGCCGCGTAGCGGACGGCAGCTCTCGTCGCCCTCCGTTCGATCATGCGGCTCGGGTTCGCCATCTGTGCCTCCGGGATTCGGGTTCGTGATCGGCCTACGCTGCGCAGGCCAGGGTAACGCGGGCGCATTCCTGCGGTTCTCCGACATTCGTCTTACGGGCCCCTCCCAGGGGAGCCGTTTGCTTGCGCCATGACCAAACCGATCACTCGTCGCCAGGCCTTTGGGTACGGCGGCGCCGCTGGCGGCGAGCGCGTGCACGGCGCTGACGCCCGAGCTGACCGAGGGCCCCTACTGGGTCGATCTTGACCTGCACCGCAGCGACGTCACCGCCAACACCGCCAACGCGGCGAGCAATCCCGGCGCCGTCGAGGACGGGTGCCATTGACGCTGACGATCAACGTGCTCAACGCGGCAAGCGGCTGCGCACGGCTCAACGGAGCGCACGTCGACATCTGGCACGCAAACGCCTACGGCCTGTACTCCGACGAGGCGTCCCAGCAGGCCGGCGGCGGCTCGAGCGCCGGGGACACAACCGGTCAGAACTACCTGCGTGGCTTTCAGATCACCGGCACCGACTCGGGCACCGACGGCCAGGTGGTGTTCAAGACGATCTGGCCCGGGTGGTACTCCGGGCGCGCGATTCACATCCACGTGCGCGGGCGGACGTATGACTCCGCGCGCAACGTCGTCACCAACTACACGACGCAGACCTTCTTCACCGATGCCGCCAACGACGCCGTGCTGAGCTCCGCCTCGCCGTACGACTCGCGCAGCCCGACGGACGATCCGACGACCGACGAGAACGACAACGTGCTGGCGAGCTCTGACTACGCCCACCAACGTGACGACGGTCAGCGGCAGCAATGACGCGGGCTACGCCGCGGCGTTCACGATCATGCGTGCTGCTCGGTGACCCTGACGGTGTCAGACCAACGCGGTCATAAGCAGACGATCGAGCGCCGGACACACGTGCCCGCGCGGCTATAGGCGCTCTTCGGCCTCGCCCGCGACGCCGCCGGCAGCGACGAACGGCTCCTCGGCAACTCGCGGCCGCGACACGAACCGCCCGGTCGCAAACGCGGCCAGCGTGGCGATCGCGACGCCGAGCGCGTAGAAGTAACCGAGCAGCTCGAGACCCTGGCGGATGTGGCCGCCAACGGGCGCGCCGATCGGGTTGCCGGCGGCGTGCCACCACAGGCTCACCGTCGGCCCGATCGCAAACCACACGCCCGCGGCGATCGCGAGCCAGCCACCGATCACGCCGCTCGAGCGGCGTGCGCTACGCAGCAGCATCAAGCCGCCAATCACGGCGACAACGCCCGGAATGATCTCGAGCCACAGCCGATTGGCCGTGTAGTGCCACGTGTCGTAGCTTCCGAACGCGTAGTGGAAGTAAGGGCCTATGAAGGGAATCAGAGCTCCCCATGCGCCGAGGACAATGATCAAGACGCCGCTGAGCGCGCCGGTGGTACGGGGCAGCCGCATCGGGCGCGTGGTTGTCGCCCGTGGGGTGGTCTGTGTGGTGGTGGCCATGACTTGGGGCTACCCGATCGGCGGGCCGTAAACCGAAGAGGAGGTTGTGGGCCGCGGCTCGCCGGGTATGTCAGCCGAGTGTCTGTAGGAAGCGATCTCGACCGATACTCGGTGATCACCCGGCTTGGCTCGGGCGGAATGGCGACGGTTCTGCTCGCCGAGGACAACATCCTGGGGCGCCAGGTCGCGCTCAAGCGGATGATCGCGTCAGCCGACGTTGACGGGCTCTTGCGGTTTCGGCGCGAGGCGCTGATCGGCGCCTCGATCAGCCATCCGAACCTCGTTGCGATCTACGACATCGTCAGCTCGGACGACGGCGATCAGGTGATCGTCATGGAGTACGTGCCCGGCGAGACGCTCGCCGACGCGCTGGAACGGGACGGTGCTCTTGCACCGGAGCGCGCGTTGCAAATCCTCGAGAGCTTGGCCGGCGCGCTCGACGCGATCCACCGGCAGGAGATCGTGCACCGCGACGTCAAGCCCGCCAATGTCCTGCTCGGCCCAGACGGCGAGGTCAAGCTCGCCGACCTCGGGATCGCGGCCGTGCCGGATGGAACCCAGATCACGACCACGGGCGCCCTGGTCGGCTCGTTCAGGTACATGGCGCCCGAGCAGCTCGAAAGCGGCCCATCGACACCGGCGACCGATGTCTACGCCCTATCGGCGGTGGCGTTCGAGATTCTGTCCGGTGCCAAGGCCCGGTCTGAGACCAATCCGGTAGCGCTCGCGCACGCGATCTCGACGCAGCCGCCGCCGGACCTTCGTCAGGCGTGGCCCGGAGCGCCACGAGACACGGCCGCCGTCCTGCGTCAAGGGATGTCGCGCGAACCCGAGGCACGCCCGCGATCGGCGGGCGAGCTCGTCGCGCGCCTGCGCCAGTCACTGACGCGCGACGCGACGCCGGCAACCACGGCGGCGGTGCGGGCGACCCGACCCACACGACCTCCGGCGACCAAGGCCCCGAGACGGCGGGAGCGCGCGCTGCTGCCGGTGCTGCTGGCGCTCGTCGCGGCCGCGGTGGCGCTGGTCGCGATCCTCTCGAGCGGCGGCGGCGGCGGCTCGCAGCAGAAGCATCACGGCGCGACGAAGACAGCTCACCACGCCAAGACCCCAGCCCGGCACACGTCGTCGACCACGACCCAGACGACGACGGCAAACACGGCTCCGAGCACGACAGCCAGCACGCCCACGACCGCGAGCACGCCGGCCCCCGCGAGCACGCCGCCGCCCGCGAGTACCCCGGGATCGCCGCCAGGTCCCGCAGCGGGCGACCCGGTCTCTGCGGTCGAGAGCTTCTACCGGCTCGCCGCGGCGCACCAGTACGCGCAGGCGTGGGCGCTCGCGGACCCAACGTTCCAAAGCCAGCTCGGCGGCTATCAGAGCTTTCAGTCCTCGCAGCGCGACGACCGCTCGATCTCGTTCAACAGCGCCAAGGTCGTCGGCGGCTCGCCGGCGAGCCCTACGGTTGCCGTCGATACAACGTCGGTACGAGCAAACGGCACCCAGCACTGCAAGGGCACCGTTGAGCTGAGCCGGTCGGGCGCGCCGCCGCGCCTGCTGCTGCACCTGATTCACATCAACTGCAGCTGAGCAACGGGAGACTCCGCACCGCCACCGCTAGCCTCCAAGCGCCGTGCCCGCGATCGATCCAGCCGCCGATCCGCAATGGGACCGCTTCGTTGAGCGCAGCAGCGGACGCTTCGCACACGCCTACCACCTCGCGGCCTGGCGGGAGGTCCACCGGCGGGCCTACGGTCGAGCGCCGATCTATCTGGGTGTCCGCGATCGAGACGGGCAGCTGACGGGCGGCCTGCCGCTCGTCGTCCACGGCGGAGCGCTGCGTGGACTTGCCGCCTCGCTGATCCCCGGGCGCAGCGCCGCTGGGGCCCGGCCACGGTTGAGCTCGGTGATCCGCGGTGGCCCGCTCGGCGACGACATCGATGCCCGCGCGGAGCTGCTGCGGCAGGCGTGCGCGCTCGTCGACGAGGGCGGTTACAGCGATCTGCGGCTTCAGACCGACGTGGCCGGCTGCGAGCAACTCGTCCCCGGGCTGCGAGCAGTACCCGACTCGCCGGCGTGGCTCACCCAGCTTCCGCGCGACCCTGACGAGCTGCTCTCCGCGTGGCGCAAGCAGTCACGGAACCTGTGGCGCAACCTCGCCAAGGCGAGACAGCGAGGCGTGGTCGTGCGTCCGGTCAGATCGCGAATCGATCTGTGGCGGTTCTACCGCCAGTACGTGCAGGCGATGAGCCGCCACCGGGCGGTTCCGCGCAGCTGGCTGGAGATCCGCATCGCGCACAGACTGCTGGCGCCTTCCGGGCGCTGCCAGGTGTGGCTCGGCGAATATCAGGGCGAGATCGTCGCCGGCGCGATGTGCCTTTCGGCGGGGAGCTCGTTTGAGATGCTGTATGCCGGAAGCGAGCCGCGGGCCAATGATCTACGTCCGATGCACGCCGTGTACTGGCACGCGATCGAGTGGGCGATCGCCACGGGCAAGACCATCGTCGACTGGGGGACCGCGCCGCTCGAGAGCTCGCTGGGCAATTACAAGCGCCAGTGGGGCGCGGATCCGGTCCCGAGCTTTCAGTACATGTACGCACCGGGGACTGACCCCCCGGCACCGCCGAGCGAGGCTCCGGCGGTCGACACCGGAGATTCCGGCGGCGGCCTCTGGGACCGGGTCCCGACCGACGCGCTCGGGGTTGCAGCGACGATTGCCCACCGAGTTCTGTAGTCCGCAACAATTCCAAGAAACGACACGGGGGATTGACGATGGGTGCGACTTCGTATCGAGGCCAAGCCGAAGGAACCGCTGCAACCTCACAGTCTGTGTTCGGGCAGGTCATGGGGCTGGTCGCCGTCACCGTCGGCTTCCTCGCGCTCGGGGCCTATATCGGTCGCAACCTCAGTGGCACTGTCGGCCTGCTGCTGTTCATCGCCGCGTTCGGTTGCATCTTTGGACTGAACATCGCCTCAAACCGCGGCAACGACCAGCTCGCGATCGTCTTCCTGTTCGGTCTCGGACTGTCGCTCGGACTGTCCGTCGGCCCGGTGCTCGCGCAATACGCAAACAGCGACCCGGCGGCGCTGTGGCAGGCCGCTGGCGCGACCGGAGGCTTCATCGCTGCGCTCGGCGCCTACGGGTACGCGACGCGAAGGGACCTTTCGTTCCTGGCCCGTGGCCTGTTCTTCGCGCTGCTGGCGTTGATCGTGTTCGGCGTCGTGCTGATCTTCGTCAGGATCCCGAACGGCAACGTCATCTATGCCGTGCTCGGGCTGGTGATCTTCGGCGGCTTCACGATCTTCGACTTCAACCGGTTGCGCCGAGCCGGTCCGTCGAGTGCCGTCCCGATCGCGGCCAGCATCTTCCTCGACATCTTCAACGTGTTCCTGTTCTTCCTGCAGCTGTTCGGGGGCGGGCGCGACTGAGCGCCTGTTCCTTGGAGAACTGCCACAGCGCCTTGTCGAGCGTGCGGACCGATACGCCGCTGGTCGCGGCGAGCGCCCGGCACGCCTCCAGATAGCCGAGCCAGAACGCGAGCGGATATTGCGATCGCGGCTTGACGCCGAGTGACTCGAGCGCGCGCACGTCGAGGATCGGATAGCGCTCGGGAAACACGAAGTACAGGAGCGTCGACGCGGTCGGCACGCCTACGCCTTCGAGCTCGAGCAGGGCGGCCATCCTGTCGCGCTCGTCGTCGGTCGCCAGCGAGCGACCGGTGGCGGCGACTACTGACGCTTCGCTGTTGCGCGCGACCTTCGGACGGCTGCGAACCGTCTTCCAGGCGCACACCTCGATGAACTCGTCGCGCGTGTAGTAACCACGCGTGCGAACGGCGGCGCCGGCCTGCATGTCGCGCTCATCGACCGTCTGCGGGAACCGCCCCGCCAGCGCTTCGATCTCGCGCGAGGGGAATTGGAGCACGAATGTCGGCATGCGATCGGTATAGATATTGAGCCATGTTCGTGGTCCGCTACGGGATCGGCGAAGCAGGAGGAGGCGATCACCCCGGGAGGTGGGCGACCGCCTCCGCTGATGCCTTGGACGCTCAGGTGATCTTGATCGTGGCCGAGAACGTGCCGCCTGTGAACGTCACCGGCTTTCCGGCGCCACACAGCGCTGGCACCGTGAGCGTCCCCTGGAATCCCGCCGGGTCGTTCTTGTCTTGAGTGGGGATCCAATCGGGATTGTTGGCCGGCGCCGAGTACGTGCCTCCGGTCCACGCCTCGGGGCTCATCGCCGACGGCACGAACGTCATCGTCGAGCCGCTCCCGCACTTGTACGTAAGCGCGACTTCGGGGTTGAACGCGGTCAGCGTGAAGGCGGGCTTGTTCGCCTGGTGGAAGTCGTAGCCGAGCTGGATCGGATTGCCAGGGTTGACCGTGACGCTGCCGCCACTGAAGCGGATCGAGAGCGTTCCGCTCGGGCAGCTTGGCTGCACCGACGGGCTCCAGCCATTGTCGGCGCCCATGGTGTTCGGCGCGGGGAAGCCGTAGTGCCAGCGGAAGGTCGGCGCCCAGCCGCCCGAGCCCGAGCCCGAGCCAGGCCCGCAGTAGACGGCTCCGGCCGGGGAATTGTTGGGCAGGTTTGAGACTGGCTGGCTGATGCTCGAGCTGAACGAGGCGAACGCGGCCGCCACGTTTACGTGGCTCAGCCGGACGCCGAGCGCCGCGGCCAGCGCCAGGGTCACCATCCCTGCGGCGCGGGGCGTCAGCAGTCGCCGGCTGTGACGGCGCGGGCGCTCGTCGTTGACGCGCTGCTCGACGCGCTCGAGCAGATGCCCGTCGGCGGATGCGCGATTGGTGCGCATCGCGTCGCCGATCGACTGCAGGTCGTCTGGCAGGTGGGCTTCAAAGGAATCGTCAGTCAAAGGAACCATCGCTTTCGGGGCTGCTGATGCGTCCGCCAGTGCCCCGCGGCCGCATCACCTTGTCAGAGGTAAGACGCCCAGCTGCGGTCCAGAGTCAGTCTCCGGGAGGTACTGAAAAAGGATGGCCGGCTCAGGGCGCTGGTCAGCGCCGCCGACTATCGCGGTGGTTCAGTTGGAGGCAGGCGGAGCGTCGGCGGCGTGGCCGTTGGCCTTGCCGTTGCCGTTGCCGTTGCCGCCGGCGTTGCCGTTCGCGAGCCCGTTGGCCTGCCCGTTGCCGTTGCCGTTGTCCTTGGCTTGCCCCGGCGCAGTCGCTTGTCCCGGCGCGGTCGTCTGCCCAGGGGCTGCGACCTGACCTGGAGCTGTCGCTTGCCCGGGAGCCGTGGCCTGTCCGGGAGCCGTGGCTTGCCCGGGTGCGGTGGTCTGCCCCGGGGCGGTGGTCTGCCCCGGGGCGTTGGCGTGGCCCTTGGCGAGACCGTTGCCGTTACCGCCGGTGTGGCCGAGCGCGAGGCCGTTGCCCTGTCCGACGCCGTGCGCCTGACTGTTTCCCTTCGACGCGCCCGGCGGGCCAGTCCCGTCCGGGCCGTTACCGCGGGGAATCCCGGGGGTCGGGTTTCCGTTGCTCTTGGCCGGCTCGCTCGCCGAGTTGCCACTGGACCCATTCGGCGTAGTGGCTGACTGAGGCGCCTGGGTGCCGGCGGACCCCGTCATCGGCGAGGCGCCCGGAGTCTGCGACGACGGTGTGGTCGGCTGCGCCGCAGCCGGCGACTGACCGACCCGCGTCGGGTCGGGAGCGCGCACGCCAACAGGCTGCGAGCCCGCGGCGAGCGGCGACCGTCCGGGCTGCTGGGCCGGGGTCGAGCTAAGCGATCCCGGCGAGCCATGAGTCGCCGACCCGCTGCGGGCCGACTGCGAGCCGGAGTGCTGGAACGGCGTTGTCGCAAACGGCGACGAGGCGAACGATGCCGGCGCCACGCCGGGCTGAGCGGACACCGCGGGCGTGGGGCTCGGCCGCGGCGATTGCATCCGTGACGTGACGACCGCTCCCGCAGCGGTAGCTCCGATCACGGCCGCGACCGCAAGCGCCTTGACCGCAGCCGCGGCGCCGGCTGACTCGCCGACGGCTCCGGCGGCCTGCGTCAGGTCCGGATGCCCGCCAACGCCGATCGCGCGGGCAAGACGGTGAAGCGTGCGCCTGAGCGTCAGCGGCAGCAGCGGGACCAGCGCTGCCAGCCGTCGCCCGCGACGCCCGGTGGCCGCGAGCACTGCGGAGCACTCCGCGCACTCGCGCAGGTGCGCCCGGACCCGGCGGGATCGCAGGACGCGCGGGTCCTGGCTGACCGTGAAGCGAATGTCCTCGCAGCCGGCAGCCCGCCCGTCGGCGAACTCGGCCAGGGCTCGGCGCGCCTCGAAGATCGCCTGCTTGGCGCTGCTGGCCGACGTTCCCAGTCCATCGGCGATCTCTCGATGCGAGAACCCGCTCAGCTCGCGCATCAGCAGCGCCCGGCGCTGGCGCGCGGGCAGCTCCCGCAGGTCGTCGATCAGCAGCTCGAGCCGATCGCGGTCATCGGACCAGTCTTCGGCGTGGACCACCTGATGCTCGAGTTGCTCGGTCAGCTTCGCGCGGGCGCCGCGGCGGCGAACCAGCGACATCGCCTCGTTGTGCGCGATCCGGTATAGCCACGGTCGCACGGGCGCGTTGCGACGGTCCCGCTGCAGCGCCGCGAGGGCGCCTGCGAAGGTGGACTGGACCGCGTCCTGAGAGTCCGCCTCCGTGCCGAGGATCGACCGGCAGTAGCGCAGCAATGGCTGCTGGTAGAGCTCGTAGAGCTCGGTGAATGCGTCGGCATGGCCGTCCGTCACCGAGCGCGCCAGCCGTTCGTCGCGAACCAGCACGGAGCCGCTGACTGATTGCACCGACTGCGACATCGCCTCCAGACCAACGCGCCCGCGCTGCGAAACTTGCCGACGGCTTCAAGCAGGGGCCGCCGCGCCGGCGACCTCAACGCGGTTCTTGCCGCCGCGCTTGGAGCGGTACAGCGCAGCGTCGGCTGCAGCGACGAGCTCTTGGCGGCCCGGTGCCGTGGGACCAAACGCGGCGACGCCGATGCTTGCGGTTACCGACAGGGTGCCGCCGTCGGGGATCGGAACATCGACGTCGGCAATCGCTCCCCGGATGCGCTCGGCGAGTCTCACGGCCCCGTCGATGTCGATCTCTGGGAGCACGATCGCAAGCTCCTCACCGCCATACCGCGCGGCGGAGTCGATCTTTCGAACCGATGCGAGCACCACCTCGGCCACGGCCCGCAGGACTGCATCGCCCTGTTGGTGTCCGAAGCGGTCGTTGACCTGCTTGAAGTCGTCGAGGTCGAGCATCACCAGCGCGAGCGAGCCGGCGTAGCGCTCGGCGCGCCGGACCTCCCTCGCGAGTACCTCTTGGAGCCGGCGGTGATTGAGCAGTCCGGTCAATTCGTCGATTGCGGCAAGGCGCTCCACGCGTTCGTGGAGCACGAGGTTCTGCAGGCAGACGGCGGCCTGTTCGGCGAGCGTGCCCAGGAACTCGCACTCGCTGACCGAGAACCCACGGCCTTGTCGAGCGACTGCAAGGACACGCGGCGATCGATCGGCGCTCTCTACGGGCAAGCCGATCGCGGTCGCGCCGCCGAGACTTGCCTCGGTCAGACCGCTCCCTTGCGTCACCGCGGCCTCGACCGCGGTCAGCGCTCCGTCGAGGTCGTCCTGGATTCCGGCCAGCGCGCGCGGAGCGAGCGACTCGTCCGGGCCCTCGCTGACGCTCAAGCGGCCGCCGTCGGCTTGCACGAACTCGACGGCGGTGGCGACGATGATCTGCTCGAGCGCCGGGCGGTCCAGATTCGCCGCCGCGGTCTCGCCGATGCGGCGCTGGGCGGCAAGGGCACGTTCGCGCTCGCGGGCAAGGTCGTCGACGAGCGCAAGTGCGCGGGCGATGCGTGCCGCCCGGTCGCGTGCGAACACCTCCAGCCCGGCGACGAGCGGGAGCGTCAGCAGGAACGCATAGGGCCGCGTTTCCGAGCCGAACGCCGCGAGCAGTCCGACGCACGACAGCAGCACATCGACGATCGCGATCTGGCCGATCACGCCGACCTGCAGGCTGGGCGCGACGCCCGATCCCAAGCACTCCCTCAGCGTCGACGCGACGAGATCGCCGGCGATCTGCAGCCCGAGCGCGGCCACCCACAGCGGCCAGGTCGTGCCCTCGAGGGCACCGCCGGGAGCTACGAGGGCGAGCAGCGCTGCGGGCACGACCACGTACCACCCGTCGGCGAGGCTCGTGAGCAGGCGCTCGGCGGGCGCCTTCCCCGTCACAAGCTCGGGCAGCCGGCTGAGCACCAACCCGAGCCCGACCAACGCCGGCGCGAACGCGGGCGGCAACAGCAGCAGGATCGGCACGACCGCAAGCTGCGTTGGCAACGTGAAGCCACTGCCGAGCGCGAACCGGACGCGCGCGAGCACCGCATAGGTGGCAACGAGCGCTGCCGTCTGGAGCTCGGGCAGGGAACCGTCCGGCGCGAGCGCCACGGCCAGCCCGACCGCGGCCAGCACGAAGCTCGCCGCCGCGACCGCCTCAACGCGCCGCTCGCGCGCGGCGAGGACGCGCACCGCGTCGGGACGCCGGTCCTCGAGCAGCAGGTCGACCGCTGCGCTCAGCGTCCCCATTTCGCCCTCACGGACCCAAACATAAGACGATCGTTCATCGGGCCTCGCATACGTATCGACTTAAGGGAGGTTCGGCTTGAGCGGACGAATGTTCTACTCAAGCAGGCACGACGCGATGCCGAGACGTAGGGGTGGGCCGGGGTTACGCGCCAAAAGGAGGTCGAAGTATGTCGGTTCGCATTACTCGTCTTCGCTCCGCGTTGGTCGCCGGTGCAGCCGTTGTTGGGGTTGCGGCCGCCGTGCCAGTCGCAAGGGCAGACACGGCGGGCCTTGGGCGGACGAGCTGCCCGAACGAGCAGACCGAGCAGCCATTCGCGCCGTTCGGTGACCCTGCGTCATACGCACTGGTGCCGGGAGGGTCCTTCGAGTCCGACGGCCCAGCCTGGAACACCAGCGGCAGTACACAACTCGTCACCGACAACGAGCCGTGGGGCGCGGGGTCGCAGGCGATCTCTCTGTCCCCGGGGTCGTCCGTGACGAGCCCCGCCACGTGCATCGGGCTACTCAGCCCGACGATGCGATTCTTTGCTCGCAGCACCGGCGGCTCGCCATCGTCCTCGCTGCAGGTCTCGGTGACATTCAAGTCGGTCCTCGGGTTGATCGACACGCTGCCCGTCGGGAGCGTCCAGGCGTCCGACGCCTGGGAGCCGACACCGCAGTACCTGTTGGTGATCAACGCCCTGTCGCTGCTGCCTGGCTACCGCCTCGTCGCGTTCCAGTTCACACCCGCAGGGGATGCCAACTGGGAGATCGACGACGTCTACGTCGATCCCTGGAGTAAGGGATAAGCACCGGCATCGTGTGGCGGGCCGAGCGCTCTGCGCCGGTCCGCCGCATGGCCTCGTAGTTCAGACCGGCGGCTGGCGCTCGCCGAGGTAGCTCGAGGTCAGCAGTTCCTTGTCCTTGCGCAGCTGCTCGGCAGTGTCGCTGGCGACTAGCTCGCCGTGCGAGAGCACGCAGCCGCGGTCGGCGATCTCGAGCGCAAGGTGCACGTGCTGCTCAACCAACAGCACCGCAGTTCCGTGCTCGTCGGCCACTCGGCGCACGACCGGTAGCAGCCGCTCGACGATCACCGGCGCGAGGCCGAGGCTCAGCTCGTCGATCAGCAGCACCCTTGGCTTGCGGGGCAGCGCCCGGGCGATCGCGAGCATCTGCTGCTCTCCGCCGGACAGCAGCCCGACCCGGCGGCTCTGAAGGGGTTCGAGTGCTGGGAAGTTCGCGAACACAATCCCGTCGAGGTCGCGCTCGCTGACGCCGTCCAGCCGGAAGTGCTCGGCGACCGTGAGCCCGAAGAAGATCCCGCGATCCTGAGGGACCTGGACGATCCCGTTGCGCACCCTCGCCGTCGCCGACCATCCAGCGAGGTTTTCGCCGTCGACTGTAATCGCGCCCGCGCTCGGCTTCAGCAGCCCGGAGATCGCCTTCAGTGTCGTGGTCTTGCCCGCGCCGTTGGCGCCGACGAGCGCCACCACCTCGCCGGCGGCGACCGACAGCGACAGCCCGCGCACCACCGCCGCGCCGTCGTAGCCGACGCTCACGCCGTCGAGTTCGAGCGTCATGGAAGCGTCGGCTCCCAGCGCATCGCGTTGCGCCGAAACTCGCGCGCCGAGCACCCGTAGGCCGATCGGAACAGGCGGCTGAAGTGCGCCTGGTTCGGAAGTCCCCAGCGGGCGGCGATCGCCGAGATCGGTTGGTCGGACATCGCCGGACTGAGGAGGTCGTGGCGGCAGCGATCCAGGCGAGCTGTGCGGATCGAGTTGCAGACGCTGAGTCCCTGTTGCTCGAACACGCGATGCAGATATCGAGTCGAGATGAAACACGCGCGCGCGATCTGCTCGGGGTTGAGTCCCGGATCGCTGAGGGTGGCCTCGATGTAGTCCTGGGCACGCAGGAGCAACTCAGCCCGCGAGTGCGGTCGCGCGGGCTGTGAGCTCGCTCCGAGGTCGACGTACAGCCGGCGGATCAGATCGATCACGTGCTCGGCGAGCTCGGTGTCGTTCCGGGCGATCGTGCCGTCGGCCAGGCCGGCCGCTGCCCCACAGAAGAACCGCGCCGCCAGCCGCGGCAGTCCGCGGTCTCCGGCGATCCTGACCGCGGTCAGGCGCGAGAGCGTCGACGCGTGCTTGCCGAGCGCGACCTTCGGCACCTTGACGATCAACACGTCGAACGGCTCGGGAGCATGGAACATCGCCGGCTGCGATGTGTCATAGCCGGTCATGTCGCCGGGTCGAAGCACCACCGTTCGGTTCTCCTGGGCCCCGTCGAGCACTCCGCGCAGCAGGACCGAGAAGTGCAGGCACTCGGGATCGCCGGCCGCGATGTCCGCGCGTCGACGGCTCATCGTGTTGGACTCGGCCGCGATTCGGAAGAAGCCCACGCCCGACATCCAGTCGCCCCACATCCGAGCCGAGAACCGTTCCGTCTGGTCGGCCTCGATCCCTAGCGGGTGGTAGACGTCGTGCGAGGACTGCGCCCAAAACTCGACCCGGTCGGGCGCTTCGACCACGCCGGTGTCAATCAGCAACGTCATCGCCCACGCTGATCCCTGTGGATCGCTCTCTCCCTCTCCGGAGCCGAGCGGTCACCCTACCAGCGGCTTGTGGACGTGTCGAACGCCGAGCGCGAAGGTCGCGCAGAGGTAGGAGGACTTGTCATGTAGTGCACATCTGGCGGGCGTCAGTTGAGCCTCAGCGCACAGCTATTTGCAGGTATGTCACGGCTTTGGGGGGCGCCCATAGCATCGCCGTCGACCGGCACCCACCCCAGGGAGGAGCGGACATGGACAGAATTCTCGCGACCCATACGGGGAGCCTCACCCGACCGCCCGATCTGCTCGCGTTCCTATCCGCCAGGGACCGGGGTGAGGACATCGACGAGGCCGCCTACGACGAGACGTTGCGCGGTGCGGTGGCCGATGTCGTCCGCCGCCAGGCCGAGGCCGGAATCGACGTTCCCGACGACGGCGAGATGGGCAAGGCGAGCTGGATCACGTATCTGTACGAGCGTGTCAGCGGTCTCGAGGCGCGGCCGGTAACGCTCGAGGGCGCGAGCATGCTCCCGCCCAGCCGCGATCGCCAAGCGTTTCCCGGCGCCTACGCCGCACTTGACGCGCTCGACGAGGCGGCCACTCGCGGCAGCAACATCGCCCCCGACGGCAGTCAACGCGAGGAACCGCCCGACGTCGGACAGGCGATGTCATGGGTGTGCACCGGACCGCTGACCTACGATGGCACCGCGCTCGCGCGCGACATCGCGAACTTCAAGGCCGCGCTCGCCGACACCGAGTACGTCGACGCGTTTCTTCCGGTCGTAGCGCCGGCCAGCGCCTACTGGCTCCAGAACGAGTACTACGACTCTGAGGACGAGTTCGTGTTCGCCCTCGCCGACGCGCTGCACGAGGAGTACAAGGGCATCGTCGATTCCGGGCTCATGCTCCAGGTCGACGACGCCGTGTTGATGCACGAGGCCGACACGATGATGTCGCGCGGCGAGTCCTATGAGGACTACCGGCGCTGGGCCGAGCTTCGCGTCAACGCGCTCAACCATGCGCTTCGCGGGCTCCCCGAGGACCGGATCCGGTACCACATTTGCTGGGGCAGCTGGCACGGTCCGCACGCGTTCGATCCGCCGCTGCGCGACGTCGTCGACCTCGTCCTCCAGGTGCAGGCCGGCGCCTACGCGATGGAGCAGGCCAATCCTCGCCACGAGCACGAGTGGCGGCTGTGGGAGGACGTGTCGCTGCCCGACGGCAAGAAGCTGATCCCCGGCGTGGTCACGCACCACACCAACGTCGTCGAGCATCCGGAGCTGGTCGCTCAGAGGTTGACGCGGCTGGCGAACCTTGTCGGGCGGGAGAACGTGATCGCAGGAACCGATTGCGGCTTCGCCCAGGGAGCATTCATCACGCGCGTACACCCTGAGATCCAGTGGGCCAAGCTCGCCGCGCTATCGGAAGGAGCACGGCTGGCCTCGCGGGAGCTTTGGGGTGCCAAGGCCGCGGTCTGAGCGACCACCGATGCGGCACGGAGGCAGGACGCAGACACACCTTCAGAGGAGGAGAACATGACCAGGGGGACCCGTCGTGGGTTCGTCGGGCTGGCAACGATTCTCGCCACGGCAGTCGTCGCGACCGCCTGCGGCAGCAGCAGCTCGAGCAGTTCCAGTAGCGCAAGCAGCTCGAGCGGTGGCTCGAGCTCGTCATCTACGTCTACGCCCGCCGCCACGTCGGGGAGCGGCGGCGCTGGTAGTGAGGCAGTGACCGACTATCTGAAGTACGTCGGCGGCAAGGCCGGCAAGGCGGACTCGTCGCTGTCGCCGGTGTACATCGGATGGATCAACCAGCAAGGGGGCCAGCAGCAGATCGGCCCGCTCGCGACCAGCGGCGCTGAGCTCGCGATCAAGTACATCAACGCTCAGCTCGGTGGGGTCGACGGGCACCCGGTGGCGCTGAAGACCTGCTTCATCCGCTCCGCTGAGGAGGAGGGCACGACCTGCGGGCAGCGGCTGGCAGCCGACAAGTCCGTCAAGGTGATCGACGAGGGCGCCGTCGCGATCGGGATCCAGTCGTTCTACTCGACGATCGGTACCTCCAAGCCGGTGATCGTCGGCGTGGCAGTCACCCCGGTCGACTCGGTGCAGAAGAACGCCGTGATCATGTTCGGCGACGTCACGCACGTGCTCGGCCCGTTCGGCACCTACGCGACCCAGGTCCTCCACGCCAAGACGGCCGCGCTGGTCTACCCGAACATCTCGGGCATCACCGAGGGTGCGACCGCGATCGCGCAGTCGCTGCAGGCCGCGGGCGTCAAGGTCAAGAAGGTCGGATATGACGAGTCCGAGACCGACCTGATCGGCCCGCTGACCAGCGCCGGCGCCCAGAGCGCCGACATGGTGATTCCGTACAGCGACTCGTCGGGTTGCGTGAATCTCGCCAAGGGCCTCAAGCAGCTCGGGATCACCGACGCCAAGAAGATCGTGTCGGCGCCGCTGTGCCTCAACGGCCAGGTCGCAGCCGGCCTCGGAGGAGACTGGCCGATCTGGACCTACGCGATCGCGAGCTCGCTGTACGGTGACCCGACCGACCCGGGGATGCCGCCGTACATGAAGGTGACCCAGCAGTACGGTGACCCCAGCAGCGCCCCGGACCCGTGGAACATCGTCTCCTTCGCGCAGTTGCTGACGACGGTCCGCTACCTGAACCAGCTCGGCGCCAACGCCACGTCGTCGGCGATCCTGGCCAAGGCGAAGGCGTTCGCCGGTCCGGTCGCGCTCGGCGCTCCGGCGCTCGCGTGCGGCAAGTACCCGTCGGCGCCCGCGGTCTGCAACGACCGCGCGCAGTTCTTCGAGTACAAGGGCAAGCACATGTTCACGAAGGTCGCGTCCTGGCTGCAGCCGCCGCAATGAGCCACGCGGCGAGCCGCGGCGCTAGCGCCTGACCGGCCCGGGCAAGACGGTGCAACAGATCCTGTTGTTCATCTTGCTCGGGCTGGGCCCGGGCGCCTTGATTGCGGGCATCGCGCTCGGCGTGGTGTTGACCTTCCGCGGCTCGGGCGTGATCAACCTCGCGACCGGCGCGGTCGCGATGCTCGCCGGGTACGCGTTCTGGGCGCTGCGCACCGGCCAGCTCGGCGTGACGATGTCGACCGGCCCGGCGCTGGTGGTGAGCCTCGTCTTCATCCTCGGCGTCGGCGCCGCGATCGAGTTGATCGCGTTTCGCCCACTGCGCACCGCCGCCCCGCTCGCCAAGCTCGTCTCATCGCTCGGCGTGCTGCTCGTGGCCCAGGCGGCGATGCTGCTCGCATTCGGCACCACGCAGCAGCCTGAGCCGACGGTGCTGCCGCAGAACACGCTCAAGCTGCTGGGAGCCGTGATCCCGGTCGACCGCTTCATCCTCACCGGGATCGTGGTCCTGCTCACGGTCGGGCTCGCGCTTCTGTATCGCTTCACGCGCTTTGGATTGGCGACTCGCGCAGCCTCCGAGAATCAGGCCGCGGCGATGCTCGGCGGCCTCTCGCCCGATGCGCTGGCGATGGCCAACACGCTGCTCGCCTCGCTGATCGCGGGCTCGATTGGGATCCTCGCCGCGGCGATCACTCAGCTCGATCCCGAGACGCTGCCGCTGCAGATCGTGCCGGCCGTCGCGGCCGCGCTGCTCGCGCGATTCACGTCGTTCGGGATCGCCTGCGCCGCCGGGATCGGGATCGGGATCCTGAACTCGCTGATCGACTACATCTCCGGGCTGACGTGGTTCCCGCAATCGGGCGGCGTCGCGCTGCCGGGCATCAAGGAGCTGCTGGCGTTCCTGATCATCGTCGTCGCGATGTTCCTGCGCGGGTCACGGCTTCCCCAGCGCGGCGATCTCGTCGAGCAGCGGCTGCCAGAGGCGCCGCGGCCGCGCCGGCTGGTGGCGACGGCGGTACCCGTCACGGTCGCCGGCGCGATCGCGCTCGTCGTGCTGCCGTTCGACTTCCGCGAGGCGCTGGTCAACTCGATGATCGGGACGATGATGGCGCTGTCGCTGGTCGTGATCACCGGCTACGTCGGACAGATCTCGGTGATCCAGCTGACGCTCGCCGGCGTCTCGGGTTTCACGATCTCGCACCTGGCTGTCAACGCGGGGATCGGCTTTCCGCTGGCGCCGCTGTTAGGCGCGGCGGTCGCCGGCCTGTTCGGGCTGGTGACCGCGGCGTCGGCCGTGCGGGTGCGTGGCGTCAGCCTCGCGGTGGTGACGCTCGCGGCGGCCGTGGCGATTACCAACTTCGGTTTCGTCAACACCACTTGGGGCGGTGGGCAGACCGGCTCGCCGGTGCCCGAGCCACACCTGTTCGGGCTCGACCTCGGCCCTCGCGCGGCGTTTCGCGGGCTTGACGGCAACCTTCCAAGTCCGGTGTTCGGGTGGATGGTGCTGGCGATCACGGTGGCGGTGTGCCTGGGTGTCGGCGTGCTGCGGCGAGGCAAGCTCGGTCAGCGGATGCTCGCCGTGCGCTCCAACGAGCGCGCGTCGGCCGCGGTCGCGATCAATCCGCGCAACGTCAAGCTGATGGCATTCGGGATCAGCGCGCTGATCGCTGGCTTCGCCGGCGCGTTGTACGCCTATAACTTCGGCTCGGTCAGCGCCGACCGGTTCGACGCGATCACGGCGTTGAGCCTGATCGCGTTCGCGTACGCCGGGGGGATCACGTTGATCTCCGGCGCGGTGTTCGCCGGGCTGATCTCGACGCAGGCGCTGTTTCCCTACGCGCTGGACAAGTGGCTCGGGATCAACGGCAACTGGTTTCTACTGTTCGGCGGCGCGATCCTGATCATCACGCTGATCCAGAACCCCGATGGCGTCGCCGGCGCGTTCTACAGAAAGACGCACAAGCGCCCGGCGGTCGAGCCCGACGATCGCGCTGCGGCGCCGCGCGATGCCCCGGCTCCGGTCTTACCACGAACCGTCGAGGCCGGGCGCGCCCCGGTCCTGCGCGTGCAAGGTCTGTCGGTCGCGTTCGGCGGGGTGCACGCGCTCAACGGCGTCGATCTCGAGGTCCGCGAGGGCGAGCTGGTCGGCCTGATCGGGCCAAACGGTGCCGGCAAGACAACGTTCATCGACGCGATCACGGGGTTCGTCGACTCGACCGGCACGGTCGAGCTCGACGGACGCGAGATCGGCTCTCTGGCTCCGTATCAGCGAGCGCGGCTGGGCCTTGGGCGCACCTGGCAGAGCACTGAGCTGTTCGACGACCTCGACGTCGGCGAGAACCTGACGGTCGCCGCCGACGAGCCCGGCGAGGTCGACGCCACGCTCGCGCTGGTCGGTCTCGAGGTCGGCGTGTCGGCGATGCCGACGCAGCTATCGCAGGGCCAACGCAAGCTCGTCGGCCTATCGCGCGCGCTGGCGGGCGCTCCGCGGATCGTCTGCCTCGACGAGCCGGCCGCGGGACTTGACACGCACGAGAGCGAGCAACTTGGCGCGCGCCTGCGCGAGCTCGCCGACCGGGGACAGTCAACGCTGTTGATCGACCACGACATGGGCCTCGTGCTGGGGATCTGCGACCGCGTGGTCGTGCTCGAGTTCGGAAAGGTGATCGCCGACGACGCGCCCGATGTCGTTCGGCGCGACCCTGCGGTGATCTCCGCCTACCTGGGGGGCGGCACTCCCGCTTTGGTCGGGCACCCCACCCAGACGGATGGGGAAGCCTAGCCCTTTGAGAGGGGCCGCCAGTTCGGATTCGGGCAAACCTATGACAGTGGACGCCCCGACGATCACGTTTGTGCAGGACCGGGCACGTTTTGAGGTGCTGCCGTTCGGCAAAAGCGAACAAGAGGCCGCGCAGCTACCGCATCCGGTCCGTCTGACGGTCACCTGCTCGCCCAAGCACGGGCCCGACGAGGCCGTCGAAGTCGCCGGCCGGCTACGTGCGCTCGGCCACTCGGTGACGGTGCACGTCGCCGCGCGGATGGTGCGCGACCGCGAACACGTCGACGCGCTGCTCGCGGCGATGGCCGACGCCGGAGCTGACGACCTGTTCCTGATCGGTGGCGACGCCGACCCGCCGCTGGGCGGGTACTCGTCGGCCGTCGAACTGATCGCGGTGGTGGGCGAGCATCCGCAGCGCCCGCGGACGATCGGGATCGCCGGCTACCCCGAGGGCCACCCGAAGATCTCAGACGACGCGTTGCAACAGGCACTGCTCGACAAGAGCCGCTTCGCCGACTACGTCGCGACGCAGATGTGCTTCGACGCCGAGGCGCTGCGCGACTGGGTCCTGGCTCAGCGCCGGCGCGGGGTGGACCTACCGGTGCTGGTGGGCCTGCCAGGCAAGGTCGCCCGACACCGGCTGCTGGAAATGTCGGTGCGGATCGGCGTTGGCCCATCGCTCGCGTTCGTCCGCAAACAGCGCGGGCTGCGCAGCTTGCTCTCTCGTCGCTCGACCGCCGACCGTCTCTACAAGTCGGTCGCGCCGATGCTCGATGATTCGCAGCTCAACATCGCCGGCTTTCACTACTTCACGTTCAACCAGCTGATTGAGACGTACGAGTGGTGGGAGCGCAAGCAGAGCGCGCGTCTCTCTCAAGCAAACGAGCCGGCGGCGTCCGGCGTCTACGTCCATCGTGAGGAAGGAGCAACGCCATGACGCCAAGCAACCTCCAGGAAGTGCTCGACCAGGCGGGCAACACGGTGCAACTGCTTCGCAACTCGCAGATCGGCGCCTACATCTACCCGGTCGTCCCGTACGAGTTCACCAACTGGCGCCGCGAGCAGCGCGCCTGGCGCGAGACCGCCGTCCTGTTCGACCAGTCCCACCACATGGTGAACTTCTTCTTCCGGGGACCCGACGCGCTGAAGATGATCTCCGAGACCGCGATCAACAGCGTCGCAAACTTCCCCGTCAACATGGCCAAGCAGTACGTGCCGACGACTCCCGCCGGACACGTGATCGGCGACGGCATCCTGTTTCACCTCGATGAGGAGGAGTTCGTCTGGGTCGGCCGAGCTCCGGTCGCCAACTGGCTCAGGTACCAGGCCGAGACCGGCGGCTACAAGGTCGACTACGAGCTCGACGACCGCTCGCCGGGCCGGCCGTACGGAAAGGCTGTAAGCCGCGAGTACTGGCGCTTTCAGATCCAGGGCCCGAACGCCTGGCCGGTGATCGAGAAGGTCAACGGCGGGCCGCTCGAGCAGCTGAAGTTCTTCCGGATGGCGGAGATGAACGTCGCCGGCGAGCGCGTGCGAACCCTGCGCCACGGGATGGCCGGCGCGCCCGGGCTTGAGCTCTGGGGCCCGTATGAGACCTACGACAAGGTCCGCGAGGCGATCCTCGAGGCCGGGCGCGAGTTCGGCCTCGAGCCGTGCGGCGCCCGGGCGTACGCATCGAACACATTGGAATCGGGATGGATTCCCTCGCCGCTGCCGGCGATCTACACCGGCGAGGAGCTGCGCGCCTACCGCGAGTGGCTGCCGGCGAACAGTTATGAGGCCAACAACGCGCTGGCTGGGAGCTTCGTGTCCGACGACATCGAGGACTACTACCTGAACCCGTGGCAGCTCGGCTACGGCCAGTTCGTCAAGTTCGACCACGACTTCATCGGGCGCGATGCGCTCGAGCAGGTCGATCAGGAGTCACAGCGCAAGAAGGTGACGCTCGCATGGGAAGGCGAGGACATGTCCAAGATCTTTGACTCGCTGTTCGAGCACGCCGGCGAGCGCTACCAGTTCTTCGACCTGCCGATCGCGAACTACGGCGCCTCGAACTTCGACTCGGTTGTCGATGCCGACGGGACCGTTGTGGGCTACTCGATGTTCACCGGCTACAGCGCCAACGAGAAGCGCGCGCTGTCGCTCGCGACGATCGATCCCGAGATCGAGCTCGGCACCGAAGTCCAGGTCGTCTGGGGCGAGCCCGAGGGCGGCAGCGCTAAGACGACGGTCGAGCCGCACGAGCAGCTCCACGTCCGGGCGATCGTCAGCCCGACGCCGTACTCCGAGACGGCGCGGCTGGAGTACGCCGACGGCTGGCGGACCGCGAGGCGGTGACGCACCGGTGATCAGTCCCACCGCCCAGGCCGAGACGCTCGAGACCGAGATCTCGAGCCTGCGCGAGAGCTGGAGTCTCGACGAGCATCCGTTCATGCAGCGCTGGTTCTCGGGCGGGCTCGCGGCGGCCGAGCTCCAGGTGTTCGCGGCCGAGCACTACCACGCGCTGTTCGCACTGCAGCACGCGGGCCGGCGGGCCACGGCGCTGAGCGACGGCCTGCTCGCCGAGGAGCTGACCCGCTACGCCGACGACCAGGAATGCGCGATCGAGCTGTGGTGCGAATTTGCAGTCGACACCGGCTGGGGGAGATCGGCGTGGTACTTCGCCGCCGACCCGCTCCCCGAGACCGCCGCGTGCGCGAGCGCCTGGTCGGGTGACGACCGGTCGCTGACGCTTCACCTGGTCACGATCTACGCGGCCGAATCGGCGCTCTGTGAACTGGCGCCCCGCCAGCGCAAAGCACTCACCGCTCGGTACGGGTTCGACGACGACTCGACCAGCTACTTCCGGTTTGTTGCAGACCGCTCCGCGGAAGCCGCATTGACCGCGAAGGCCGCGCTCACCAGCCTGCTACCGCTAGCCTCCACCTCCGCCTTGGTCGACCACGCCGAACTGATCTATCGCTCCTACTCGGACCTGCTGCGCGGCGTGCAGATGCTCGCGGAGGATCGTCTCTGAGCTCGTCGTCGGATCCGGCGCCCTACGCGCCCGCCCCGCTCCGCCTTTTGATCTCGTGCCCCGACCGCCCCGGAATCGTGGCGGCCGTGTCGCAGTTCCTGTTCGAGCACGGCGCGAACATCGTGCGCTCGGACCAGTACTCGACTGACCCCGAGGGCGGCGCGTTCTTCATGCGCGTCGAGTTTGCGATCCCCGCCGATCGCCGGGCCGGACTCGGCGAGCGCTTTGGCCTCAAGGTCGCCGAGCCGCTCGACATGACCTGGCGCATGTGGGACAGCGCCGAGCGCAAGCGGATCGTCGTGATGGTCTCCAAGTACGACCACTGTTTGAACGACCTGATCTGGCGCTGGCGGCGCGGCGAGCTCGAGGGCGAGATCGTGATGGTCGTCTCAAACCACCCTGATCTTCAGCCCGAGGCCGACGCGTTCGGGATTCCCTACCGGCATATCCCCGTCACCAAGGAAACCAAGTCGCAGGCCGAGACTGAGCTGCTCGACGCAGTCAACGGACGTTGCGACCTGATCGTGCTCGCGCGCTACATGCAGATCCTCTCGGCCGAGTTCCTCGCGCGCGTGCGCGTGCCGGTGATCAACATCCATCACTCGTTCCTCCCGGCGTTCGCCGGACCGGCGCCGTATGAGCGCGCCAAGGACCGCGGCGTCAAGCTGATCGGCGCGACCGCGCACTACGTCACCGAGGAGCTCGACGCGGGGCCGATCATCGAGCAGGGCGTCACTCGCGTCAGCCACCGCGACGACGTCGCCGCGCTGACGCAGAGCGGAGCGGAGATCGAGCGCACCGTGCTCGGTCGCGCGGTCCAGGCCCACTGCAAGGACCGGGT
>DASXDD010000091.1:0-10276 GCA_036490775.1 Solirubrobacteraceae bacterium | reverse complement strand
AGTCCCCGTCGAGCGCCTGGCAGGACAACGGCGTCCCAAACGGGCCGCCTGCCGACCCCCGAAAGGCGAGGGAGAAGCTCTGCGAGCTGACCCCGTTGTCGTTCTCGATCGTGTACGCAGAGCTGCGCTGAAACGCCAGCACACCCGCGGCACCGGGATACGACGCCCTGGCAGCCGGGGCCAACCCGAGCACACCGACGGCAACAACGATGCCCGTCAGCGAGACAGATCGGCGGCCATTCCACCTCACCGCATCCGGGCTACCGCGCTATGGGTACCTGTCGTGCGCGTCATCGCAGGTCTTGACCGCCGTCGATGCTGAGCACCTGGCCTGTGACGAATGCGGCCGCATCAGACGCCAGCCATGACACAGCGCGAGCGATGTCCTCCGGCTGGCCCTGCCGTCCTAGCGGGATCCGCGAGATGTTCTCGCGCCGGAACGTTCCGGACGGCTGGCCGCTCAGCGTGTCGTGGCGCGAGAACGTCCCGTCGAGCATGTCGGTCTCGGTCGAGCCGGGCGAAACGCAGTTGGCACGGACCTCCGGTCCGAACTCGAGCGCGATCTGTCGCGTCAGCGCCATCACCGCGGCCTTCGAGGCCGGATACGCGCCGAAGCGCGGACGCGGCTTGGTGCCAGCCAGGGACCCGATGTTGACAATCGACCCGCGGCCGGCCGCAACCATGCCCGGAAGCGCCGCCTTACACGTGCGGTAGACCGCGTGCAGGTTGATGTCGACGGTGCGTAGCCAAACATCATCGTCGAGGTCAACCAGCGTGTCGGTGCCGGTCGTTCCGGACATCGCGGCATTGTTGACCAGTACGTCGACCGTCCCCAGTTGCGCCGCCGCCTCAAACAGCTCGGCGATCCCGCGTGGATCGGCCAGGTCGCCCTCCACCGCCACCGCGCGACGTCCGCTTGCCGAGATCTCCTCGGCGACCGACGTCGCGCCGCGCCAGCCGGCCGCGCGCTCGTGCTCCGGATACGCGTCAGGCGACCGTGGCGAGCCGTGGACGATCACGTCCGCGCCGCACGCTGCCAGCTCGAGCGCGATCGCCCGGCCGATCCCGCGCAGTCGCCCGGCGCCGGTGACCAGCGCCGTGCGGCCGCCGAGGGACGCGTCATCGGCCATCACGATGCCTCAGACGCTAACAGATTCAACCAAGTGTTTGGTAGTCGGTGCCGGTCGATCCGTCAGATCAGTGAGCCTTGGAGCGCTGCTGTTCGCAGTACGCGTCACGTTGCGCAGCGTCGGGGCCGATCACGAGGTTTGAGGTCAGCGCCGCGATCAGCCGGGCGCGTCCCGCGGCGCCCACCTCGATCGAGCGCGCGACTGCTGCGCGTTGCGCGGGGCTCGAGGCGGCCAGCAGACGCTTGGCGTCGTTCCACGACTCGCTGCGCCAGGCTCCGAGCAACTGTTGCAGGCTCGAGGCGCCGAGTTGGCTGTCGGGTAGCGCTGCGTCGCTGGTCAGCGTCGGGTCAAAGCGCGTCGCCTCGTCGTGGAGGATCTGAGGCGTCACGTTGCCCAAGAGCCCGTTGACGCGGGCGAAGTCCATCTGCCCGCTGCGGCCGTCTGGTTCACGCAGTCCGGTTCGCGCGAGCGCGAACGGCAGGTCCCGGCTGATATGCGCGTTCATTCCCAGCAGCATGTCTCCCAGCACCGTCACGGTGCCACGATCGGCTGCGTCGAAGGCGATCCGCCACGCTTCTGGGACCTGACCGACCCGCCCGTTGCGCCAGTTGTTGTATGCGGTGAAGTAGAGGTTGGCGAACGTCGCGTCGAGGTGGTTGAGGAACGCCTGGCTGTGAAAGCGCCGACTTCCCTGCGTGCTCACTCCTTGCGTCACCCGCAGGTACATCAGTGCGAACGGCGACTCGTGGCTGCAGCTTGCGCGGAGAATGTCGAATCGTCGCGTCATCTCGGCCACGACGGCGTCGATGCAGGCAGCATTGCCCGCCCCGCAAGCGTTGTGAGAGCTCAGGCTGACGACCGCGGGCATCGATTGGATCAATGCCGGCCAGGTTCCACCGCGACTGGCAAGGGGTGGCGGCGCGACGACTGCCGGCCCGCAACCGGCGAGCGCGAGCGCGACCAGCACGCCGAACCTGAGCCCCCTCCGTCTCACTTAGGCTTCGGGCCGTCGGCGTCTTACCGCGAGACCGGCACCGATCGCGCCGACTGCTGTGATCAGCACCACCATGCCCGCGTCTTCGAGGTATGCACCGGGCTCGTGTTGCCAGGTGGCCTGGCCGCGGAGGGTTGTGTCCAACGATTGAAAGCCGCTGAGCGGATTCTGCAGGCGGGCGTTCGGCGCTTCGCTGGCCACCAGATCGAGCGCTTGCATTCGTCCGAGGTCGACCGACGAAGCCGCCGCGGCGAACGACCATTGCGTCCCAGCGGCATAGCTGAGCTGCTTGAGCACCGGCTTATCGACGACATCCGGGAACAGCCCGCCCATCGCCAGCAGCAGCTCGAGCAGCAGGATCACCGGCAGCACCGTCATCGCCTGATCGGGGGTTGAGGCCACGGCTGAGATCAGCAGACCCAGGGTCATCCCGGCCAGGCCGGCGAGCACCGCCGCGCATACGACCTCGGGCAGCGGGCTCGGGAGCAGGCTGCCCTGATCATGTGATCCTTGGCGCGCGAGCGCGAGCAGTGCCATCACCGCGCACTGGACCACCGTGAGCGTTCCGAGCACCGCGATCTTGGATGCGATGTAAGGGCCGACGGCGAGGCCCGCTGCCCGCTCCCGCTGGAGGATCGGGAGCTCGCGGACGATCTCGCGCACCGCGTTTGATGCACCGAGCCAGGTGGCACCCAGCAGGACTACCAGCAGCACCAACCCAGCGCGTGGTACCGCGCGTACATGTCCTGCCGCGGGCGCCGCAAGCTCGCCTGCGGGCAGCGCAGCCAACATCAGCAGGCCAAGAACCAGCGGCTGCAGCACCAGCAGGGTGGCGTTGCGGCGATCACCGGCGATCACGCGCACGTACCGGCCAACGAGCAACGCGAACTGCGAGCTCGACCGCTGTGCCGCAGTCTTCACGCGCTGAAGCATCAGCGACGGCGTGCGCACCCGCCGCGGCCGTTCAGGGACTGCGGTGTCCAATCCGGCTCCGTCTCCATTGGACGATTGCTGCGACGCGTAGTCCGGGTCGGCACGCAGCTTCGCGCTCCAGTCGCGATCGCGATCTGCATTGAGCAGCTGGAAGACCTCCTGCAGGTCATCGCATCCAAAGAAGGCAGGTGCCAGCTGCGGCCGTCCGAAGTAGGCCGGTCGTCCGCCGGTCGCAAGCACGAGCAGCCGGTCGCACAGGCGAATGCTCTGCATGCTGTGGGTCACGGCGATCACCGTGCGGCCGCCGTCGGCCAGCTCGCGCAGCAGCAGCATCATGCTGCGCTCGTTCCCAGGATCAAGGCCCGACGTCGGCTCGTCGAGGAACAGCAACGACGGCTTGGTGACCAGCTCCATCGCCACCGCCACCCGCCGACGCTGGCCGCCGGAGAGGCGGTGGATCGGCAGGTCGCTCGCCTCGGCGATGCCCAGCTGGGCGAGGACGCCGGCGATCAGATCGTGACGCTCGGCGGCACCCACCTCCCGGGGAAAGCGAAGCCGCACCCCGTAGTCGAGCGCCTGGCCGACTGTCAAAGATCCGTGGAGAACATCTTCCTGGGGTACGTAGCCGAGGCGCATGCGTAGCTCGTCGTACTCGCTATAGAGGTCGCGGCCGTCGTACAGGACTCGCCCCTCGGTCGCCGGACGGAAGCCGGTCAGCGCGTTGAGGAGGGTGGACTTGCCAGCACCCGACGGGCCGACGATCGCCAGAAAGCTGCATCGTTCGAGGCGGAACGCCACATCGTCGAGCAGCGACCGACCGGAGGCGGCACGGACCGTCAGATTCCGCGCCTCGAATGTGACCGTGCCGGTATCGACGTAGTCCTCCAGCCTGTCCCCGACGAGGCGGAGCGTGTGATGGCCGACGCCGACGATGTCGAGTTCCTCGACGATCGCGCGCTCCACCGCGCGCCCATTGACGTAGGTGCCGTTGGCGCTGCCGAGATCCACCAGCTCGCGGCGTCCGTCGGGCCTGGTGCGCAGCTCGGCGTGGAAGCGCGACACGAGCGCGTCGTCAACGACAACGTCGTTCTCGGAATCGCGGCCGACCCGAGCACATCGGCCGATCGCCTCGTGGATCCCGCTGAACGTGCCGCTCAGCTGCCGCGGCACGATGTTCGTGCGCGCGCCGGCAACCACGGTCTCACTCCGTTGGGAGTCAAGCGTGGCCTCCTGCTCCAGCGCCGGTGTGGCCGGCGGGTCCCAGTCCTCTCTCACGCGCAGCGTCAGCCGAGGTGCTTATAGATCGCCCGGGCGAGCGTGACGTACTGCTTCTCGCTCGGATAGTCGGCGCTCGTTCCACCGATCCGAGTCGGATCGATCAGGACCGTGTACGCACCGCGCTTGAACAGCACGGTGGCGTCGTTCTTGTCGCCCTTCACGGGGGAGTAGAACGCGCCGCGCCCGAGCCGACGAAGCCGCTGAACCTTTCCGCTGTTCGTGAAAGCCACCGTCTGCTGCGTGAACGCGCTCGCGCTCCACAACTCGACCTCGAGCGAGGCCACGTTGGGCGTAGCCGGGGTGATGTCGCAGACGCCGAAGTTTGGCGGATTCGTGGGGGCCTGCGTCTGGCTAGCGGACACGCTCTGGAGCTTGGAGAAGACCGTCCTGGCGACGGCGCGGGTGATGCCAGTGATATGGCAGACGTTCGGCGTAGCGGCGGTGCCGACCGCCGGCGACCAGATCGTCGCCAGCATGACGAGCACGGCCCCGGCGGCGCAGAACGATGGTGCCGACGGTCCTGGCCGGACCGAGCGGATCAGTCTTTTGCTCATGCGCTGCGATTCCTTTCGCCGATCGAGCAGGCGATCCTATCCGCCGGGGGTTGAGCCGATGCTACGGCGATCCATTAATACCCCAGCCGGATTAGAACCGGCGGTCGCCGCCGCCGTTGCGTGGGTAGTCGCCAGCCGCTCGGATCAGTGGCGATCCGACATGAGGCTTCGGCTCCTGGCCACGGCCGTCACGCTCTCAGTCGGACTTCGACAGTGGGCACGGGAATCCCGTTGAGGCGACGAATTGCTTGCCTGCTGGTGGTCTGGGCGCCGCCGCGGTCCTCGGGGCTGCGGCTCGACCTCCGATCGCGCGCTGCGGATCACGCTCGCGGCGCTCAACGCGAAGGCACCACAACCCGCAGATCCCGGTGATCGAGCGACAGCCCTCGCACCCGATCGCCGTCGGAGCGGCCCAGGCGATCGACTGCCTTGTCGAGTTGCAACAGGGGCGAGTGGACGCCATCTCGACCGACCACTCAATCCTGCTCGGCTTCAAGGCACAGGATCCGTACACCAAGATCGTTGGGCCACGCTTGGCCGGGGAGGCGGGTCGACGGCCTCTCAGTCGCGGCAGCGAGACTCACCCTCCGATCAGCTGAATCGTCAGTTCTGCACGCCCGGGCTGGGTATCGACGGCACGGGCCTCGCCTTGAGCGTTGCGGTAGGTGCCAGTTCCGCCCGTGATCGCAAATGTGTTGTCGGTGCCGTTCGCCAGCCCCTGGAAAGTCAGCTCGCCACCTGGGAGGACAACCGAGATCGTGCATTGCGCGGTGCCGTCAGGGTTAGTCGTCGCGCAGTCTCCGCCGTCGTGTCCGACGCGATTTCCCTGGGTATCAAAGATGGTGCTTGAAAATACAAACCGGTTACCTACCGGTGCCCCACTGTTTACGGTAATGAAATTGGCGACATCGGCCTGTTCCACGAGCCGGATGACACGGCTGCTGACGGATGGGTTCTGGCTTGCGGCACCGGCGAACGACGCCTGCGTGATTACGACGAGTGGCGCGAGCAGCGCAGATGCTGCGATGACAACGGTCATGTTCCTGCGCATATCGGAGACTCCTTCGCTCGTGGATGCTCTGGCCTGTTCGACTGTTGCCGAGAGGTACCCGAACCTTCGCCGGTTCCGCGTGGGCTTGCATCAGGGACGGTCCCTGATCTTTTGTGACGCCGCCTCGGGTTAGACTTGGCGCGTGATGCGCGGCGCGCGCGAGGGGGTTCTGGTCGAGCGCGAGGATGAGATCGGCGTGTTGTCACACGCGATCGCATCGGTTGGTGACGGGGACGTCGTTCTCGTCGAGGGGCCCGCTGGCATCGGCAAGAGCACGCTCTTGGAATTCGCGGCTCAGCTCGCTTCGGCTCAAGGGCTGGTCGTACTGAAAGCTCGAGGCGGGGAGCTCGAGCAGGAGTTCAGCTTTGGCGTGGTGCGACAGCTCTTCATGCGTCATCTGGCTCGCCTGCCCGCGTCGCGCCGGGTCGAGGTACTGAACGGAGCGGCTGCGCTGGCGCTCCCCGCGCTCGAGCTGGGGGCAGATGGTCAGCGTTCACGTGGCGACCCCGAGTCGGTTCCGCACGGGCTGTACTGGCTCGCGGCCGGTCTCGCGGCGGTCCGTCCACTGCTGATCAGCGTCGACGACGTGCAGTGGGTGGATACGCCGTCGCTTCATTGGCTGGCGTATCTTGCCCGCCGGATCGAGGGCGTTCCGATAGCGATCGTGCTGGGCCTGCGGAGCTCTGATGCTGCCACCGACCCGGACGGCATCGCTGCCCTGCGAACCGAGAAAACGGTTCGCGGGGTCGTCCCCTCGCCCTTGAGTGTTGACGGCGTGGCGACGATGGTCGGACGTCGGTTCTCCCAACGACCGGACCCCGAGTTCTTAGCGGCATGTCACGAAGTGACAGCCGGAAATCCGTTTCTTGTGAGCGAGCTGCTGCAGACGGTGGAGAGTGAGGAGATTCCGGTTACGCGGGTAAGCGCCGACCATATCCGTCGCCTAGCGCCAGAAGCGATAGCTCACGCGGCAGTGACGCGTCTCTCACGCCTGCCGGGTGACGCCCGCGCAGTGGCGGTGGCGACTGCGATTCTCGAGCCCCACGCGGAGGTGCGCTACGTGACTGGGCTGACCGGTCTTTCCCAGGGCACGGTGGCCCGCGCGATCGACGCGCTGATCGAAGCGAACATCCTCGCGCCGGTGCGCCCCCTGACATTTGCGCATCCGATCATGCAAACGGCCGTACTCGCCGAGCTGCCGCCCGCGCAAACGGCAGAGACACATAAGCGGGCCGCGCGCCTACTCTCCGACGGCCACGCGGGACCAGAGCTCGCTGCCACTCACCTCGGCCAATCAGAGCATTCAGGCGACCAATGGGCAGTCGAGGTGCTGATAGCCGCCGGCGCCCAAGCGCAGGCCCGCGGCGCTCCTCAGACAGCCGTTGTTCACCTGCGTCGCGGACTCGCCGAGCCACCGGACCCACCTCAGCGAGCTGCGGTGCTACTGCCTCTGGGATTAGCTGAGTTCGCGACGCAACGGCCCGCGGCGATCGACCATCTCCGTGAGGCAAGTCAGATCGGGCCGACCCCGGCGATCCGAGCGACAGCGGCTCTCGCCCTCGCCCAGGTGCTCGTCGCCGTCGGCGAGGCGAGCGCCGCCTGCCAGCTGCTCGAGACCGCCCGCGAGGACGCCGCCTCAGACCGTGAGCTGGGACTGGCTATCGATGCGTACCTGATCAGCGCCCAGATCAACGGCCGTGTGCCACCGGTTCTCGACGAGCGGCTCAGCCGATTGGCGCGCGAGCTTCCAGGCTCGACAGTCGCCGAGCGAATGCTCCTCGCGCACATCGCGAACGCATTGCAGCTTCGTAACCGGCCCTTGCACGAGTTGCTCCCGATCGTCGAGCGTGTGCTGAAGGATGGGGCGCTCGATCTCGACCAGCCCGACCTCTTTTCGGCCGGCCTGCCGGCGACGGTGCTCATGGCGGCTGACGAGCTGGATGCCAGTGATCGACTCGTGGCGACGCTGCTCGAACACGCTCGGGAGCGTGCACTGCTGCCGAGCTTCGTGTACGCGTCGCTGGTGAGGGCGGAAATCGCGCTGCGCGCCGGAAATCTAGCTCTGGCCCAGACGTCCGTCGATGATGCGCAGGCCGCCTCGCACGAGCACTCGCTCGACTACTTCATGCTGCTGGCCACTTCGATCGAGGTCCGGCTCGCGATCGAGAGCAACGCACTTGCGCACGCGCGGGCGAGGCTCGGGAAATTCCCAATTCCTCCGCAGCTGGCGGGCGCCGCGATAACCGCATACCTCGAGCACGCTCGTGGCGCGCTCGCGCTCGCTCGTCGGGATTTTCGCGAGGCTTCACTCGCGTTCGCAGCGGCAGGACGCGTGCTTGAGACATGCGGGATCACGAACCCTGCGATCGTGCCCTGGCAAGTGGGGGCAGCGCTCGCACAAGCCGGTCTCGGAAACGCTTACGAGGCCGGACGTCTCGCTACTGACGCGCTACGCCTTGCCCGCGCGTGCGAGTGCCCGACGCCAATCGGCAACGCGCTGCGAGGGCTTGCGGTGGTCGATCCGGCGCGCCGACTCGGGGCCCTACGGGAGGCCGTAACCGTGCTTCGCGAATCCCCGGCGCGCCTACAGCGAGCGTACGCGCTTGCCGAACTCGGAGCCGCCCTCAGGCGCGCTGGCGAACGCAGCGTAGGGCGGGAGAATCTCCTCGAGGCTCTTGAGCTTGCGCGCCGTTGCGGTTCGCTACGACTAGAGCGCTTCGCTCGCGAGGAGCTTGCGGCGCTCGGTACCCGCCCACGCCGAGCGGAACGATCAGGACACGATGCGTTGACGGCGAGCGAGAATCGCGTCGCCCGCATGGCAGCCGAGGGAATGAGCAACGCCGAGATCGCCCAGGCACTCTTCGTTACCAGCAAGACCGTCGAAACGCATCTGTCTAGGACCTACGCGAAGCTGAGGATCTCATCGCGGCGCGCACTACCAAGTGCGCTTGATAGCGGTGACTCGTCGCCACCCTGACCTTCAGTCCGGACTCATCCAGCAGTACCCCCAGCCGGATTCGAACCGGCGTTCTCCTGCGTGAAAGGCAGGCTTATCTCATGCAACGCGAGCGAGTACGGACGCCGCTAGGCGGATAATCCCTAGGCACATAGGCTTCTGCGCTTCTGTTTGGTACCCAGGCTGGTACCCACAAGCTGTGGTACCCACGTGGTACCCTCGACGCCCGGACCGTCAAAATCCGCAGGATCACGAGAGTCGAATGCATGAGCTCAGTCCTAGCCTCGTCGTTCGTGAGCACAACGGCCAGCCCTTTTACGAAGCGAAGTTCCGTTACGACGGCCGGCAGATAAAGCGTCGGATCGGTCCCGCCTGGCTGGAGCGCGACCAGCGAGACTGGCGCAGGCGCCACGGACGAATACCGGATGGCGCCTTCGACGAACGGCGTGCGCACGTTGCCGCTGCGAACATCGTTGCCGCCTACATCGCCGATGCCGCAGATGAAGTGCGCCGCGAACGAGAGCTCCAGCTTCGTGGAGTCACGTTCCGCGAGCTCGCGGCGGCGTATGTCGCTTGGCTGCGTGACGTCAAAGGGGCCAAGCCGGCCACCTTGCGAGATCACGGATATGTGCTCGCCGAACCCGGTACGCCCTACAAACGCGGGAAAGGCCAGCTGCTCGGGCACGTCATGCGAGCGTTCGGGGATATGCCCGCGCGAGAGATCGCAACTCGCGACATCGACGCGTTTCTTCGGGCCGTCGCTGATACGGGCGTATCAGCCCGGGCGGTGAACAAGACGCGAAACATCATCTCAGCGGCCTTCAACTATGGGATGCGCGAGTCCGCCTTCGGCTTGCCGAGCAATCCAGCCTTGGCGGCTGACGTTCGCCGCGAACCCCATCCCGGCGTGTTGCTCTACTACTCTCCGAATGAGGTCGAGGCAATCGCGGACGCCCTTGCCGACGGAGGGCGTCGACACAGGTCGGATCGCACCCTCGACCAGGTGGCCATGGATGAGCAGGACGGCGAGCTTGTGCGCATCGCGGCATACACCGGTCTAAGGCTCGGCGAGCTTCTTGCTTTGCGCTGGCGAGATGTTGGTCTCGAGGGTTCCGTCCTGACGATCAGCAGGGCGATGAGCGCCGGAGTCGAGACGACAACGAAAAGCGGACGCGTCCGACAAGTGCCACTACCCGCGCAGGCATCTGACGCGCTCCGGCGCCTGAGGCGCCGCCCCGATTTCACCGCACCGACGGAATTCGTGTTCGTTGATCGGATCGGTCGGCCACTCAATCCGGTCACCGTTCGCAAACGCTTCAAGGGAGCGTGCGATGCCATCGGAGCGCGTCCGCTCCGCTTTCATGACCTGCGCCACACTTA
>DASXDD010000090.1:0-1552 GCA_036490775.1 Solirubrobacteraceae bacterium | reverse complement strand
ACCGGCGTGGCGATCTGCGGCAGCAGCTTGGCCAGTGCGGGCAGCTCCTCGGGATACCTGCGGACGTAGCGCATCGACTCGGCGAAGCGGTCGCCGTCGTAGCAGGCAAGGTAGTCGGCGCGGATCTGGTCGGGGATCCCGCCCGCGATCGTGTCGGCCGCGGCGTTGACGATCGCGCGCGGATCCATCCTGCGGTACTTGTCGAGGTCAGGGTCCAGGACCCATGACTTCAACGGTTCCCCAAGCTGGATCGGGACCGCAGCTCCACCGGTGCCGATGACCACACTGGCCATCCTCTCCGGATGTGACGCCGCCGCGAATAGCGCAGCCGACGTGCCGACGTCCGGCGCGACGATGTGCGGCCGGCCGAGATCGGCCTCAACGATGAGATCAGCCAGGAAGCCGCTCATCGCCTGTGGTGAAAGGAGATCCTCGCGGCGTTCAGATGCGCCGAAACCCGGCAAGTCGATGGCGAACAGCCGAGCGTGTTGTGCCAGCGTCCCCCATATCGGCGCGAACGCATACAGGCTCTCCGGCCACGGGGTGGTGAGCAGTAGGACCGTGTCATGCGAGCCGTCGCTCTCGGCGTACCGGATCCGCAGGCCATCGACAGTGCGAAAGCGGATCTGCGGACTCGTTGTCGTGGGCATGAGGTCCATCACCGTGACATGGGCGCCGTGCCGGTCGCCCCCGTGTGGACCCCAGTCGGCACGCGGGCGCACGGGTGGACCGGGCCCGGCCCGCGGGACCCGGCGTTCCGACACCAGCCGCGCGAGTCCCGGTGGGGTTACGCAGGCTCTCCGTGTTGCTCGGGGACGGAGCGTGCCAGCGCGCTGGGCAGGTCCCGGCGGGATTTGATCCCGAGCTTTGCGAACACGTGCCGGAGATGCCACTCCACGGTGCGCCGGCTCAGAAAAAGCCGTGCGCCGATCTCGGGGTTGGAGAGGCCGTCGCGAGCTAGCTCCGCGATCTGCCACTCCTGCGGGGTCAGATCGTCTCGGGTCTCGACCGTCCGCTTGCGGACCGTCTCACCCGTCGCCGACAGCTCGCGGCGAGCGCGTTCGGCGAACGCCTCCATACCGCTCGAGCTGAAGTTGTCGAACGCGATGTGGAGCTGGGCCCGCGCATCGACGCGGCGGTTCATGCGCCGAAGCCATTCCCCGTAGAGCAGGTGAGTCCGAGCGAGCTCGGCTCGCACCCGTGTCTGGCTCAGATGGTCGATCGCCTTGAGGAAGAAGACCTCGGCACGGTCGTCTCCGCTCAGCAGGGCTCGAGATCGTGCGTCGATCCCGAGCGCCCAGTCGGTCCTGGTGGCATATGCCTTTCTGGAGAGCCGCTCCATGGCGTCTGCCGCCAGATCGGTCCTGTCGGTTCTCGTGGCTGGCTCGATCAGCTCGCTGAGGCCCCAGTTCTCGGCGACGACCTCTCGGTGCTCGCTCGCTGCGACGGCTGCGGCCAGGGCTTCCTCATACCGCCCGAGCCCGTTACACAGGACAGCGCGTGCGTATGCACTGATGGCCAGCCCGATACCCTCGCCGCGGGCGTTCGCCTC
>DASXDD010000089.1:0-2716 GCA_036490775.1 Solirubrobacteraceae bacterium | reverse complement strand
CAACGAAGCAGCCACGGTGCTCAACGTCAGCGCGGACACGCTGCGCCTGTGGGAGGAGCGGTACGGCTTCCCAGCGCCGGCGCGTACCCCCGACGGACGCGATGAGTACGACCGCGACCAGATGATCGGCCTCCGCGACGCTCTGCAGAACAGCAGATCGGTCACCCATGCTGTCGCCGAGGCGCGAGCGACGCCCAGCCGAGCCCCCCAACACATCCTTTAGATAGGTAGGGCTGGCGGTTCTGCTCACCGGCCCACCACGCGGGAGCTGCGCCGCGATCCGGGTTTCTGCCTCACGCTCGTCCAGGGCGATGGGGAGTTACCACAGCACACGGCTGGCGGCGCTTGTCTTGTGATCGCGAAAGTCCCGACGTCACCCGTGACCCCTCGGCCGAGCAGAGCGCAAGCCGACCCCGGGGGCCGCGAGCAGGAGCGCAGGCGTGCGTCGTCGCCGAAGCGCGCGTAAGCGAGAACTCGGCTCGGATGCAAAAGCGATCGCGGCGGCGGCTCGTCCGAGTGCTCTCCGCCGGTAAGCGCCTCGGTGGCTTCGTCGGCGATCGCACCCACGCGGTAGCGATCACGCGGGCCCCCAGACGGGCCGATCCAGCCTCCTGTGCTTACGCATCGACGGCCGCTTGCGCCGGCCCTGCGCGCGGCGCATCGGCTCCCCTTCCCGCGAAGTTTGTCGGGAATGGTCGTGGCAAGCGCGGGTGCGCGCGGACGTCAGACCGGACGCGCGTCGGTCTCGTTATTCGAATCTTTGGATCACCCGATTTGGATGACGCGGGCACCGGGCGGGGCCGTCAAGGTGGCTCTATGGCTCGTCGCCCGAACGTTCTGCTGATCTTGACTGATCAGCAGCGATATCCGCCGGCGTACGAGTCCCCAGCGCTGGCGCAGTACCGCCGCGAGCACTTGCCCGGCGTTGAGCGCCTGCGGCAGGACGGGGTTTCGTTTCGGCATCACTATCCGATGGCGGCGGCGTGTGCGCCGAGCCGCACGTCGCTGCTGACCGGCCAGTACCCGTCGCTGCACGGGGTGACGCAGACCGATGGTCTGGCGAAGAGCGCGGATGGCTCGGAGATGTTCTGGCTGGCGCCGGACACGGTGCCGACGTTGGGCGACTGGTTCCGCGCCGGGGGCTACCGGACGTTCTTCAAGGGCAAATGGCACGCATCGCACCCACACCTCGACGCCGCCGATGGTCACGGGTATCTGCTGTCGATCAACGACGACGGGACGCCGATCGACGACAACATTCAGGAGTATCTGAAGGCCGACCTCCTCGACGACTACGGGTTCTCGGAGTGGGTGGGCCCCGAGCCGCACGGACTCGGCAAGCACAACACCGGCACGGTAAAGGACCCGTTCACCGCCGAGGAGACGATCGCGCTGCTCAACCGCCTCGATGGGGAACAGGGGGACGCTCCGTGGCTGACGGTTTGCTCGTTCCTGAACCCGCACGACGACTCGCTGTTCGGCGTCATCGCGCTCACGCAGGGGCTGCGCTACCACCCGTCTGAGGTGCCGCATGTCGATCAGGCGCCGACCCACAAGGAGGATCTCTCGTCGAAGCCCTCCTGTCAGCAGAGCTACGTTGAGAACTGGGGCACGATGATCGCGCCGCAGCCGTGGGTCCAGACTCACTTGAAGTTCTACTACCAGATGCAGGCCGAGGTCGGCGCGCAGATCACTCGCGTCCTGGACGCCCTCCGGGCTACCGAGGCCTACCAGAACACGATCGTGATCTTCACCTCCGATCACGGCGACATGCAGGGCGCCCACGGCGGAATGCACGAGAAGTGGCACGTCGCCTACGAGGAAGCGCTGCACGTGCCGTTCATCGTTTCCAGCCCTCTGCTACCCGGCGGCGCCCGCGAGCTCGCCATCCCGACGACCCACGCCGACCTGATCCCAACCCTGCTCGGCCTCACCGGCATCGACGCCGGCCAGGCGCTCGCCCAGGTGCAGTCCGACCACAGCGACGCACGCCCGCTCGTCGGGCGTGACCTCTCCAACGCGATCCGCGCGGCCGAGCCGGCGGCGCCCACCGAGCCGATCCTCTTCACCACCGACGATGAGATCAGCGAGGGCAACGAGCGGTCGGCCAGCCCGTTTCACCGCGTCGCGGAGCGCCTGCAACGCTTGTCGACCGTCAAGCAGCCCAACCACCTGCAGACGGTGATCGCCGAGGTCGACGTCGACGGCGCGCGGCACCTGGTCAAGCTCTCGCGCTACTACGACAACCAGCAGTTCTGGACATCGCCCGGCGAGCGCGACGAGCGGCTGCGCGGCCGCCACACCGAAACCGTCACAGAACCCGAGCCAGACGAGTTCGAGCTCTACGACCTTTCGATCGACCCATTCGAGGAGTGCAACCTCGCACACCCAAGCCATGCCGACGCCCGGTCCCGCGCATTGCAACAGACGATGCTCGAACTCTTAGTCGAGCAACTGAACGCAAAGCGCCTCACCCCCTCAAGCGGCGAGGTGGCCGGATATCAGCCGCCCGCGGGCGCGCCGACGCTCAGCTGAACGCCGCCCAAGCGGGCGACCCGAAAGCCGAGATACCCGGTCGAGCTGTCCGGCTGATGGAACTACGAGCATCTACGCGGTCTATTCGGACGTCAGCACACTAGTTGAGCCATCAGTTGGATCTATGAGATCAGAGCTGACCGCCACGTCCGACAGGACTGCGACCTCGCCAGGGCCGGAG
>DASXDD010000088.1:0-1624 GCA_036490775.1 Solirubrobacteraceae bacterium | reverse complement strand
TCGATCGACTTCAAGGCCCTGTACCGCGGCACGATCGTCGACCAGGAGCCCGACCCGGTCCTCTACCGGCGGGTCATCGAGGCGTTCCCCGACGCGTGGCTCGAGGACCCCGACGTCGTCGACGAGGGCACCGCCGCGGCGATCGCCGACGAGCACGACCGGATCACCTGGGACGCCCCGATCCACTCGATCGCCGACATCGAGTCGCTCCCGTTCGCGCCGAAGATGGTCAACATCAAGCCCTCGCGGATCGGCGGCCTGCCGAAGCTGTGCGCGACCTACGACTACTGCGCCGAGCACGGGATCGGCGCCTACGGTGGCGGCCAATTCGAGCTCGGCCCGGGCCGCGGGCAGGCGCAGTACCTCGCGTCGCTGTTTCATCCCGACACGCCCAACGACCTCGCGCCGGTGGGCTTTCACGACAACGACCCGCGGCCCGGGATGGCGGCGAGCCCGCTGCCGCCGGCGCCGTCCGCGGTCGGTTTCAGATGGGAGTCATCCTGATGGCCGATTCACTGCAGGGGACCGTCGCGCTCGTCACCGGTGCCTCGAGCGGGATCGGCGAGGCGACCGCTGAGGCGCTCGCGGAGGCCGGCGCGGCGGTCGCGGTCGTCGCACGCCGCGTCGATCGGCTCGAGGCGCTCGCCGGCAGGCTGCGCGATCGCGGCGCCACCGTGCTCGTGATCGAATCCGACGTCACCGAGCAGGACCAGGCCGAGGCCGCCGTGGAGCGCACCGTCGCCGAGCTCGGCCGGCTCGACACGCTGGTCAACAACGCCGGCGTGATGCTGCTCGGGCCAGCTCACGGCGCGCCGTTGGAGGAGTGGCAGCGGATGGTCGACCTCAACGTGCTCGGGCTCCTGTACTGCGCCCACGCCGCGATCCCGCACCTGCTGAGCGCCGCCGAGAGCGCTCCCCGCAACGTCGCCGACATGGTCAACATCAGCTCGGTGGCCGGCCGCGTGGCGCGCAGCGGCAGCGGCGTCTACAACCTCACCAAGCACGGCGTCGGCGCGTTCAGCGAGTCGCTGCGGCAGGAGTTCGCGACCCGGCGCTTGCGGGTCTCGCTGGTCGAGCCGGGCGCGGTTGCGACCGAGCTGATGTCGCACAACCGCCAGGAGATCCAGGCGGCGGCACGAGGCCGCTTCGAGGGCGTGGAGCGGATGCACGCCGAAGACATCGCCGACGCGATCCGTTACATCGTCACGCGGCGCTGGAGCGTCGCGATCAACGAGATCCTGATCCGCCCGACCCAGCAGGAGGGCTGACCGATGGCCAAGACGATCGTCGTGCTCGGCGCGCGCAACCTCGGCGGCGCGATCCTCGACCACTTCCAGGAGCTCGGCTGGCAGGCGGCCGCGGTCGCCCGCAGCCAGGACACGCTCGACGCCGTCAGCGCCCGTGGCGCACTCGCGCTGCAGGCCGACGCGTCAGACCCCGACTCGCTCGCCGGCGCGCTCGCGAGCGCGCGTGAGCAGCTCGGCTCGGTCGACGCCGTCGTCAACGCGGTTTCGGCCTTCCGGGCGACGAGTTCGGCCCCGTTCGGTGGCGGCGAGGTCGCGGCCGCAGACCTCGAGGCGTTTCGCGGCTGGTGCGTCGCGGTCGCCGAGCAGGCATTCGTATT
>DASXDD010000087.1:0-8026 GCA_036490775.1 Solirubrobacteraceae bacterium | reverse complement strand
GTCTTGATCGATTCCTTCTCAGTTCGCACAGCCGAGCCCTCCCGAACGAACGTCCCGGTCGCGTCGGGCATCCTAGACGAGGTGTCCTCAGACCCCGTGATCGAGCTATGCCTGCCGTACCGGTCGCCGATGGACGCCGAGGGCGTCGTCGCGTACCTGGCCCGGCGAGCGGTGCCCGGTGTCGAGGAGGTCGTCGACGGCACCTACGCGCGCAGCCTGCGGCTCAGGCATGGCGCCGGAACCGCGGAGCTGCGCCCCGCCGACCGGCACATCAGCGCGATCTACCGCCTCGACGACCCACGAGATCTCGAGGAAGCCGTGCGCCGCTCACGCGTCCTGTTCGACCTCGACGCCGACCCATCGCCGGCGCTCGTGGCTCTGCGTGACGACCCCGTGATCGGCCCGATCGCGCGCGTCAACCCAGGGCGACGGATTCCAGGTCACGTCGACCCCAACGAGATCGCGTTTCGCGCCGTGCTCGGCCAGCAGGTCTCGCTGGCGGGGGCGGCCACCCTCGCGGGCCGACTGGTCGCCGACTACGGCGAGCCGCTCGCGCGCCCGCGCGAGGGCGTCACGCACCTGTTCCCGACCGCCGCGGCGCTCTCGGATGCCGACCCGGGCCGCCTGGCGATGCCGGCCTCGCGTGCGCGCGCGCTGCTGACTCTCGCCGGAGCGCTCGCCGGCGGCCAGCTCGTGCTTGACCCGGCCGGCGACCGAGACCGCGTCCGCGAAGAGCTGCTTGAACTCCGCGGGATCGGCCCGTGGACGGCGGACTACGTCGCATTGCGGGCGCTGCGCGATCCCGACGTGTTTCTCGCATCCGACCTCGGCGTGAGACGGGCGCTAGAGCGACTCGGGCTCGACGGAAGCCCGCGAAATGCCCTGCAAGTCGCCGAGAAATGGCGCCCCTACCGCGCCACCGCGCTGATGCACCTGTGGTCGGTTCTCGCTAGCCCCGACGCAAGATCCGTAGTTTCTACGGATTAAGTTTCCTTCCAGGGTGCCGATGAGACTTATGGTTGCCAACATGAGTGGCCCGCCAAAGCGCCAGGCGAGCCTCGCTGCAGCCCAGATCTTTCAGCCGTAGCACCTGACCGACAGCTTGATCGGCGCCGGCGACACGAGGAAGGATTCCTCTGTCGCCGGTGCTGGTCTAAGCGTTCCGCCTAGCCACTACGATCCAGGCGTGGCCGCGCCCGTCGTCGTAATCCTCGCCGCTGGCCAGGGGACCCGGATGCGATCCGGCACGCCGAAGCTGCTGCACCCGTTGTGCGGGTGGGCGATGATCGCGTGGCCGGTCGCTGCCGCCCGCGACGCGGGCGCCGAGCAGGTCGTCGTCGTCGACAACCCGGAGCGCAGGCTCGAGACCGTGCTCGATCACGGCGTCACGATTGCGATCCAGCGCGAGCCCAAGGGCACGGCTGACGCTGTCCGCGCCGGAGCCGAGAACGTTGCGGCCGGCAACACCGTGATCGTGCTCAACGGCGACGCGCCGCTGATCACCGCCGAGGCGATCCGCTCGCTTGCGGAGGCGCACGTGCGCTCGGGCGCGGCGGCGACGATCGGCACGGTCGTGCTCGACGACGCAAGCGGATACGGCCGGATCGTCCGAGCCGCCGACGGCAGCGTCGAACGGGTGGTTGAGACCAAGGCGTCGGGCGACGCGACCGAGGCCGAGCTACAGATCCGCGAGGTCAACACCGGGCTGTTCGCGTTCGATGGCGACGCGCTGCTCGCTGCGCTGGATGAGGTGCGAAGCGACAACGCCCAGGGCGAGCTGTACCTCCCGGACGTCCTCCCGGTCCTGCGCGCGCACGAGCGCACGATTGGCGCCTACGAGATCCCCGACCCGCTGCAGATGCTCGGGATCAACGACCGCGTCGCGCTCGCCGAGGTCACGGCCGTCGCGCAGCGGCGGATCAACGAGCGCCACATGCTCGCCGGGGCGACGATCGTCAACCCTGACGCGACGGTGATCGACGCAGGCGTCGAGATCGGACAGGACTCGGTGATCGCCCCGTTTTCGAGCCTGCACGGCACCACCCAGATCGGCGAGCGCGCGGTCGTCGGACCGCTCAGCACGCTGATCGACGCGACCGTCGGAGCCGAATCCAAGGTGATCCACTCGTACGTCCAGGGCGCCGTGATCGGCGACCGCGTCAGCGTCGGCCCGTTCGCCTATCTGCGACCCGGGACCGTCCTGCACGACGGCGCCAAGGCCGGCACGTTTGTCGAGATCAAGAACTCCGAGATCGGCGCCGGCGCCAAGGTCCCGCACCTCTCCTACATCGGCGACACCGAGATCGGGGAGAAGACGAACATCGGTGCGGGGACGATCACCGCCAATTACGACGGCACCAACAAGAACCGCACGACGATCGGCGCGGGCGCGTTCATCAGCGTCGACACGATGCTCGTCGCGCCGGTCGAGCTCGGCGATGGCGCATACACGGCGGCCGGCTCGGTGATCACCCACGACGTACCGTCGGGGGCCCTCGGAGTCGCCCGCGCGCGCCAGCGCAACATCGACGGCTACGCCGATCGCCGCAAGGAGCGGGATGCCGCAAAGCACGCCGATCCGGCGGCAGGTAACAATGTGGCAGCGAGGACCGAGAGCGATCCCGGCGAGCCGCCGACGGCCTCGCGCTCGGACTGAGCCGAGCACGGAATCCCGTCACCGCCCCGGCGTACACTCGACACCCCGATGAGCGCGCTGCAGACCTACCCGAGCCCCACGCGGGAGCTCCAGATGGCCTACAGCAAGCGGCTCGTGCTCGTGACCGGGCGCGCGAACCCCGAGCTCGCCGGAAAGATCGCCTCCAAGCTTGGGATCGAGCTCGGAGGGATGACGCTGAAGACGTTCACCAACGGCGAGGTGTACTGCCGGTTTGAGGACTCGGTCCGCGGCTGCGACGTGTTCATCGTGCAGCCGACGTGCAGCAACGTCCAGACCGGGCTCAGCGCCAACGATGCGCTGATGGAGCTGATGGTGATGGTCGACGCCGCCGTCGGCGGCTCGGCGCACCGGGTGATCGCGGTCACGCCGTGGTACGGGTACTCGCGTCAGGACAAGAAGTCAGAGCCACGGGAGCCGATCAGCGCCCGGATGGTGGCGCGGATGCTCGAATCCGCCGGGATCGACCGGATCCTCGCGATGGACCTGCACCAGGGTCAGATCCAGGGCTTCTTCCAGAAGCCGTGCGACCACATGACGGCGATGTTCATGCTCACCCAGTACTTCGCCGACCTCGGCCTCGACGACCTTGTCGTCGTCGCGCCCGATGCCGGCCGGGTGAAGCTGAACAAACGGTTCGCGTCGCGGATCGGTGCCGACCTCGCGATCCTCAACAAGGAGCGTCCGGCCCAGCAAGTCGCCGAGATCGGCTACGTGATCGGTGATGTCGCCGGCAAGACGGCCTTGATCGTCGACGACATCATCGACACGGCCGGCACGCTGAAAGCCGCGGCGCAGACCGTCCACGACGCTGGCGCAACCCGCGTCTACGCCGCCGCGACGCACGGCGTGTTCTCGGGTAACGCCTGGGAAAACCTGTCGGGGGCCGGGTTTGAGCAGATCGTGGTCACCGACACGATCCCCCTGCCGCCGGGTGCACCGGACAACGTGCGGGTCCTGTCCTGCGCGGACCTGCTGACGAGCTCGATCCGTCAGATCTTCACCGACGGCTCGGTGAGCGACGTGTTCGGCGGCGAGAACCAGCTCTTCTGAGCCAGTCTGACCGCGCCGCACGTCTGATGGAGCTGCTCGGGCTCAGCGAGGACGAGCTGTGCGCGGTGCTCGACGTCGACCCGCTGACGCTGCTCTCCGGCCAGCTCGACCATCGCACCGAGCTGCCGATCCTGCTCGACCTGCTCGCCGAGCCGGCCGAGCGCGCCGGTCCGTCCGTGCTCAAGCGCTGGGTGCGGGCGCCCGGGCCGACCGGCGTCCCGATCGAAGCGCTGCTGCGGCGCGACTTCGGCGCCTTCGAGGACGCGATCGCAGCGCTCGCCGAGCGCGGGTTCGTCCTGCGCGGCGGCGGCCAGGGCTGATGGCCGGACCGCTGACCCACACGCTGCGCCCGCGCTACGCAGAGTGCGACGTCCAGGGCGTCGTCTTCAACTCTCACTACCTCGTCTACTTCGACACGAGCATCACCGAGCTATGGCGCGCCGGGATCGGCGGCTACCGGACGATGCTCGATCGCGGTCTGGACATCGTCGTCGCCGAGGCAAAGCTGACGTTCCACGGTCCGGCGCGGTTTGACCAGGAGCTGACGCTCGAGGTCGTGATCACGCGTCTGGGCAACACGAGCATCTCCTCCGAGCACCGGATCAGCTACGAGGGTGAACTGCTCGTCGAGGGCACGCTGATCCACGTGCTCGTCGACCGCGAGACGCTCTCCAAGGCGCAGATCCCAGATTGGCTGCGCGACGGCCTGCGCCCGTGGCTCGTCGGGCCGCCTGACCCGGTGGCATGACCCGGTCTAGTCGGAATCGGCGGGCTTGGCGTGCTTGTCGCCCGGCCAGAAGCCAGTCAGGTACTCGAAAGTCCTCGCGCCGAAGCGATCGACGATTGCAACGACTCCGGCGAGGGTCGCGGCCTCGAGCGCAGCCGCGGCGACGACCTTGGGGATGCTCGCATCCTCGGTCGTGGGCTTGGGCGGCTGCTCGTGGTCGACCTGCGACCACATCTGCTCGAAGACGTTGTGGCCGAGCTTGGCTCCGATCAGGCCCAAAATCAGTGCAAATGGCTTGTAGAGGAACTTCATCTTGGGCCCAGCCTACCCCGCAGCCGCAGGTTCTGGCACAAGCCGCCTGCAGTTGTGAGTAAATAGTGAAGACGATCCGGTCGGTCCGTTTAGGAGCGAGATGAGGTTCGAGGAAGGCGCAGACGGTCAGCACGAGGCTTCCGAGCAGCTCCTGCGCCGCGCGCTGCTCGACGACTCCTCGTCGGTTGCGGTCTCGCTGCGGGTCGGAGGGCTTCCGGTGAGCGACGCCGTGACCGTGATCTTCCACGGCCGCCGCGACCTCGGCACGCTGCAGACATACGTGACCCGTGGCAGCCGCGGTGCCGGGACGACGGTCGCAGCCAACGAGCTGCTGCGGGTGCCGTGTGACCTCGATCTCGGCAACGCCGAGGACCGCGACGAGGCGGCGCAGCTCTACCTCGAGCAGGCGACGACGCTGCGCGACGCGCTGGTCGGCGCCGATGTCGTGCTCGACGTCTGGCGCGAGCCGTTGGGCGACCTCATCGGCGCGGAGGTGGTGGTCGACTACTCCGTCGACCTGCCGTTCCGGCTGCCCGCGCCGCGGCTGATGCCGACCGCGCTCGTCGCGCCCGACTCGCAACTGCTCGTTACACCCGTCTGCGGGCCCCGCACGCTGGCCGAGGGCCGGCCGCCGATGGGGATCGCATGCGCGCAGCAGGACGTGATCCGCGTGTATCCGCTCGCCGACGATCCGGAGCGCTGCGTCGAGGACTTTCTGAGCGTCGCCGCCGACCATGCTCGCGCGCTCGCCGAGCGCCTCGATCACCAGGAGGCGTCGGTCGAGCGGTTCCTGGAGCTCAGCGACTCGTAACCTTCCGGCGGATGCGCCGTCGGGCAAAGGTATGGCTGATCTCCGGCCTCGTGCTCGTCGTGTTCCTCGTCGTAAGCGCGCTTCTGGCTCGCGTGTTCAGCGCCGACAGCGCCGAACGCTCTGCGATCACTTCGCTGCTGCAGGACGAGGCCCACGGCAACACGAACGCGGTGATCGGCGACATCAAGGACTGCACAGGCAGCGCCAGTTGCCGGACGCTGGCCGCCACCAACGCCACCAAGCTGAAGGCTCCGGGCGCGCTGTCGATCCTGATCCTGCAGGAGGCAGCCGGCGGCTTTTCGCTCACCAACACCGAAGGCGTCGCGCGCGTCGCATGGCGGATTGGCACCGGGCTGCCGATCGTGCAGTGCGTTCGTGTCCGGCGGGCGGGCAATCCGATCACCGGGCTCCGCGTCGACCTGCTCAAGGTCACGAAGCGGATCCCGAGCGAGAGCGACTGCCCGGCGAGCTTCTAGCCGTCGCCGTCAGGTTCTGACTGGCGTACGCCGCGGCTCGGGCGACGGACGGCGCTCGCGCTTCACTCGGCGATCGGCGAGGCGGCCGTGATCGCGCAGACGCAAGGACGCCTGCTCGGCGTCGAGCAGCGGGATGCCGCCGCGTGGCGAATCGGGCGGCTTCGGCGGCGCCTTCGGTCCCCAGCCGCCGCCATCGTCGGACCCCGAATCGGGGTGCGGAGGCATGCCGGGACCATCTCGCAACGCGGGGATGATCAACACCGCGACGCACACCAATCCCAGGAGGTGCATTCCGGCGATCATCAGCATCAGCTGAGCCTCGCCTGACATGGGCTTAAGGGTACCGTGCCGTAAAGCCCGCGTCAGCTTTTGTCCGCCCCGGCGTACGGGCTCGTTGAGGCTTGTGCGGCGCCTCACGCGCCACGCTTGCCCGCTACCATCGCAGACCGATCATGGCTAGAGAGACCAGAGGACTATCCGTCGAGCAGCGCGACCCGGCCGGATCGCGGTCCGCGCGCCGTCTTCGGCGCGATGGCAAGGTGCTCGGAGTCGTCTACGGCGGCGGCGAGGACCCGGTCGCCTTCCAGGTCGACGCGCGTCTGCTTCGCCTGGCGCTCGCACAGGGTGGCGCCGTGCTCGACCTGAGCATCGGCGACGCCGGCAGCACGCCCGTTGTGGTCAAGGAGCAGGTCCACCATCCGGTCAACGGCGCGACCGTGCATCTCGACCTGATGCGTGTCCGCCTCGACCGCCCGATCCAGGCGACGGTGATCCTCGAACTCGTCGGCGTCGACGACGCGCCTGGCACCAAGGAGGGCGGCGTGCTCGAGCAGGTCACGCGCGAGCTGACCGTCGAAGCGCTGCCGACCGAGATCCCGGACTCGCTCCAGCACGATGTCTCGACGTTGGTGATCGGCGACACGGTCACGCTCGACGCGCTGACGCCGCCCGAGAACGTCAAGCTCGTCGACGATCCCGAGACCGTGATCGCGACGCTGAGCCCGCCGAAGCTGCAGCTCGAGGAAGAGCCCGAGCTCGAGGAGGAGACCGAGCTCGTCGGCGAGGGTGAGGAAGCCGCCGAGGGCGAGGAAGCAGCCGAGGGCGAAGGCGGCGATGGCGACGCCGACAGCGGCGACGAGTAGCGGGCCACCGTGGCACTCCCGGGTCGCCGGGGCTCCCCTGTCGACTGGCTGATCGTCGGACTCGGCAATCCCGGCAGCGAGTACGCCGGCACGCGCCACAACATCGGGTTTGAAGTCGCGAACCTACTCGCGACCCGGTGGGAGCTGCCCAAGGCCAAGTCCAAGTACCGCGGGCTGCTGACCGAAGGGCGGACCGGTCCCGGCGGACCGCGAGTCGCGATCCTGCTCCCGCAGACATACATGAACGAGGCCGGTCAGTCCGTCAGCCCGGCGCGCGGCGCGATGAAGCTCGACCTCGACCGGGTGCTCGTCATCCACGACGAGATCGACCTGCCGTTCGGTGAGATCCGCGTTCGCACCGGCGGTGGCCTCGCCGGCCACAACGGCCTGAAGTCGCTCAAGCAGGGCCTCGGCTCCCCCGACTTCGCCCGCGTGCGGATCGGCGTCGGGCGGCCGCCGACGACCGATCCCGACCGCGTAGCCGCGTATGTCCTCGGTCGCTTCGCCGAGCCGCGGGACGAGGTCGCACGGCTGATCGATGAGGCGGCGGACGCGACTGAGAAAGTGGTCCTCGGCGACGTCCCACCTTCCTAGACTGAAGGAAGTGCACTAAGCGATGCTCCGCTCGCTCCTGACCCACGCAGACGAGGACCCACAGACCGACGCGCTCGCGCGCGACGGCGGTCGCGGCTTCGTCTCGCAAGCGCTGCGGCCGTACCTGATCGCGGCGCTGCTGGACCGCGATCCCGACCGCGCCGCGATCGTCGTCGCGGGTGACGACCGCGCCGCGCGCGACCTCGCGGGCGGGCTGCGGACCTGGCTCGAGCCGCG
>DASXDD010000086.1:0-38867 GCA_036490775.1 Solirubrobacteraceae bacterium | reverse complement strand
GTGTCCGACGGGAGGCTCGACTTCGGCATCGGAGTGGGCTCGCGCCCAAACCCTCCCGAAGCTCGGCGCGAGTACCCAGCGCACGGCCTGCCCTACCTCGACTTCGCCGACGCCGTCGGAAGCCTGGCCGAATCGTGCACGATCATCCGCCGCCTGTGGACCGAGGACGAACCGTTCGACTTCGATGGCACCTACCACCAGCTCACCGGCGCGTTCTGCAACCCCAAGCCGGTCCAGCAGCCGCGTCCGCCGATCATGATCGGCGGACGCACCACCGCGACGCTGCGCGTGGTCGCCGAGCACGCCGACCTATGGAACATCCCCGGCAGCAACCTCGCCGACGCCGTCCAAAGAAGCGCTGTCCTGGATCGGCTCTGCGCCGAGACCGCTCGAGACCCCGGCTCGATCACACGCTCGATCCACCTCCGGGTGTCCTACGAGCAGATCGACGCAACCCGAACCGCGATCGCAAACGCCATCGACGCCGGCTTTCAGCACATAGTCCTCGGGCTCCCCGCTCCCTATCCCGACGATGTCGCGCATTGGATCGCTGGCGAGCTCGTCAACACCTCTACCTGAACACACTCGCAACCAACCGGCCATCTCGGGCGGCGTTGGTCTCGGCCGCATGCCAAATCGAACACTCGCTTCAATCGAGGCGGAGGCACGTGTGGACCCCGAATCGCGTCGCTGCGCATTGCTCGCTCGCCGCCGCCGCGGCGGGCGATTCGGGTTAAGGCGAGCGCATCGAGCGGTTGGAACCGCGCGATGGAAGGTAAGCGCCCGGTCTTAGCCCACCGCCGTTGCGGTCAGCTGAAGCTCTTGAGGAACTTCCGTTTGGCGGCGGGGGTGCTGGTGCGGGACTTCAACGCGATCCCGATCTCCTCGATCACGCCGCCGCGGACCTTGAAGATCGCGTTGGTGTCGGCCTCGGGTGCGAAATACCAGGTGTTGCGCCCGACCTTGAATGGCCTGCTGAGCGTGAGCGTCTTGGCGGCGGCGGTGACGGTGGCGCCGGCGCGAACGCCCTTGACGGTGTAGTAGGCGCTCGAAGTGGAGGCCCAGATCACCTTGTCTCGGAAGCGCTTCGGAACGGCGGCCGATCCGTACCCGACGCGGATGCCGATCGGGGTCAGGCAGAAGAAGTCTTCGTACTTCTCGCCGCGGTTGGAGCTGTGCTTGAAGGCCTTGTGGGCGGCGGCGCGGGTCATGCCGAGCTTGACCAGGCCGAGCTTGACGCCCGAGAGGCTGCCGGTCGCCGACGGGCATCCCTTGACCTTCGGGACCGGGACGATCTTCCGCGCGCTGGCGGCGGCGGGGCCGGCGCCCTTGGCGTTAGAGGCGGTCACCGTGCAGGCCAGCATCAGCTGCTCGTCGCTCTTTTGGACCTTGTAGGTGGCGTTGGTGGCGCCGAGGATCGGGGTGCCGTCGCGACTCCACTGGTACGCGTAGCGGGTGGGGCTGTTTGACCAGGACCCGGGCGAGCAGGACAGCGTATGCCCCGCCTTCGCCGTCCCGCTGACCACGGGCCGGGTTGTGGCAACCGGCGGGGCGGTCGCACCGGCACCGCCAGCACCACCGCCACCGCCCGAGCCGGGTATGTCAAAGACGAACTCGCCGAGATCGTGGGCCCGGGTGCCGGCGATGACCGTGCCCCCGCTGATCCCGACCGAGTAGCCGAGCTCGCCCGCGGGACCGGCGGGGCTGTTCGTCAGCACCTGGGCCGGCGTACCGGTGGTCGCCCATCCGGTGGCGGGCTGATCGAAGACGTACACCGCTCCCTGGCCGCTGCCGGCGCTGGGGGCGCCGGCGACGATCGTCGTGCCCGAGGCCGAGACCGTAAAGCCCATGTCATCACCGGCGCCGCCGCTGGCTGCGGTCAGGGTGGCGCTCGGAGACGGGGCGTTCGCCCAACCCGTGGTCGGTTCGGAGAAGATGGAGACGTTGCCCTGTTGCGCGTTGCTGCCGACCGTCGCGGTGGCGTTCCCGACGGCGATCGTGCTGCCGCTGTCGGCGAGCTGAGGTTCCCCGCCGAAGATGCTCGACGTGCCGACCTGCAACTCGGCCGACGGCGTGCTGGTCGTCGCCCATCCACCACTCGGTTGGCTGAAGACGTATACGGCGCTGCCGCTGCCGCCGCCGGTCTGGGCGCCGGCGGCGATCGTGGTGGGGCTGACCGTGCTGGGGCTGATCGCGACGGTGACACCGAGAACGCTCTGCGCGACCCCATCGGCGGCAGTGAGCACCGCGGGCGTGCTGCTGTTGGCCCAGGCCCCCGCTGGCTTCACGAACACGTCGACCGCCCCCTGCTGGGAGTGCGAACCGGCTTGGAAACCCCTCCCGATCGCGATCGTGCTGCCGGAGACCGCCACCGGCAGATAGCCGTTCTGAGCGCCCGTTGGCGTTAGCTCGGCCGTCTGGGTAGCGCTTGTCCACGTACCGTTCGACGGCTCGGTGTACACGTACGCGGCGCCAACGCCGTTGTGTGCGGGGGCGCCCGCCACGATCGTGGTGCCGTCGATCGCGACCGAAAACCCGAGGCTGTCGTGCGCCGCGCCGTCAGAAGCGGTCAGCACCGCGGCGGTGGAGGTGCTCGCCCATCCACTGCTCGGCTCGGTAAACACCAGGACGTCGCCTTGGGAAGCTGCGGCGCCGACGGTCGCGGCTGGTGCACCGACGACGATCGTGGACCCTGAGATCGCCGAGGAGTAGCCCAATGCGATCTGGGTGCTCGGGCTAGACGCAGTCAGCTCGGCCGCCTGCACAAACGGGTCGACCCGGAGCGGATACCGAGCTCCGCGATCATCGACCGTCAGGGCCAGGCGGTCGCCGCGGAGCTGCATCGAGGCCGGGAGCCGCCGGCCGCGGGCGTCGACCGCCACGAGGCCGGTGTATCGCAGGGACCCTCCGAGCATGACGCTGTCGCCGGCCATCCGGGCACGAAGGCTCCCGGCCAGCGCCATCGAGAACACCAGACGCCCGGAGTCGCCCGACGGCGCGCGTGCGACGTCGAAGCCCTGTTCAAGTCCTGCGGGCCCGTTGGCATACCACGCGCGGATGCCGGGGAACGCGTACAGCACGCGGTTCGCGCGCGCCAGCGGGGTCACGTGGCCGACCTGCCGCACCGCCCCGGAGCGGCCGAATCCGATCAACGACAGTGCCACAGAGCCGGCACCATTGCGCACGCTCACCCCAGCCGGTGAGAAACCGATCCGAAGGTTCTGCACGGGATTAGTCGCGCGCGTCCCGTGCACCCAGTAGGCACGATCGACGCGTCCCACGGCCGCCGAGACCGGGCCGACGGCCGCCACTGGCAGGACCGCGGCGTGGACGGCAGGGACCGTTCGCGGCGACGCGGATGGCAGCGACAGAGCCGCCAGGACCGTGCAAGCCGCTACCGCCACCGCGATCAGGAACCGACGAGAGGGCGACCAGCCCCCGACAACAGAAACCGCCAACGTAGACATCCACAACCCCCGGGGTAACTCATCCGTGCAGTCGCGCAGCATACTCCGACCCCGTCCCAAGGTCGGATCGCGTACCAACCGGGTTGCGGACCCACGGGTGGAGTGGTAGACCGTGCGGGGTTCGGTCCCTGTCGCTCGGAGGTGGGTATGAGGTTTGCGAGGGTCGTCGCGGCGTGCGCTGCAATTGTCGTCTTGGGGACGGTGGTGTTGGTTTCAGCCGGCTCGTCCGCCACGCGTCGCCAGCAAGCTGCCGCGGCCCAGCCGGCCGCCACGGTCATCACTGGGTCCAAGCACGCGCCGGCTACCTCGGATGGATTGGGCATCGCTCACGGCAAGATCAAGCACGTATGGCTGATCATCCTGGAGAACAAGTCCTACGACGCAAGCTTCACCGGGCTCAACCGCAACACGTACCTGTGGCAGACGCTGCCCCATCAGGGGGTGCTGCTCAAGAATTACTACGGGACCGGCCACTTCAGCCAGGACAACTACCTCTCGCTGGTCAGTGGCCAGGCCACCCAGTCAGACACTCAGAGCGACTGCCCTGACTACACCCACTTCGCGGGGCATGTCGATCTCACGGGCTCGCTGCACAGCAACAAGAACTACGGCCAGATGACGTCGGCCGCCGGACCCAATGCGGCACCGGGCGCCAACGGTTGTGTGTACCCGGCGGCGGTGCCCACGCTGTTCAACCAACTGGACAAGGCCCACGTCACCTGGAAGGGCTACGCCCAGGACCTCGGCAACCCCGATCCGGGCAGCGCTCCGCACAGTGCCGGCGTCAACGCCTGTGGCGCGCCGTTCGCGCAGCCGGCGCCGACCGGCTCAACGACCCAGCCCAACCCCGGCAGCGCCGACGCCACCGACCAGTACGTGCCCAAGCACTTCCCATTCCCGTGGTTCGAGTCGATCCTGCGCTCGGGCGACTGCAACTCGAAGCACATCGCCAACGTGTTCAGCACGCACGGAGGGCTGTATCACGACCTCAAGCGCGAGTCGACCACGCCGGCCTTCAGCTGGATTACTCCCGACAACTGCAACGACGCCCACGACGCCGTCTGCCACGGCAACAACCTATCCGGTGGGTTCGCCAATCCGACCACGCCGCGCACGCCGGTCAACTTCACCGGCGGGCTGTACGCGGCCGACCTGTTCCTGGCTCACGTGATCCCCGAGATCGAAGCCTCGCGGGCGTTCAAGGACGGCGGGCTGATCGACATCACCTTCGACGAGGCGTTCCCGCCGTTCACCTACACCGGCAACAGCTTCGCCAACTCGCAGCGTGTGGCGCCAAATGCCCACACGTCGATCCTGGACGATTCCGCGGCCGAGACGCTGTTCGGCAAGCAGGTGCACTTCGAGCCGACCGGGCCCAACACGCCGCTGGCGACCGACAGTCAGGGCAACCAGCTGTATCCAGGCCCCGGCTACAACTCGTTCGTCGACCGGCCGAGCAACTGTGTCGCCCAGACCACGCCCAAGCAGCCGGCGGGGACCTGTCTGCTCGGCGGCGGCGACAGCGTTCCGGGCCCGCGGACCGACGCGGGCGCCACCGCGCTCGCGGGCAGCTCGACAATCGATGACAACGCGGCGACCGCGATCGATCCCGGACGCACCGTCACGGGCAGCGGTATTCCGGCCGGGGCGCACGTCGGGCAAGTCACAGACACCCCGGTGCCCGCCACCAAGGCCAACCAGGACGGCGGCTTCGTGGACAAGGGCTCGTTCCAGCTCGTCGACGCGTCGGGCCACCCGATCACGACCACCGGGCCCGTCAGCGGCATCACACTGGGGGCGGAGTCCCCCCAGACCGACCCGCTGTTTGACGCCAAGGATCCGACCACCGGCGGCGGCGACACCGGCAGCGTGCTGATCTCGCCCTACATCCGGCCGGGGTCGGTCAGCAAGCGGTTCTACAACCACTACAGCTGGCTGCGCACGATGGAGGACCTGTTCGCGGTGTCGGCTCGCTCTCCGGGTCTGGACCGCAACGGGCACATCGGTTACGCCGCCCAGCCGGGCCTCGCCCCGTTCGGCCGCGACGTCTTCAACAGGCCCAACGGGCCGTCGCACCATGCCGCTAAAGCCAGCCTCCCGAGCTGGCTCCCCAGCGCGACCGTCGCGCCTGCCGACCCGGTCGTCACCGCGACGCCAAGCAGGTCGCGACTGGCGATCGAGGGCGACACGGTGGCCGTCCGCTTGCCCGGCGGCCGGGCAAAGGTGACGGCGGTCGGTCCGGCGGTGCCCGAGCAGGGGCAATCGCCCGTGCCGGCAACCTCGCCCTGCCAGTTCACGGTCACCCTCGCCGCGGTCCACGGCAGCATCCCGCTGTCAGCTCGGGACTTCAGCTTCCTCGGCGAGCACGGGCAGCGCAACGGGGCCCGGGTCACGCTGCGCGGCGGCGGCAGGCTGCCCCGGCGAATCGTCGCCGGCAGGCCGGTCACGCTGACGCTGAGCGCGGTGCTCCCGACCGGCAACGGCCAGCTTCGGTGGGCGCCACTTGGCAGCAGGCCGCTTGTGTCGTGGGACTTCGAGGTGGAGATCGACTGACGGCGCGTCTCTCACACGCTTGTCAGATGCGCGGCCAGGAAGGCGAGCGACGCGTGTTGCTGGCTCGAGAAGAACGAGCCGTCGTGGCAGCCTGGCGTGATCTCGACGGTCGCTGAACTCGGGACAGACTTGGCAAGGGCGACAACGCCGGAATGGAACGGATCGTCGGTGCCGGAAGCGATCCGCACCGGGATGCCCGTGAGCGCTGAGGCGCGGATGATCACGTTGTCGCTAGTGAAGTCTCGGGCGGAGGCGAACGCGCCGGCGTTCGCCGCGCGGGCCTCCGCGTAGGTGCTCCAGACTGCTGGGCTAATCGCGGCGACCGCGGCAATCAGCTCCGGGTTCTTCTCGGCGAGCAGCAGCGCACCGTAGCCGCCCATAGAGATGCCGATCGTGCCAATCCCGTGCGTGGACCTGCCGAGGCCGAGCCTTCGGCACATCGGGATCAGCTCGTCGACGATCATCGCCATCGGATCGTCGCCGGGGTGCGGGTTCCAGTAGATGCCGCCGCCGTCGACGGACACGAGTGCCATCGGCGCAAGCGCGCGTCCATTCACACGAGCAGCAAGCGCCTGAGACAGTGTCAGGCCTCCGAGTCCGCTTCTGTGATCGCCGCCGAAGCCGTGCAACGAGATCGCGAGCGCCAGGGCGCTACCAGGCCCATGCCCCGGCGGGTAGGCGATCGTGTATCCGACCATCCGATTGCGTGCGGCAGAGAAGAACCGGCCTGACTTCGACGGCCCGGTGGTCGCGAACGTCAGCGTGGGACTCGAAACTGAGCACGCGCCATCGAGCTCGTCAAGCGCCTGCTTTCCCGGTAGGACCCCGTGCTCAACCAGCTCTAATCCCGCGAACGCGGCGCCGATGAATCCGCCGATCCCGCACGCCAGGACGCGTCGTCGGGTCCATCTCCGGGCGCCGAACGCGCCACCGTCGGGCTGCGGTCCGTCGCCGATGCTCATCGCCCGTCAGCGGTTCGCGGTGCGGATCAAGCTCGCGGCCAAGGTTCGCTGCGCAGCGCGGAAGGCGACGATCAGCGCAGCACCCATCACAGCGACGCCCACCAAGTCGATCGTCCCGACTCGGAACAGGCCACGGGGTGAAGGCCCGCCCGAGATCACCCAGCTGCCCGCGCCGGCGAGGAACCCCGCCAAGATGACCACAGCAGCCAGCCCGAGCCACGACTCGCAGCGAAGCGCCCGCGAAGAAAGCGGGAGTCGGCGGATCGTCCTCGCGACGCCGATCAGGACGGCGAGCATCGCGATCGGGCCGGCGACCATCCATGCGACCTCTGCGGCAGGAAACGTGGCGAGCGAGCCGGGGTGCGCCCAGTACGACGTGATCCAAAGCGTCGCTGCCCAGCAGAAGCGGGCAACCCAACCCGGGACGATGTCGCGCCGGGACCACGGATGACCGCCTGTCCCCGGCCATCCGTGGCCAAAGTGGATGCTTCCGACGACGAGCACGAACGCTCCCGCGCCGACGGCGACCAGCGGGAGCACGAGGTTGCGGCCACGCCCACCGGCAAGCTCGCGGCAGAGCGTCCACAGCAGCGGTACCGCGGCCAGCAGCGCCACCGCGACGGACGCCACCAAGGCTCCGGTCATCATCAGCATCCCGGCTTTCGTTGCCGTGTCGGACGGGGCTGACCACTGCCATCCGATCGTGAGCTGGGACCAAATCGCGATGCCCGCCACTAAGAAGGCCGTCACGGAGAAGCCGAGCATCGCTAGCCCGACGCGGACCTGCTGCTTTGGCTCCAGGGCGTCACCGGCGAGGCCGGCGAAGGCCAGCCGGGCGAGAACGCCGCTCCGGAGCACGTCCGCTGTGCGTCTGACGGAACGGGGCCGCTCGGACATATCGTCAAGCAGGAGCTGCGTGAACTCCTCGCCATATCGCGCACGCCACGCACGCGGATAGCAGCGGACAAGCCGCTCGGCCCGCCGGGTGGCAACGCCCGCGCTCTCGGTCATCCGATCCCCGTTTTGGATGCGAGTCGCCGCAGCCCGACGTCCGCAACGCGCCGTTGCGAATCGAGGTTTGCGCGGAGTGCGACTGCGCCTGCGGCCGTCAGCCGGTATGGCCGACGACGGTCGGTGCTTTCCAGGGGTTCAACAAGGCCCTGCCGTTCGAGGCGAGCAAGCGCCTCATACATAGTCCCGGGAGCGATGCGGACCTCGGCGAAGGCCTCGATGTCCTTCGTGAGCGCATACCCGTGCTTGGGCCCGTCGGCGAGGCTGGACAAGATCAGCGTGGCTGGTCCCGCGTAACGACCGAGCGGCGCGAGCGACTCGGACTTCGGGTGGCCCTTCGGCTCGGGTCCGGAGCGATCCATGGGCACGAGTATATATCGGCTGCCGATCTATCGTCAACCGATGCTTCAGCGCTCGGTAGCCTCGCTCCGAGTGCTGCTCACCGTTACGACGACTCATCGCCCCGCCACGGATCTCGGCTTCCTACTGCACAAGCACCCGGACCGTGTGCAGACGTTCTCGGTGGGCTTCGGCGACGTGCACGTCTTCTATCCGGAGGCGACCGAGGAGCGGTGTACTGCGGCGCTGCTGCTGGACATCGATCCGGTCGGCCTGGTCCGGCGGGGGCGCGGCGTCAGCAGCTTCGCGCTGGCTGAGTACGTCAACGACCGGCCCTACGTCGCGTCCTCCTTCTTGTCCGTCGCGCTGGTGAACGTCTTCAAGAGTGCGATGGCTGGCACGTGCAAGGGCTACGAGCAGCTCGCAGGCTCGGCGATCCCGCTGCAGGCCGCGCTACCCGTGGTGCCGGCTCGCGGCGGGGAGGCACTGGTGCGACAGTTGTTCGAGCCGCTCGGCTACGAGGTCGGCGTCACACCGATTGCGCTCGATCCGAACTTCCCCGGCTGGGGTGACAGCCATCACGTGGGCCTGCGGCTCTCCGGCGAACTGCGGCTCGCCGAGCTCCTGACGCACCTCTACGTGCTGCTGCCCGTCCTCGACGACGACAAGCACTACTGGGTCGACGAGGCCGAGATCGAGAAGCTCATGCGACGCGGCGAGGGGTGGCTCGGTTCACATCCCGAACGGGATCTGATCGTCCGGCGCTATCTCAAGAAGCAGGCGCGGCTCTACTTCCCGGCTCTCGCTCAGCTGGATGAGGCGGCGCCCGCGGACGAGCAACCGGACAAGCCAGGACGCGAGCAGCAGCTGGAGGAGCCTGTTTCCCTGCGCGACCAGCGGCTCGGGACGGTGCAGTCGGCGCTCAAGGCCTCAGGCGCCCGTCGCGTGCTCGACCTCGGATGCGGGCCAGGCGCCCTGCTGGAACGGCTGATTCGAGAGGACTACGAGTTCATCCTCGGCGCCGATGTGAGCGTCCGCGCGCTCGAGCAGGCCGCACGGCGACTGAAGCTCGACGAGATGCACGACGCCCAGCGCCAGCGGATCAGCCTGCTTCACAGCCCGCTGACCTATCGCGACAAGCGACTGATCGGCTTCGACGCCGCGGCGCTGGTGGAGGTCATCGAGCACCTCGATCCGCCGCGCCTGGCCGCCGCAGAGCAGAACGTCTTCGGCTCGGCGCGACCGGGCACTGTGGTCGTGACGACCCCCAACGCCGAGTACAACGTCCGCTGGGAGACGCTCCCGGCCGGCCAGTTCCGTCATCCCGATCATCGGTTTGAGTGGACGCGCGAGGAGTTCGCGACCTGGGCGGCAGGCGTCGCCGGCCGCCATGGTTACGACGTCCGCCACCTGCCGGTTGGCCTCGAAGATCCGGAGGTCGGGCCGCCGACGCAGATGGCGGTGTTCAACCGATGAGGATCGACCTCCCGGACCCCAGCCTCGTCGTCCTGATCGGCTCATCCGGCTCCGGTAAGAGCTCGTTCGCGCGCAAGCACTTCGCGCCGACCGAGGTGATCTCTTCCGACTTCTGCCGCGGCCTGGTGGCAGACGACGAGAACGACCAGAGCGCCACCACCGACGCGTTCGCGGTGCTGAATTTCATCGCCGGCAGGCGGCTTGCGCAACCGAGGTTCACCGTCGTTGATGCGACCAACGTGCAACGTGAAGCTCGTCGGCCGTTGATCGAGCTCGCCAAGCAGCACGACCTGTTCCCGGTCGCGATCGTGCTCGACATGCCGGAGGCGATCTGTCAGGAGCGCAATCGGTCGAGACCGGACCGGGACTTCGGACAGCACGTGGTCCGCCAACAGCGCTCGCAGCTGCGCAAGTCGCTCAAGGGCCTGCAGCGCGAGGGCTTCCGGCGCGTGACGGTGCTGCGCTCGCCCGAGGAGGTCGAGGCTGCCGAGGTGCGGCGGGCGCCGCTCTGGACCGACCGTCGGGTCGATCACGGGCCGTTCGACATCATCGGTGACATCCATGGCTGCCATGCCGAGCTCGCCGAGCTGCTGCGCGAGCTCGGCTATCAGCTGGGCGCCGATGGCACTTCAGCGACGCCGCCAGACGGACGTCGTGCCGTGTTCGTTGGCGACTACGGCGACCGAGGCCCGGACACTCCGCGCGTGGTGAAGCTCGTCATGTCGATGGCGGCGGCGGGGACGGCCATCTGCCTGCCCGGCAACCACGACCTCAAGCTCGTCCGCAAGCTCAAGGGTCGCGACGTCCAGCTGACCCACGGGCTCGGCGAAACGCTCGAGCAGCTCGAAGGCGAGTCCGAGGAATTCCGCGACGAGGCGCGCGACTTCCTCGACAAGCTGGTCAGCCACGTGGTGCTCGACGACGGCAGGCTGGTCGTCGCGCACGCGGGGATGAAGGAGGCGTATCAGGGTCGTTCGTCCGGGCGCGTCCGCGAGTTCGCGCTGTTCGGCGAGACGACGGGGGAGACCGACGAGTTCGGGCTCCCCGTCCGCCTGGAGTGGGCGGCCGACTACCGCGGCAACGCGGCCGTCGTCTACGGCCACACGCCGGTCGCGGAGGCCGAGTGGCTCAACAACACGATCAACATCGACACAGGCTGCGTCTTCGGCGGCCGGCTGACCGCGCTGCGCTGGCCCGAGCGCGAGCTGGTCTCTGTTGCGGCGAGCCGCACGTACTACGAGCCTGCGAAGCCGTTCCCTGCACCCGACGACGCGGCGCCCGTAGCCGACGAAGACCGGCCGGCTTTCCTGCTTGACGTCGACGACGTCGCCGGCAAGCGCATCGTGCAGACGGGGCTAACCCGGACCGTCACGATCCGGGAGGAGAACGCGGCCGCGGCGCTGGAGATCATGAGCCGGTTCGCGACCGACCCGCGCTGGCTGGTTTACCTGCCGCCGACGATGGCACCGACCGCGACGTCGAGCAGGCCCGACCTGCTGGAGCACCCTGATGAAGCGTTCGCGGAGTATCGGAGCGCTGGTATCGCGCAGGTGATCTGCGAGGAGAAACACATGGGGTCGCGCGCGATCGTCGTCGTCTGCCGCGATGTCGATGTCGCCCGCGAGCGGTTCGGCGTCGATCGGGGCGAGACGGGCGCGATCTACACGCGTACCGGTCGCCCGTTCCTCGACAGCGCCGCCGACACGGAGGCCGCGCTCGGCCGCATCCGAGCAGCCGCCGACTCCGCCGGCCTCTGGGATGCTCTCGGAACCGGGTGGCTGGTGCTCGACTGCGAGTTGCTGCCCTGGTCGGCGAAGGCGATGGATCTCGTCCGCCGCCAGTACGCCTCCGTGGGCGCCGCGGCCACGGCTGGCCTCAATGCGACCGTTGCCGCGCTCGACGTCGCCAATGCACGGGGACTCAACGTCACTCAGTTGCTCGACCGCCAACGTCGCCGCATCGAGCACGTCGATCAGTACATCGATGCGTACCGCCGCTATGTGTGGCCCGTCAACAGCGTGTCTGATCTACGCCTCGCGCCGTTCCATGTCCTCGCCGCCGAGACCGGTGTGTTCGCAGACCGCGATCACACCTGGCACCTCGAGCGATGCGATCAGCTCGTGACGGCCGATCCCGACTGGTTTCAGGCCACCGGCCGGCGCGCGGTCGACGTCACCGACGCCGAGGACCAGGCGGCGGGTGCGGCGTGGTGGGAGGAGCTCACCGCGAGCGGCGGCGAAGGGATGGTCGTCAAGCCGATGAGCTTCGTCGCCCAGGGGCGCAAGGGTCTCGTGCAGCCGGGCATCAAGTGCCGCGGCCGCGAGTACCTGCGCATCATCTACGGCCCGGAGTACGCCGACCCAGGCCAGATCGATCGCTTGCGCACGCGTGGCCTCGGGCGCAAGCGCTCGCTCGCGATCCGCGAGTTCGGGCTGGGCATCGAGGCGCTCGAACGCTTTGTCTCTCGAGAGCCGCTGTACCGCGTGCACGAGTGCGTGTTCGGCGTGCTGGCGATGGAGACCGAGCCTGTCGATCCGCGCCTGTGAGCTGGTTGGGCTGAATGCTGCGGGCGGCATCGGCTGGTTGATCTCCACCTGTTGATCTCTTATCGTCGGCACCGGATGGGCGCAAGCGCCAAGACCACCCTGATCGCCAACGGAACGGTCGTCACCGCCGACGGCGAGTTCGACGGCGATGTCCTGATCGATGGAGAGAAGATCGCCGCCGTCGGTCGCGTCGTCGCTCCCGAGGGAACCGACGTCGTCGATGCGACGGGGTGCTTCGTGCTGCCAGGCCTGATCGACAATCACACGCACCTGTCGATGCCGTTCATGGGAACGATGTCGTCTGACGACTACAACACCGGCACGCAGGCGGCGGCTGCCGGCGGAGTGACGTGCCTCGTCGATTTCGCGATCCAGCAGCACCCTGACGACCTCCAGTCCACGCTGCAGGAGTGGCGCGGTCGCGCGGATGGAGCCGCCCATGTGGACTACGGCTTTCACATGGCGATCACCAATGCCAGCGAGCCGGTCCTCGACGACATGGCCGCGATCTCGGAGGCCGGCGTCTGCTCGTTCAAGCTGTTCATGGCCTACAAAGGTGCGCTGATGGTGCGCGACGACGAGCTTGCAGCCTGCATGGAGCGCGCCCGAGACCTCGATGCGCTGACGATGGTGCACGCCGAGAACGGCGACATCGTCGACCTGCTGGTCAAGCGCGCGCTCGCGCGCGGAGACACCTCAGCGATCCACCACGCGCTGACCCGACCCGAGTACGTAGAGGCGGAGGCCACCGGACGCGCTGCCACGATCGCCGAGCACGTCGGCGCTCCGCTGTTCGTCGTCCATGTCACCTGCGCCGCCGCAGCCGCGGAGATCGAGGCCGCGCAGCAGCGGGGTGCGGCCGTCACCGGCGAGACGTGCTTCCAGTACCTGATCAACGGCATCGACGATCTTCGCCGCCCAGGAGTCGAGGGCTGCCGTTACATCTGCTCGCCACCGCTGCGCGATGTGTCAAACCAGGCGCCGTTGTGGACCTATCTGCGGCGCGGCGTGCTCGAGAGCATCTCGACTGACCATTGCCCGTTCAACGACGAGCAGAAGTCACGTGGCCTCGACAACTTCAGCCTCGTGCCAAACGGCCTCGCGCTGATCCAGCACCGGCTCGCGAAGCTGTGGGACGAGGGCGTCGTCCCGGGCCGGATCAGCCGCTCGCAGCTTGTCGACCTGACCAGCACGACGATCGCCCGACGGTTCGGTCTGCAAGAAAAGGGCGCCGTCGCACCGGGGAAGGACGCCGACGTCGTCGTGCTCGACCCGGCGGCGTCTCGCCCCTACGGCAAGGCCACGTCGTTCATGAACGTCGACTACGACCTCTACGAGGGCGAGACCGCGAGCGCGAGCGTGCGGCATACGTTCTCGCGCGGGACGCTCGTCTACGACCGGGGCGAGATCAAGACCGAGCCTGGCCACGGTCGCTTCGTCCCGCGCGCGCTCGGGGCTTCGGTGCAGGTCGCCGCGTGACCGAGCTACGGCTCGACCCGCAGGCTGTGATCGCCGACCTCGACGAGCTTGCAAGCAACAGTGGTGGGCGTTTCGCGGGCGCGAAACGGCTTGCGTGGACACCGCAATGGATGCAGGCAAGGTCGTGGCTGCACTCGAGGCTCGCCGACATCGGTCTCGAGCCAGAGCGCGACGAGGCCGGCAACGTGTGGGCGAGCGTCGACGGCGTCGACGAGCACTTCATGATCGTCGGGTCGCACATCGACGCCGTACCCGACGGCGGCTGGCTCGACGGCGCGCTTGGGCTGATGACCGCGCTCGAGACGGTCCGCCAGCTGGCCCGAGCCGGCACGCGGCCGCCGATCGGCGTCCGATTCGTCGACTGGGCGGATGAAGAGGGGGCGCGGTTCGGCCGTAGTCTGCTCGGCTCGTCAGCGTGCGCCGGCACGCTTGACCCTGACGAGGTCCGCGACCTGCGCGACGCCGAAGGCGTCACATTGGCTGACGCGCTCGCGACCTGCGGAGTCGACCTCGACCGGGCGCTCGCCGCGACGGACCGCCTCAAGGGAGCCGTCGCGTATCTCGAGCTCCACATCGAGCAGGGGCCCGTACTGCTCGACGCCGGTCGGCTGGCCTGCGCTGTGAGCGGGACGGTCGGGGTCGAGCGGCACCTGATGACGTTCACGGGTCAGGCGGCGCACGCCGGGTCGACGCCGATGCGCCTGCGACAGGACTCACTCGCCGCCGCATCGCGTTCAGCGCTCGAGATACGGCAGAGCGCAATCAACCACGGCGGCGTCGGCACGGTAGGGCGGATGCAGTCCGTTCCCGGTGTCATCACCGCGGTCGCCGGCAGCACCGAGATGCAGCTCGACCAGCGGCACCTCGAGCCGAACGAGCTCGCCGAGATGTTCGCCGAGGCGCAGGAGGCATGCCGCAGCGCGGCCGAGGAGTTCAACTGCACCGTCGAACAGCGCGATGTCTTCCGCGCGGCCCCGACTCCGTTCGACGCAACCTTGATCGAGCTGGTGCGGACAAGCGTGCAGGAGGCGGGTGGCGACGCAGGCGAGCCGATCCCAAGCGGGCCTCTGCACGACGCGACTGAGATCGGGCGAGTTGTCCCGACGGCGATGATCTTCGCGCAGTCAGACCCGCCTATCTCGCACGCCTCGATCGAGGATTCGCCTGAGCCGGCGCTCAAGGTCGCAATCGATGCATACGGGAGAACGGTGGACTCGGTGCTTGCGAGAGCGGGCCAAATGACGTCAAAGGGGGCCGTCTAGGCCATGAACTTCGGAGTCGTGCTCCAAACCAACCCGCCGGCGGCGCGCGTGATCGAGCTCGCCCGGAGGGCCGAGACCCACGGTTTCACAAACGTGTGGACGTTCGACTCCCACCTGCTCTGGGAAGAGCCGTTCGTGATCTACAGCCGGATCCTCGACGCCACCCACAAGTTGACCGTCGGTCCGATGGTGACGAACCCGGCAACCCGCGACTGGACCGTAACGGCGTCGCTGTTCGCAACCTTGAACGAGATGTATGGCAACCGCACCGTATGCGGCATCGGCCGCGGCGACTCGGCCGTACGGGCGATCAACGGCAAGCCCGTGAATCTCGCGGATCTACGCGCCTGCGTTGAGGTAGTTCGCGGCCTCGCCAACGGGGGCGCGGTCCAATACAAGGGCAGCACCCTGCGTTTTCCGTGGAACCCGCACAGCAGATTGCCGATCTGGGTAGCGGCCTACGGGCCCAAGGCGCTGAAGCTCGCCGGGGAGGTGGGGGACGGGTACATACTCCAGCTCGCCGATCCCGACATCGCGGCCTGGAGCATTCAAGCCGTGCGGGACGCCGCAGCCGCCGCCGGGCGGGATCCGGACGCTTTGACGATTTGCATCGCGGCGCCCGCCTATGTGACCGACGGCACGGACGCGTCGCGCGCACACGCGCTCGATCAATGCCGCTGGTTTGGCGGGATGGTCGGCAACCACGTCGCGGACCTGGTCGCACGGTACGGCGGCGACGGGCGCGCGGTGCCGAGGAGCCTGACCGACTACATCGCAGGACGCGAGGGATACGACTACAACGAGCACGGACGAGCCGGCAACCTTCACACCGAATTCGTGCCCGATGAGATCGTCGAGCGGTTCTGCATCATCGGACCGCCCGCGACCCAGGTTGAACGCTTGACCGAGCTCGCGGGCCTCGGCGCCGGCCACTTCGCTCTGTACCTACAGCACGACGCTCAGGAAGCGACGATGGCCGCGTTCGGCGACGAAGTGATCCCGCTCGTCGGCGAGCAACTACTCGCGCGCAGCTGACCTACGCCACTCACGCCGGCCCCGCGACTCAGTCGGACTCCGCTCGCTTGCATCGCGGCGCTGATAAGAAATATACTGCTGACTAGTGAGAGCCGTCAGCGGAGACCTGGACGATCGCTTCGATGTGATCGTCGTCGGTTCTGGCGCCTCGGGGCTGACCGCAGCCCTTCGGGCCGCCGACGCCGGCGCGAGCGTGGCGGTGCTCGAGAAGAGCGAGTACCTCGGCGGCACCAGCGCGTTGTCCGGCGGCATGCTCTGGCTCCCTGGCAACGGGCTGCCGAACGGCAACGAACCGGAGAGCGATCGTGACGACGCGCGGCGGTACCTCGAGCGGATCACGTTCGGGCGCGCCAATCCGGAGCTGCTCGAGCAGCACATCGCCCAGGTGCCGGCGCTGTTGGGGTTCCTGGCCGAGCATGGCCTGGAGTTCGACGTCATCAATGCATTTCCGGACTACGAGGCGGAGATGGACGGTGGCCGCGCCGGGGGCCGCTCGGTCGAGCCCCGGTTGTTCGACACCACGGTTCTCGGTGACCTTGCGCGCGCCCTGCGGCCCGATCCTCGTCCCCCGTTCCGGCAGTGTGAGTACTTCGAGGAGTGGAAGTCGGTCCGCAATATGCCGATGGCCCAGCTCAACCAGCGGGCGAAGGATGGAATCGTCGCGCGCGGGCGAGCGCTGATCGCACCATTGGTCGCGGCACTGGGACGGCTCGGCGCAACGCTCGTGGTCGAGTGCCCGGGGGAACGGCTTCTGACCGAAGCTGGCCGCGTCAGCGGAGTCCGCGCGGGCGGCCGCGAGTTCCACGCTCGTGCGGGCGTCGTGCTTGCGGCGGGCGGCTTTGAATGGAACGACGAGATGGTCGGGCGATTCCTGTCAGGCCCGATTCAGACGCGGTGCGGTACGCCTGACAACGTCGGCGACGGTCACCGGATGGGCATGGCGGCCGGGGCGGATCTCGCCGGGATGAACGAAGCATGGTGGGGCGTGATGGCCGACCTCCCCGGGCTCGAGGTCGACGGGAAGCCCGTCGGGCAACTGTTCACGCTCGAGCGCTGTCTGCCGGGGACGCTGATCGTCAATCGACGTGGCGAGCGGTTCATGAACGAGGGCAAGAGCTACTACGGCATCGGCAAGATCTTCGCGACGTGGGACCAGGTGACGTACGGCTACCGCAACCTGCCCTGCTACCTGATCGGCGACGGGCGCTTCCTCGCTGCCCATGGAGTCCTCGGCAACCACGACGTATCGACGCTTCCGCCGGCGATTTCGAGCGCACCAACGCTCCGCGAGCTCGCCGGGATTCTCGACGTCAACGCTGACGGCCTGGAGGCGACCGTTGCTCGGTTCAATTCACACGCGCGCGAGGGTCGCGACCCGGACTTTCGGCGCGGCGAATCCGCCTACGAACACTACCTGGGCGACCACGATGCGCCGCACCCGAACCTCGCCCCGCTCGAGGACGCTCCGTTCGTAGCGATCGAGGTGCGCGCCGGCGCGATCGGCACCAAGGGTGGCATCAGGACCGACGCCGACGGGCGGGCGCTGGACCCGTTCGGAGACGTGATCCCGGGCCTGCTTGCGGTCGGCAACAACTCAGCCCACCCGTTGGCCTTCGGCTATGCCGGCGCGGGCAGCACGCTCGGCCCGGGGATGACAATGGCGTACGTCGCCGGGCACACGGCGGTCGGGTCCCTCGTACAACCGGCCTGATCACGGCCAGATCACTCGGTTCTCTTCGGCCAGGTGGCCATGGGTTCGCTCTGCGTCGCAGAACGCCATGACCGCGGCAGCGACTGCGCTCCCGCAATCACCCCAGTCGTCCTCGTATCTGCTCCTGTCGGGCCACGACAGCTCGGCCACCCCGTCGTAGACGGGCTCGTCGGCCGCTTCGGCGTAGGTGGCGGTAAGCGTGAGCGAGGTGACGACGCGGCATACCCGCGGGGAGGCGGTCAGTGCAATCTCCGCCTCCGCGGGCCAGCGGCTGCGGAACTCCTCGAGCGCGACGCCTGGGCGTCGCTTCAACATCAGTAACAGCGCCACCTCGGGCTCCTCGGGCGTCACATCGCAACGCAGCAGCGGACGCTCCGAGGTCAACACGTTCGCCAGCCTCGGCATGTCGATGAACGTCGGCTCGTCGAGCCGCGCACCATTCAGGTAGTCCGGGTCGCTCGCCACCCGGTCCGCGGCGGCGATGTCGTCCCACCACACCTCGGCGATGCCCTCATACGGAGACTGCGCGAACCCAGGCACCTGGGCATCGATCCGATGTGCCTGGATGTAGCGGCGCAGCGTGGTGAGCTTCTGTGCGTGATCGGCGTGGACGGTCCGCCAGTGCTCGTGGAAGAACTCGCTGGAGACATCCGGGCGCCTCGCCAAGAGGCTGTACCCCTTGATCACGCGCTAGACGTCCCACTCGACGATCACCTCTGCCGGCGCCGGGGTGATCAAATTCGGGACCCACTCGATGCCTTCTTGGGCCAGGCGCATGCCGGGGACGCGCGTCACTAGCTGCTCGAGCGCGATCCGCGCTTCGAGTCGCGCGAGCGGCGCGCCGATGCAGAAGTGCGTCCACTTACCGAACGCAAGGTGGTCCGTGATCCGTGGACGATGAAGGTCGAAGCGATCTGGCGCGTCGAAATGCGCCTCGTCGAGGTTGGCGGACGAGACCATCCAGTAGAGCCGCGCGCCTTTTGGAATCGTCACGCCGCCGAGCTCGCACTCCCGCGTCGTCATTCGGTTCAGCCCGCGGATCGGTCCGCGAAAGCGCAGGGTCTCCTCGACCGCCCTGCCGATGAGCTTGCGATCGGCGCACACCTGCTCCCAGCGGTCTCGGTCTTCGAGCAGCGTGTAGACCATCTGCGAAAGCAGAATTACTGTCGTGTCGGTTCCGGCGACGATGAACGCGTGCATGTTCGCCGTGATCTCGGCGTCGGTCAGTGACGGCGATCCGTCGTCGGCCACGGAAGTGATGAGGTCGGAAATCAGATCATCGGCGGGGTGCCGGCGGCGTTCCTCGATCAGCTCGCGCGTGTACTCATCGGAGTCGAGCAACCCCTCCCAGAGCTCGACGACTCGTTCGTTCGACAGTCCGGGAACGCCGAGCAGATCGAAGAAGCTGTCGGTCCAGTACCGGAACTTCGCTGCCGCCTCCGGGGGAAACCCGAGGATCATCGCCATCACCCGGATCGGAATCGGGTTGGAGTACGCGGGTACCAGGTCGACGCGGCCCTTGTCGATGAACTCATCGATCAAGCTGTCGGCGATTGCGCGGATCTCGGCCGTGCGGTGGCCGAGGCGCTTGGGCGAGAAGCCCGGCTGCATGAGCTTCCGCAGCCGGGTGTGCACAGGGGGATCGAACTGCGCGACGTTCTCAAGCTCGGGATACGGGCAGCCGGGCGGAATCGTGACCTCGTCGGGCACCGGATTGACCATGTGGATCGCCTCGGCACTGGAGAAGGTCTCCGTGTCACGAAGCATGTCCTCGACGTCCTCGAAGCGGGTCACGGCCCACATGTCGACGTTGGGCATGTAGAACACCGGCTGCTCTCTGCGGGCCCGGGCGAGCCGTGGCCACGGATCCACAACGTGATCCAGAGCGAGAGGGTCGAAGTCGAAAACCGGACACCCCGAGGGGGGCGCCTGAGCGGTGGCGGGCTGGCTGGACGTGAGGTCTGACAATGCGAATCCCCTTCGGACCAAAGACGGCAGCGAGTACGAGTACAATTATGATACTACACTGCTGGTGGACGCGCGCGAACGATTCAGCGCCCGAATGCGTCCATCAGCGACGGCGCCACGTCGCGGTGGCCGCGGATCACGTATGCGCGTCCGCGGCCGTAGTGAGCGAGCTCGCGGCCGAGCTCGATGTCGCTCTCGCCCACGACGTCAATCAGCACGTCGAGGCGCGGGATGCCCGCCGCCAGCTCGCGGGGATCCGGACCTGCGTTGTGGACGCAGTCGCTCAACAGGACGACGCGGGCGTCTTCCTCGGGCACGCGGTTCAGCTCGCGTCCGGCGAGCTCGATCGGGAACGCGAGGTTCGTCAGGCCCTTCGCCGGTAGGCGCAGCAGGTCGTCGACGAGCGAGAGCGCAGGCCGGACGTGCCCGGGACGCAGCAGCCAAGCCGCGTCGGACCAGAACGCCAGGACGCCCACGTTGTCGTCAGCCAGCTCGCCGGCGAGCGCCCCGACCGCGGCCGCCGCCGTCTTGACGCGCTCGCCGCGCATCGAACCTGAGACGTCCACCGCGAGCAGGACTGCGCGGCGCGGGCGCACCCGCTCGCGGACGATGATGTCGTCGTCCTCGGGTACTGGCTTCTCGGTGAGAACGTCGATCGTCTTGTCGAGGTCGATGTCGTCGACGCCGCCTCGGTACGGCACGCTCTGAAGCATCCCGCGACCCCGCGACGGCGCGGTGATCCGGCGCGGGCGCGGAATCGATAAACGCTCCGAGATCCGGGTCGTCAGCGCCTTCACTGCAGCGTCGACGCCCGGGCCGTCTGCGACCAGATCGGTCACCTGGCCCGCCTCGTCGGTGAAAACGACGCCGGCAGGGCCGAGGGGCGAGTCCTTCTCATCGCCGTCGCCGCGCCCGATGAGCGCGGGACCTCCGGAGCCGCTCGCGGCTTGCGCGAAGACGCTCGGCCGCTCAGTCAGTTGCTTTGGCTTGCGACGCAGCGGACCGCCGCGTGGGCTTGCGTCGGTCTTGCTCCGCCGGATCGGCGTGTCGAGCTCGAGTGCTCTTCAGCCGGGCTTGGCCTGCGCCCCGTCGAGCACGAGCAGGTTCTCCCAGATCTCGCGGAGAACCGACTCGGGCGTCGCATCCGCAACTTCGTCTAGCTGGATGCGTCCTGACAGGGCCAGCAGCATCGCGTCGAGCAACAACGCCGCGTAGCCGTCGTCGTCCGGGTCGTCGATCGCCCGCATCGCCGCGAGCTCTCGTGCCAGCAGCACCAGATCGATCGCGCCGCGCACGCTTGACCCCTGACGCACGAACTCGTGGATGCGCGTCGCTCGCGTGACTGCCACCGCGTCGGCGATCAGGCGATCGCCGAGCGCGTCGCCGAGCGAAGCGTCGGTACGTAGTCGCACGATTCCACGCTCGGCCTCGGCGTCTTGATAGCCGACGGCGAGCCGGCAAAGGCGGTCGTGCAGGCTCCTCGAGACCCGCAACGTTCCGACGTTGTCAAACGGGTTCATCGACGCAACCACACGGAACGTCGGCGCGGCGCGGATCACGCCCACGCGTGGAACCGAGATCTCACGGTCCGCGATCGCCATCAGCAGTGTGTTGAGCGTGTCCTCGGGCGCGCGGTTGAACTCCTCGATGTAGAGGAAGCCACCGTCGGTCATCGCGGTGATCAGTGGCCCCGGCACGAAGTTGTCGGGGCTGTAGTCCTCCTTCAGCACCCGCGACGGGTTGTGGTGACCGATCAGCTTCGCGGGGCTGAGCTCGCTGTTTCCCTCGACGAGCACCAGCGGGATGCCCCACTCGGCCGTGATCGCCTTCAGCATCGTCGTCTTGCTGGTGCCCGGGGGCCCCTCGAGCAGGACGTGCCTGCGCGCAGCCACGGCCGCCAGCAGCAGCTCGAGCTCACGTTCGCGGCCGACGAGCTGCGCCTGGATGCGCGCGCGTAGGACCGACGCGTTGGGTGCCTGGCCGTTGGTCGTCATTTCCGGATAGTTGTTCTCACGCATCGAAGGTTAAGCGTGCCGCCCTCACGACAGCGGAACGAGATACCAGACATTCTGGGCTACGCAGACCGGTTTGTCGGAGCCCTCTCGCTCGAACGTCTGAGCGACCGTGAACCGAACCCCTGCGTCCTGCTCGTCGATCGCCAGCAGCGTTGCGCGCATACGCACACGCGACCCCACTGGAACCGGCGCGGGAAAGCGGACGGACTCGTACCCGTAGTTCAACAGGTGGCGGAACCCGGACACCTCGTAGATCTCGTTGCTCATACCCGGACCAAGACTGAGCGTCATCAGGCCGTGAGCGATCGTCGATCCGAACGCGGTCTCCCGCGCGCGGCTCGGGTCCACGTGGATCCAATAGAAGTCGCCGGTCGCGTTCGCAAAGGCGTCGATCTCTGGTTGTGACACCTGCGCCCAGTTGCTGACCCCAAGCTCCTGCCCGAGGTGCGCGCGGAGCCCGTCGATGCCGTCGATCGTCAGCACGGGATCGCCGTGTCAGGCAGGAACGAGCGCAGCGTTCCCGTCCGTCCAGGTGATCTCGAGATCTCGGTACTCGATCCGCCATCCAGCTTCGGTGCGGGTCAGCCGGTCCCGGTAGGTCCCCGCCATCACGTACGTGCTTCGCCCCCGCGCACCGGCCCTGAAGTGCTGGGCGTGGAGGTAGGTCACGCTCTGTGCGCGATCGCCATCGAGCTCCACGCGGAAGTTGCCGAGGAAATGCTGGCTCGCCGTCAGCGGCACGAGCGCTGCCTTGCAGATGTCCTTGATCGCGTCGAGCCCCTCGCAGCGCGTCCCGTCGTAAATCGCCACGGCATTCGGCAGGTACACCTTGCCCAAGGCCTCGAAGTCGCGGCTATCCAGCGCCGTCGCGTACGAAATCATGAGATCGACGATCGCTTGGCGATCTTCGAGCTGTTCGAGTGTCATCGGCCAATGATAACTATAAATACACTGGACCGAGCAGAAAATCCCTATCATCAGGAACGATCATGCTCGTCGATACGCCTTTGGTGACGGCTGCAGAACTCGGCGACCTCTGGGGTTGGGAGCTCAAGCCCGAGGGCGCCTGCAAGGACGACCGCTGCGTTCCGCTCCCCAACCGCGACGACGATCTTGTCGACGTGCTCGACCTCGCGCGCCGGCTTGGCATGCCGGTCGTTCACGACGACGCTCACGGGGTCTGGGCGGTCGGACCGGAGGGCGGCGGTCGCTTCCTCGACAGCGCGGTCTGTCCTGAGATCGTGCTCCCCGATCTGGACGGGAACCCGTTCGACCTCGCCTCGCTGCACGGCAAGAAGGTGTTGCTGGTCGCCTGGGCGTCCTGGTGAGGCTGTCGCCATGACCTGCCCGGGTGGCAGGTGCTGAGAGAGGAACTCGGACCGAAGGGGTTTGAGGTCGTGACGGTCGCGCTCGACAGCGGTGGCCCCGACCGGCCGCGCCACTACCACGAGATCGCCGGCACGACGCATCCGGCGCTGATCGACGAGTCACACGTCCTCGACGCGCTGCTCGGCATCGTCAACGTGCCGCAGGCCGTCTGGATTGACGAGGACGGCATGCTCGTCCGCCCGCCTGAGGCCGCGGCGCCGCAGAGCATGGAGGAGCAGCTGCCGAACATCACGTATCCCGATGGGACCCCTGACCGTGTCTGGCAGATGCTCGAGGAGGCGGCAAAGATCCGGATCTACTCCGAGCGCTACATCCCAGCGCTGCGCGACTGGGTGCAGAAGGGCAAGGGGAGCGAGTACGCGCTCACGCCCGAGCAAGTGGTCGCCAAGTCGCGGCCGTGCTCGGCGGGCGAGGCGCAGGCGGCCGCGAGCTTCGAGCTCGGTGACCACCTGCACCGGATCGGCGAGACCGACGCGGCGGTCCACTGGTTCCGCGAGGCCCATCGTCTGCAGCCCGACAACTGGACCTACCGCCGCCAGGCGTGGTTCTTCGCTGACCCGCTGCGGATCGGCCCGACCGAAGGCGCCGAGGAGGAGTGGCCCTACGAGGGCGACTGGCTCACCGACGCGCGGAAGGTCGGCGCCGAGAACTACTACGACCGGCCCGACCTCTAAGAGACCGTCTCGAGCCGGATCAGAGACCCAGCAGCCGCGCCATGTTGCCTCCGAGCACCGCTTCGGTGTCGGTAGGCGAGAGCCCGAGCGCCTCGATCGCGGCGATCTCAGCGCCCGGATCGGCCATCGGCCAGTCGGTCGCGAAAACAACGCGATCAGGGCCGTGGCGCTCGATTGCGGCGCGCGCTACGTCGGTGCCGACGGTCGCGATGCTTGGTGGCCAAGACGTGTCGAGGTAGACGCCCGGGAGTCCGATGACGTGCTCGAGCGCCTCCGGGTGCACGTGGTAGCCACCTAAGTGCGCGGCGATGATCGTCAGCTCCGGGAAGGCACGCGCGATCTCGGCGATCATCCGTGGCGTCGCAAGTGTGTTCTCGCCGCCGCGCGTCTCAGGCCCGACGTGGAACAGGCAGATGAACTCGCGCTCGAGTTCGGCAAGGATCTCCCAGAGTCGCTTGTCGTCGAGCGCGTAGCCCTGGAACAGCGGGTGGACCTTGACGCCGGGCAGCCCGTTGCGCCTTAGGTCCTCGACGTTCTCGTTCGGCGTCCGACCGGGGTGGATCGATCCGAAGCCGACGAAGTGGTCGGGGTCGAGCCCGCCGACGAACGCGTTGGCCGCCTCGAGCCGCTGTGGGGCGTCCGCCACCGCCAGGCAGACGGAGCGGTCGATGCCGGCGGCGCGCATCGATTCCATGGCGCTCGCGACCGTGCCGTCGCCGAACCGCTGGATGCCCTCTGACGGTGTACCGAGTGCGCGCGCGGCGATCTTGTCCGGCCAGACGTGGACGTGCGTGTCGATGATCATCAGAGCTTCGAGCTCTCGCCGCCATCGGCTACGAATACCGAGCCGGTGATGAAGTCCGACAGGGGGGAGGCCAGCAGGCAGATCAGCGGCCCGATCTCGTGCGGCATGCCCATCCGCCCCGCCGGGATCTTGCGTAAGCGGCGGCGGAGGATTTCCTCGTCGTCGAGTACCACCTGCTGGGCGGAGGTCTCGTACGCGCCCGGGGCGATCGCGTTGACCTGGATCCCGCGACGCGCCCACTCGGCGGCCAGTGCTTTCGTCATCTGAAGCATCGCGCCCTTTGACGAGGAGTAGGCGACCAGCGTCGGCTTGCCGAGGATTCCCGAGGTCGAGGCGATGTTCACGATCTTGCCGCTGCCCTGGTCGAAAAAGTGCCGGGCGGCGGCCCGCGCGAGTGCCACCGGGGCAAACACGTTCACGCCGAATACCTCGGCCCAGAGCGCGTCGTCCTGGTCGGTGAACGGCCCCGCGGGCGCAAGTCCGGCGTTGTTGATGATCACGTCGAGTCGACCGAAGCGGTCGATCGCCTGCTGCGGCAGCGCGGCGACGGCGTCGAGGTTCAGCATGTCGCAGCCTGCGACCTCGATCCGCCCGTCAGCTTCGGCCGGAAGCGATTCGAGCTGATCGAGCGACCGCGCCACCCCGTAGACCTGCGCACCCTCCGCAGCCAGAGCGACGGCGGCGGCGCGGCCGAGGCCGCGGCTTGCGCCGGTGACGATCGCGACGCGGCCTTCGAGGTCCAGATTCATTTCAAGACTCCCGTGTTAGTTCGTCGACGAGTGCCCGGGCGATCCCGAGCCGGAGCACCTGCGAGGCGCCCTCGTAGATCCGCATCGGTCGCGCCTGGCGCGTGAGCCGCTCGATCTTGCTCTCGCGCACCAGCCCCCAGCGGCCCATGATCTGCACCGCCCGGTCGACGATTCGCCCGGCTGCCTCGCTCGCGGTCAGCTTCGCCATCGAGGAGTGGTGCAGCGCGGCGGCCGGGTTTTCGCGCGCGAGCTCGCCGGCGCGATATGTGAGCAGTCGCGCGGCTTCCAGCTCGGCCCACGAGTCGGCGAGCATCTCGGCCACGGCGCCCTGGCGGGCGAGCGGCTTGCCGAATTGCCGGCGGTTTGTCGCGTGCTGCACGGCTTCCTCCAGCGCCGCCTGGGCGAGCCCGAGCGATGCGCCGGCAACCGAGAGCCGGAAGACGGCCAGCGTGGCGAGCACGAGCTCGAAGCCCCGTCCCGGCTCTCCCATCCGTTGCTCAGGATCGACCGCGACCGCGTCGAACGTCAGGTCTCCGAGCACATGGGGGGAAGCAAGCTCGGGCGTTGCCGTGATCGTGAGGCCGGGGCTGTCGGCGGGGACGAGCACCATCGTGTAGCCGTCGCCCTCGCGTGCGAGCACGCTGTAGAACGCCGCGGCGCCGCCGTTTGAGATGTAGGCCTTCTCGCCGTTCAGCAGGTAGCCGCCCCGATCGCGAGAGAGTGCCGTGGTGATGCTCTTGAGGTCGGATCCGGCTTCGGGTTCGGTCAGCGCCAACGCTGCGAGCGCCTCGCCGGTCAGCACGCGCGGAAGCCAGGCGTCCTTCTGCGCGGCGGTGCCTCCGGAGGTGATCGCGTAGCTGCCGATTCCCTGGAGGGCGAACAGCGAGTCAAGATGCGACGAGGTCCCCATCAGGACCTCGCGCACGACCGCGATCGCCAGCGGGTCGACCCGTTCGTGCCGGCCGCCGTGGCTGGCGGGGACGACCAGCTCCCACAGCCGCGACCCGGCGAGCGCGTCGAACACGCCCTGATGCACGCTGCTCATGGCGTCGGCATCGGCGGCGAACGGGGCCACCGTCTCGCAGACCGCGCGCGCCTCGTCCTGAAACTCCAGGTAACTCGTGTCTAGACCGAATGGCATGTATGTAGTATAAGGGATACACTGCTTACGCACGTAGCGACTGCGTGGCGCCACATTGCCGAGGACCGGAGCGCCCAATGAGTGCCGAAGAGCGAACGATCGAGGACCCCGTCCTGGCCGTACCGACGGCCCACAACGGGAGCGGCAAGGACATCGTCCGGATGGCGGGTGAGTTCGCCCAGCGCGAGATCGCGCCACTGGTGGCCGAGTACGACCGCGACGAGCGGATCCCGCGCGACCTGCTCGAGCGAATGGGCCGCCTGGGGTTCTTCGGCGGTGTGGTCCCCGAGGAACTCGGTGGCACCGGCCTCGACTACCTGACCTTCGTCGAGCTGATCGAGGAGATCTCCAAGACCTGTCAGATCATCGGCACGTTCGTGTCGATGCCGTCGGGACTGGTCGGAGCGAGCATCGAGGCGTTCGGGACCCCTGAGCAGCAGCAGCGCTGGCTGCGCCCACTGGCCCAGGGCGAGATCTTCGGCGCCGCCGGCGTGACAGAGCCGCGCTCGGGCAGCGACGTCGCTGGCATGACGACGACTTACAAACGCGACGGAGACGACTTCGTGATCAACGGGTCGAAGGCGTGGATCTCCAACCTGGACGTCGCCTCGTTTTTCGTGACCTTCGCGTCTATGGATCGGTCGCTGGGCCGGAGCGGCGTAACGGCGTTCATCGTTCCCCGCGATACACCCGGGCTGGGACTGCATCCGTACAAGGATAAGCTCGGCTTTCGGCCGCTCTGCACCGGCGAACTCGTGCTCGACGACGTCCGTCTCGGACCAGAAGCGGTCGTGGGTGAGGAAGGCGGCGGCTGGGATGTCGCAATGACCGCGGTTGAACGCGGGCGCCTTGGTGTCGCAGCGCGTGCGGTTGGGGTGGCTCAGGCTTGCCTGGAGGACACGGTCGCGTACGCACGCGACCGTGTTGCGTTCGGGCACCCGATCGCGGAATTCCAGATCGTCCAGTCGAAGATCTGCGACATGAGCGTCGGCGTGACGACTGCGCGGCTGCTCGTTCGGGACTGCGCGCTGGCACTCGAGAGCGGTGCTCGGGCTCGTCAGCTCACGAGCATGGCGAAGATGTATGCGACCGATGTCGCGCAGCGGAGTGCGGCCGACGCCGTCCAGATCTTCGGAGCTGCAGGCGTAAGCCCCGACCATCGGGTCGGCCGCATGTACCGCGACACGAAGGTGCTGCAGATCGTCGAGGGCAGCAACGACGTCCACCGCGCGCTGATCGGGGAGATTGAGCTCGGCTTGCGCTCGTCCGGCGAGCGGAGGGCCGTGGCGTGAACGTCGCCGTGCTGGGCGGCGGCATCATGGGCAACGGCATCGCGCAGATTGCCGCCGGCGTCGGCGACGATGCGGTCGTGCGCGACGTCGACGACGCTGCGCTGGAGCGCGCCCGCGCCGCCATCGAGACGAGCCTCGGCCGCTTCGTAAAGAAGGAACGCCTCACCGCTGACGAGGCCGACGCCGTGCTGGGACGGATTCGCTTCACGACCGACATGGAGGAGGCGCTGAAGAGCGCCGACGTGGTGATCGAGGCCGTGCCCGAGGTGCTTGACCTGAAGCGCTCGGTGTGGCAGACCGTCGGCGAACTCGCTCCAGGGCAGGCGCTGCTCGGAACCAACACGTCGCAGCTGTCGATCACGTCGATCGCAGTCGCGCTGGGCGAACAGGCTCCGCGGCTCGTCGGGACCCACTTCTTCAATCCGCCAGTGATGATGCGCCTGTGCGAGGTCATCGCCGGCACCGAGACGCGGCCCGAGGAGGTGCAGCGCGCGTGCGAGTTCGGACGCCATCTGGGCAAGGAGGTCGTGGTCTGCCGCAAGGACAGCCCCGGCTTCATCACGAGCCGCGCCTACGCGATCCTGCGGCTCGAGTGCATCCGCATGCTCGAGGAGGGCGTAGCCAGTGCCGAGGACATCGACACCGCCCTGAAGCTCGGGTTCAACTTCCCGATGGGGCCGCTGGAGCTGGGAGACATGAACGGCCTCGACACCTTCCTCCACGCCGTCACGGGCCTGGCCGATGCTCACGGCGATCGCTTCCGGCCGACGGTCGGCCTGCGCAACATGGTGGCGGCAAATCGGCTTGGCCGGAAGACGGGCGCCGGCTTCTACAACTACGACGGCGACGGCCGCAAGGTCTGAGCCCGCCTAAGAGTGCTTCCAGTCCGGGGAGCGCTTCTCGATGAATGCGGTCAGGCCCTCGATCGCGTCGTCGGATCCGAACGCCATCGTGAAGGCACGTCGCTCGCCGGCGATGCCGGACGAGAGGCTCGTCTCGGACGCCTGTTGAACGGCCTCCTTGGCGAGCCGTTGCGCGATCGCGGGACGCCCCGCGATCGTCGTCGCAACTTCGTGTGCCACCGTCAGCCATTCCTCGGAGCCCGTAACTCGTGACACGAGCCCGGCGCGCTCGGCCTCCGCGGCGCCGAGCAGGCGCCCGGTAAGGATCATGTCCATCGCCAGCGCCTTGCCAACTGCGCGCGGCAGCATCTGAGTTCCGCCGGCGCCCGGGATCAGGCCGAGCATCGTCTCTGGCAACCCAAACTTCGAGGCTTCGGAGGCGACGACGATGTCGGCGATCATCGCGAGCTCGCAGCCGCCACCGAGGCACAGGCCCGAGACCGCGGCGACGAGGGGTGTGCGGACGCTGCGGATCGACTCCCAGTGCCGTGCCCGGTCGCCGCTGTAAGCCTCGAGCGGCCGCCGCTGGAGCAGGGCGCGGATGTCAGCGCCGGAAGCGAAGACCTTGGCCGAACCGGCCACGACGATCGCGCGACAGGCATGGTCGCGGTCCAGGTCCGCGAGCCTCTGCGCCAGTTCGGCGAGAACCGGGTCGCTCAGCGCGTTTCGTTGTGCCTCGTTGGCGATCGTGAGGGTCGCGATTCCGTCGCCGCGATCGAGCAGTACTGGATCCATAGTGGTGAGCCTACCCGAATTTATGCTAATAATAGGACTCACTGAGCGCGACGGCTCGGTCGGGTGGGGCCAGTAAAACCGGCCGTTCAGGTTGCGTTCGCAGGAAATCTCTGAGTATAGTTATCATTCCTATCGACGCCCGGCGCACCCTGGAGGCGCAGTGAGTATTGGAAGTGAACGCTCGGAGACTGGCCGAGTGGACGGGCTTCCGCACTCGGGAGAGCGCCGAGCGATCGTCGAGATGGCCCGCGACTTCGCCGCTCGCGAGATCGCGCCGCGGGTGGCCGATTACGATCGCGCCGAGGAGCTCCCAACCGATTTGCTGGCCAAGATGGCCGCGCTCGGCCTGTTCGGTGGGGTCATCCCCGTCGAGCTCGGCGGCATGGGTCTCGATTTCGTCACCTTCACACGGCTGATCGAGGAAATATCGAAGAGTTGCCAGATCCTTGGCACCCTGGTCTCGATGCCGTCCGGGCTCGTCGGAGCCGGAATCGAACGCTTCGGCACGCACGAGCAACAGGAGTGCTGGCTGCGACCGCTGGCCCAGGGTGACATGTTCGGCGCCGCCGCAGTGACCGAGCCAGGCTCAGGCAGCGACGTCGCGGCGATGACCACGACCTATCGGCGCGACGGGGACAAGTTCGTGCTCAACGGCGCCAAGGCCTGGATCTCAAACCTCGACATCGCGTCGTTCTTCGTGACGTTCGCGAGCTTCGATCGCTCGTTGCGCCATCGTGGCGTCACCGCATTCATCGTCCCGCGTGACACGCCCGGCCTCGGCCTGAATCCATATAAGAACAAGCTCGGGTTCCGGCCGCTTTGCACCGGTGAGGTCGTGCTGGACAACGTCCGCCTCGGCCCGGAGACGCTGCTCGGGGACGAGGGCGGGGGCTTCAGCGTTGCGATGACCGCCGTCGAACGCGGACGACTCGGGGTCGCGGCGCGCTCGGTCGGCGTCACGCAGGCTTGCCTCGACGACTCGGTTGCGTACGCGCGGGATCGGACCGCGTTCGGCCAGACGATCGCGGAGTTCCAGATCGTGCAATCGAAGATCACCGACATGGCTGTTGGCGCTACAACTTCGCGCCTACTCGTGGAGGCGTGCGCCGAGGCGCTCGGCCGCGGCGAGCGAGCGCGGTTGCTCACAAGCATGGCGAAGATGTACGCATCGGATGTCGCTGCGCGCTCGGCTTCCGATGCAGTCCAGATCCACGGTGCGGCCGGCGTGTCGCCCGAGTACCGAGTCGGTCGTATGTACCGCGACGCCAAGGTCCTGCAGATCGTCGAAGGCAGCAACGACCTGCACCGGTCGCTGATCGGCGAAATCGAGCTCGGGCTCCGTACCAATGGCGAGAGCTGACGCTTGCGCGTCAGTGTGCCGCGCGCTGAAACGCCTCTTCCAGCCAGCCCGCCCGGACGTTCTGCGTCACGTGGCAGTTGAGCAGCAGCGGCCGGCTGAGGTTCTCGAGCATCGACGGCAGAGTCTCGAGGTCCTGCGCTGAGCGCACGCTGTAGCCGTCGGCGCCCATCGTCTGCGCGAGTTGTTCGAGGGGCGGGACGGTGAAACGCGACGCGGCTTCGTCAAGGCCGAGCATGCGCAGGAAGTGCAACTCCGCGCCGTACGCCTCGTCGTTGTAGACCACGATCAGGAGCCGCAGGCCGTAGCGGACCGCGGTGTCGATCTCGCCGAGGTTCATCAGCAGCCCCCCGTCTCCGACGGCGGCCACGGTGACAGCGTCGGGACGTGCGATCGCGGCTCCGATCGCTGCGCCCAGGCCGAGGCCGATCGAACCGAACCCCATCGTTGAAACGAAGCGGGTCGGGTCGGGCACGGAGATCGCCGACGAAGGAAATCCGACGAAATGCCCCGCGTCGATCGCGAGCGTGCGGTCGCGCGGAAGCGCGCGGTCGATCGCCAGCGAGATCGTCCGGGGGTCCGCACCTTCGGGCTCGCTCTCGTCTGCGAACTCGATTGCCTCGGCGAGTTCGGCGGCGACCGCGGCGGTGCGATAACCCTCGCGCGCGTCTAGTTGTGTGACCAACGCCTGCGCGATCACTCGCGCGTCGCCGCGGACGTCGTGCGAGACCGGCGTGTAACGCCCGGGCGCATCGTCGGCCACGTCGCATTGGACGATCGTCGCGGTCGAGCCGAACAACGTCCCTCCGCGCGACGTGAAGTGATTGAGGCTCGCGCCGAACACGACCACGCAATCCGCATCCTGGATCAGGCGACGGCTGCGGTCAGAGGAGAAGCCACCCGCGATCCCGAGGTCAAATGGATGATCGTCGAACCAGCTCTTGCTCAGAAGCGAGGTGGCGAGCAGGGCGCCGGTGCGGTCAGCGAGCGCGATGATCGCGTCGCGGGCGCCCGCGAGACGCGCGCCCTGGCCGGCGATCACGACCGGACGGTCCGCCTGGTTGATCGCATCGGCCGCGATCGCGAGCGCTTGGGCGCTCGGAGCGGGCGCGACCTCGGGCGGCTGCGCCGCCGGCGCGTCGCTCCACTCGCATTCCTGGTCCTGAAGGTCGGTGGGGAGCACCAGTGCGATCGGCCGGCGCTCGCTGCGCGCCCGGCGGAACGCGTTGACGACCCCTGGTGCGGGATCGTCGAAATCGATCTCCTGGACCGCGATCCCACCGGAAGCCAGGATCGGGCGCTGATCGATGTCCTGCGGCAGTCCCGAGACGGCGGTTGGAGTGTCCCCGCAGAGCACGACGAGCGGCGAGCGGCCGCGCTGAGCGCTGACCAGCGCCGTCATCGCGTTGGTCAGCCCCGGCCCCTGCGTGAACGTGCAGACACCAACATCATCAGTCACGCGCGCGTAGCCGTCAGCCATCGCGACCGCCCCGGCCTCGTGCCTGCTGCTGTAGAACGCGACGTCGAGTTCGGTCATCAGGTGGGGGAGGATCTTGAGATTGCCGTCTCCCATCAGGCCGAAGACTGCGCTTACGCCCTCCGACACCATCGCCTGCGCCACGGCTTCGTAGACCTTCACGAGCTAGACCTCCGCATCGGCATAATCATGATAAGAGTATCACTGCTCGTCGTCTGGGCCGGGCCCGATCTGGCCCCGTAGGCTCACGGGTAGGTGACTTATAGGGGCTTGGTTAGGGCCACGCAAAACCAAGGGGCTACGACTTGACTTATTATAATGATTATGGCAGTCTCGCGCCGTGCTTCCCGACGATACCGCGGTAGCCGAAATCACTCCTGGGGCCAGTACCGACGAGGTTCTCGTCGTGCGCAACGTCTCGAAGACGTTCCCGGGAACGAAGGCGCTGGTCGACGTCGACTTCGAGATCCGAGCCGGCGAGATCCACGCACTCGTCGGTCAGAACGGGTCGGGGAAGTCCACGCTTGTCAAGACCCTGGCCGGCTACCACGACGCCGATTCGGGCGAGGCCTGGATCGACGGCGAGTTGCTCGACCTGTCGGTCTTCGGCGGCGCGCGCCACGACCGGCTTCGATTCGTTCACCAGGATCTCGGGCTCGTCATGGAGCTGAGTGCTGCGGAGAACCTGGCGTTGTTTCATGGCTTTGACCGCGGAAGGTTCGGGCGCGTCCGATGGAACGAGCAAGCGAAGACGACGCGCCGCGTGCTCGAGCGTTTCGCCGTCGATATCGACATTGAGGCACCGCTGTCCGCCGCAACCCCCGTCGAGCGGACCGTCGTAGCGATCGGCTCCGCGCTCCAGGGCTGGGAGGGAGGCCGAGGCGTCCTCGTCATGGACGAGCCGACTGCCGTGCTCCCGCCGAGGGAGGTCTCGCGCCTGTTCGACATCATCCGAGATGTCCGGGCGGCGGGCACCAGCGTGCTCTACATCTCGCATCGTCTCGACGAGATCTTCGAGATCGCCGATCGCGTCAGCGTGATTCGAGGCGGTCGCATGGTCACAACTCGCTACGTGGCCTCAACGACCCCACACGAACTTGCCTCCCTGATGGTCGGCGAGAACGTCGATCCTGACTTACGTGTAGGTGTTCGGGTCAACTCGTCTGAGGCGATCTCCCTCGAGGCGCGCAATGTTCGCGGGCGGGCCCTCCTCGGGGTCGACCTCGAGGTTCGTCGAGGTGAAGTGGTCGGTCTGGCGGGCCTGCAAGCGTCCGGCCATGAGGATCTCGTCTACGCGTTGGCGGGTGCCCTCGGATCTGATGTGACTGGTGAGGTTCGCATTCCGAACCGCGGCAGCGATTGGGTCAGCATTGAAAAGGCAGGTGCGCTCGGGCTGCCTCTGGTTCCCGCCGACCGTGGCCGTGAGGGCATTCTTGCGGAGTTCAGCGTCCGCGAGAACGTGACGCTTTCACTTCTGAGCCGGCTCAGCGGACGCTTCGCGATCGACCGGCGCGAGGAGCGCCAAGTGATGGAGAAGTGGACGCAGCGCCTTGAGATCGTCGCCACGAGTGCGGATGCCTCGATCACGACGCTGAGCGGCGGCAACCAGCAGAAGGTCGTCATGGCCCGCTGTCTAGCCCAGGAGCCGACTGTGCTGCTGCTGTGCGAACCGACCGCTGGCGTCGACATCGGCACGCGGGTGGCGCTCTACAAATTCATTGCCGAGCTCGCGACGCAGGGACTATCGGTGGTCGTGTCGGATTCCGACATCGATGAGCTTGTCGCGATGTGTAGCCGCGTGCTCGTGTTCCGCGATGGCCGGATCAGCCGCGAGCTCGAGTACGACGACCTTTCGCATTCGGCTCTCGTACACGCGATCGAGGGGACGGACGAACCATGAGCAGCAAACTCCGATCGAAGCTCGCTTTCAAAAACATCGGCGCCGTCTACGTGCTGCTGGTGATCATCGTGATCTTCTCGATCTGGCTGCCGGACACGTTCCCGACCTGGGCCACTGCGAAGCAGATTCTCAACGGTAACGCCGTCGTCGCAATGCTCGCGCTGAGTCTGCTGATTCCGCTCAGCGCCGGCGTCTTCGACCTGTCCACGGCGTACACGGCCACCTTGGCGGGGGTGGTGCTGGCGAAGTTGGTCGTCGCCGGTGTCCCGCTGGGGTTGGCGATCGCGATCTCGCTCGGCGCGGCGCTGGCGATCGGCCTGCTCAACGCGATCGTCGTGGTCGTGATGCGGGTCGACTCGTTCATCGGAACGCTCGCGACCGGGTCGCTGATCCTCGCGTTGATCTCGTGGGTCACACACGATCTGACGATCCAGGATCCCAAGTTGACCGGGACGTTTTTGAAGATTGGTCAAGGCACGCTCTTCGGACTCACGCTCCCGGTCTACTACACGCTGATCATCGCCGGGGCGATTTGGTACGCCCTCGAAGCAACCGCCACGGGACGGCGGCTTTACGCGACTGGCTTCAACGAGCGCGCAGCGCGGCTGGCCGGCGTGAGAACAGATCGGCTGCGCTTCTGTTCTCTGTTCGCGTCTGCCCTGGTCGGCGGCGTGGCCGGGATCGTCCTGACTTCAGTCATCGGAAGCGGCGACCCGACGGCCGGGCCGCCATATCTGCTCAGCGCTTTCGCCGCCGCGTTCCTCGGTGCGACGCAGCTGCGCGGCGGTCGCTTCAACGCGCCCGGGACGCTTATCGCGATCCTGCTGCTCGGCACCGGGATCACCGGTTTGGGCCTGGCCGCCGAGCCGCAGTGGGTGCAGAACATGTTCACCGGCGTCGTCCTGATCGCCGCGCTCGCGGCGACGGGTGTTCAGCGACGCGGAACCGGACGCGCCTCCTGGTGGAGGCGCCGCCAGACCGAAGAAGAGTCCGATCACAACGACCAATCGCCGGGCGTGTCGCCAGACACCGAGCGCGAAGCGGCGTTGTCGGGCTCGCAGGGAACGCATCTCGCCGGGGATGCGGGGGGCAGCGCTCCGCGCGGCACCACCTTCAACTCATCATCGACGTCCCAAGAAAGAGGAGAGACTTTCTCATGAGTACTTTGGGCAAGGCAAGGAGCTGGTTGCCGACGCTGACAGTCGCCTTGGCGGTGCCGCTACTGCTCGGCGCTTGCGGCAGCAGCAGTAGCAGCAGTAGCAGCAGTGCCAGCGCCAGCAGCAGCGGCGCTTCGGGCACATCGAGTGCCGCCGGCACGCGGTCGGCTCAGTTCGAGCAGGACTACAAGAAGTGGAGTACCCCACCGCCCACGATCCCGGTGACTACACCGCTGACGAAGCCCGCGCCGAAGAATCTGAGCATCGCCTACATAACGTGTGGGCTGCCGACGTGCACGACCATTTCGAACTCCGTCAAGTCAGCCGCGAAGGTGCTCGGGTGGAAGTTCACCGCCCTGGGCTCCCAGCCCACGCCCGAGGCCATCAAAGCGGCCTGGGGCCAAGCCGTGCGCTTGCACCCTGATGCGGTCTTCGCGTCCGGCTTCCCCAGCTCGGTCTTCGCACCGGAGCTGGCGCAGCTGCACAAGATGGGCGTCGGCGTGTTCAACTGCTGCGCCCCGGACAAGGTCGGCAACGGGATCACGTTCCTGGCCGTCACGCCGACTGACGAAACCGTCCAAGGTCACTACATCGCAGCGCTGGCGGCGAAGTTCGCGAACGGAAAGACGCCGAACGTGCTGTTCGTCAACCTGCCCGAGTTCGCCACGATCCAGACCCAGTACCCGGATTTCGTGAAGGCGCTCGAGGAGTACGCGCCGGGCTCCAAGCAGACGAAGATCAACATCCCAAACAGCGCGATCGGAACGACGTCTGCCGGCACGATCGTGTCCTACCTGCGGTCCCATCCGGACGTCAACTACATCGCCCTGTCGCAGGATGCGCTCTCCGCGGGGCTGCCCGCCGCGCTGAAGGCGGCCGGGCTCAAGGTTCCGTTCTCGGGTGATGGTGGCGGGCCGCAGCCGCGAGAGCTGGTCGCGACTGGCCAGCAGGCTGGGTCGGTCGAATTCCCGATCGACCAGGTCTTCTACACGATGGTCGACGCGATGATCCGTTGGAAGAACGGTCAGTCGATGGCGCCCGACCAGGCCGCGCTGAAGCCGCCGCCGTACATGCTGATCACGAAGGACAACGTCAACAGCACTCCGACGACGATCGTCCCGAACCTGCAGCAGGAGTACGCGAAGCTCTGGGGTGTGCAGCAGTAGGTAGTAGGTAGCTCCTCCGAGGTGACCGCGGGCGGTTCGCCGCCCGCGGTCTTCCTTTCTAACCACTAGACGGAACGGGAGAAAGATTCTTGGTGGCGGAAAACTTCGACGGTGAGTTGGGTCTCGAACTGCTGCGGCGAATGCTGCGGGTGCGCAAGTTCGAGCTTCAGATCCAGACCCTGGCTGCGACCGGCGAACTGCCGGGCCCGGCCCACCTGTACACGGGTCAGGAGGGGGTTGCAGCGGGAGTCTGCGCTGCGCTGCGCGATGACGATTACGTCTCCTCAACGCATCGCGGTCACGGTCACGTGGTCGCCAAGGGGTCGGATCTAGCCGCCTGTATGGCGGAGCTGCTCGCACGAGAGACAGGCGTGTGTCGCGGGAAGGGGGGGTCGATGCACATGGCCGACATGTCGCTGGGGATCATCGGCGCAAACGGCATCGTCGCGGCCGGCATCCCGATTGCCGTCGGCGCGGCGCTGTCGGCGCAGATGCGGGGGTCAGACCAGGTCGCGGTCGCATTCTTCGGTGAAGGCGCGACGAACGAGGGGGCGTTTCATGAGTCGATGAACCTGGCCTCGTCCTGGACGCTGCCGGTGATCTTCGTCTGCGAGAACAACGGCTACGGCCAGATGACGCGGATGGAGAAGGTGACGGCCACGACGGAGATGTTCCAGCGCGCCGAGGCGTACAAGATGCCCAGCCGGCGCGTCGACGGCAACGACTGCTTTGCTGTGAACGTCGCCGCGGTCGATGCGATTGCGCGGGCGCGTCGCGGCGAAGGCCCGTCCTTCATCGAGGCCATGACCTACCGCTGGCGCGAGCACGCAGAGGGTCTCGAGGTCCTGTTTGCGGGGCTACGTGACCAGTCGGAAATCGACGAATGGATTTCGCGCGATCCGGTCGCGCGGCACGAGGCTGTGCTCCGCGAGAACGGCGTCGCGGGAACCGAGATCGACGAGCTGAACTCGGCGATCGCGGCTGAAATCGACGCGGCCGTCGAATTCGCGCGGAACAGTCCCGTGCCGCCGCGCGAGCAGGCGTTCACTGATCTATGGGCCGACGCCGACAGCGCGCCGGCAGAGGTAGGTGTTGCATGAGCGGCTCAGCCCAACAGCTCGAGAAGAACCTCGGTACGGCGGCGACCGTCGAGGGAAAGCGCATGATGTTCACCGCGGCGTGCGCCGCGGCGATCCGCGAGGAGATGGAGCGCGATGAGCGCGTGTTCATCATCGGCGAGGACATCGAGGAGGCGATGCTCGGACGCACCTCTGGCCTGCTCGACCGCTTTGGCCCCTCTCGCGTCCGCAACACGCCGATCTCCGAGGCCGCGTTCATGGGCGCCGGAACCGGCGCTGCGATGACCGGAATGATCCCGATCGTCGACCTGTTCATGTCGAACTTCCTGTACGTCGCCGCGGATCAGCTGCTCAACAACGCGAACAAACTGCGCTACATGATGGGCGGCCAGGTCAGCGTGCCGATGACGATCCTCGCCAGTACCGGAGCGCCCGGTGCGATCGGCGCACAGCACTCCGATGCGCCGTATGCCCAGGTCATCAACGGCGGTGGCGTCAAGGTCGTGATCCCGACGAATCCGGCGGACCTCAAAGGGCTGCTCAAGTCGGCGATCCGCGACCCCAACCCGGTGCTCGTGCTGTTGCCGATGGCCCTCGGCGCTGTGTCCGGCGAGGTGCCGCAGGAGGAGTACCTGATCCCGCTCGGTAAGGGCAACGTCCTGCGGGAAGGCACCGACGTCACGATCGTCGCGATCGGGGCGATGGTCCGCCGGGCGGTCGCCGCCGCGAAGGAGCTCGAAGCTGCGGGCATCTCCGCCGAGGTGATTGATCCGCGCACGTTGCATCCGCTCGACGACGAGCTGCTCGTCTCGTCGGTGGGCAAGACCGGTCGCCTGGTTGTCGTCGACGAGGCGCGCCGCAGCTGCTCGATGGCGTCGGAGATCGTCGCCCGGATCAGCTCGACCGCGTTTCACTCGCTGCGCGCTGCTCCGCGGATCGTGGCCAACCCCGATCTGCACGTCCCATATGCGCAGTCGCTCGAAGTCGAGGTCATCCCGCAGGTCGGCCACATCGTCGAGGCTGCCCAGCAGGTCGTCGCCGGCAACGGGACCGCGTAGATGGCCGATGTGGAGTTCCGGCTGCCGAAGCTGGGCATGTCGGTCCTCGAAGGGACCGTCCTCGAGTGGCTGGTCGCGGAGGGTGAGGACGTCTCGGAGGGTCAGCCGATGCTGACCGTCGAGATGGACAAGGCCGAAGCTGAGCTGCCGGCGCCGGTCGCG
>DASXDD010000085.1:0-6894 GCA_036490775.1 Solirubrobacteraceae bacterium | reverse complement strand
CACCGGCGGCTTGACGCCATAGGCCATGTTCTGGTTGAGGCACGAGCATGTGCAGTGGTTGTCACCGCAGATGCCGCAGATGCGACTGGTGATGAAGTGGGCGTCGCGAGGGTCGATCCCCTTCATGAAGATGTCGAACCCACGGAAGATCATCGAGGTGCTGTAGCACTTGAGCACCTTCTGGTTGGTGAAGTCGATCTCGGTGTGGATCCCGAGGCTCCCGACGATCCGCGTGATCGGATCCCAGGACATCTCTTTGACCATGACCTTCTGGTCTCTTGGCGTCTCAACTGCCATTCGCTCAGCTCCTCATTCGATCGTCGACACGTTCACCAGCAGGACCCAGACCGGCCGTCACCATCTCTTTGCGTAGCCGGTCGTCAGCGTGGGTCCGCGCCGACGCCACTCGGGCTCGACGTCGAAGGTGTTCTTGATGTGGCGCTTGCGGAAGTGCCGGACGATCGGGCCGTAGGAGAACTTCATGACCGTCGCGGCGGCGCCGCCCCACTTGTCCTCGTCCATGAACGGCATGTACTTGTCGGGGAACCCCGGCATCGTGCAGGCCATGCAGATGCCGCCCACGTTCGGACAGCCGCCGATCCCGTTGACCCAGCCGCGGACCGGCACGTTGCACTTGACCACCGGCCCCTTGCAGCCGAGCTTGACCAGGCAGCGGTGATCGGACCCATACTCGGTCGCGAACTCGCCCTGCTCGGCGAAGCCGGCGCGGTTGCAGCTCTCGCGCACGGTCCGCCCGAACAGCCACTTCGGTCGCAGCGCCTCGTCGAGCTCAGGCGCGGGCGCAAGCCCGGCCAGGTGCAGCGCCAGGTACAGCAGCGTCTCGGTCATGTTGTCGGGCTGCGCTGGGCAGCCGGGGATGCAGACGACCGGCAGCCCAGCCTTCGATTTCCAGTTCCAGCCCAGGTAGTCGGGCACGCCCATCGCGCCTGTCGGGTTGTTCTTCATCGCCGGGATCCCGCCGTAGGTCGCGCAGGTCCCGACCGCGACGACCGCGGCGGCCTTCGGCGCGAGCCGGTCAAGCCACTCGTTCATCGTGATCGGCTGACCGGTGTCGGGGTTCACGGCAAAACCCGTCCAGAACCCGTCGCCGTTGATCTCCTCGTTTCCGAGCGATCCCTCGATCACGAGCACGAACGGGTCAAGCGCGCCCGTCTCAGCGTCGAACCACGCCTGCGCATACTCCTGCCCGTTGGCGTAGTCGACCACCTGATTGTGGACCACGACCTTCGGCATCCCCGGGATCGCCTGGAGGATGATGTCCTCGAGGCTCGGGTTCGTCGCCGACGTCATCGCCACCGAGTCGCCCTCGCAGCTCAGGCCGGTGGTCATCCAGAGGACATGCGCGGTGACGGCCTCCGTCTTCTGCTGTTCGCTGTATGGACTTGCGGTCGTGGCCATCGCGTCTCCTCGTTAGCTCTCAACAGATCCGCGGCAGCGGATCACCCACCAGCTGATCCATCACACGCCTGCCGCCAAAGCTCGTTTGCACCAGCACCATCCCGGGCGGCTCGGTCCGCACTTCGCCGATCTCCGCCGCCGCCTCGCAGCCCTCGACGCCGCGCAGCGTCTCGAGCGCCCGATCCGCCGCATCGGGCGCCACGAACGCGACGAGCTTGCCCTCGTTGGCCACGTACATCGGGTCGATTCCGAGAATCTCCGCGGCGCCTGCGACCGCCGGGTTCACCGGGATATTCCCCTCACGGACGATCATCGCCACCGACGACGACCGCGCAAGCTCGTTGAGCACAGAGGCGACCCCGCCGCGGGTCGCGTCGCGCATGCACCGAAGCTCGGGGCCGACTGCCTCGAGCAGCGCATCGACGACCGGCCACAGCGAGCGCGTGTCGGACTCGATCTCGGCGTCGAGCTCGAACTCCCCGCGCGCGAGCATGATCGCGGTGCCGTGCTCGCCGATGCTTCCCGACAGCAGGATCCGATCGCCAGGGCGCAGCCCCGACGGCGACAGGCTCGCGCGGGGGTCGCGCAGGCCGATCCCCGAGGTGCACACGTACATCCCCTCGGCGCGGCCTCGCTCGACGACCTTGGTGTCGCCGGCGATGACCCGCACACCGGCGGCGTCGGCGGCGCGGGCGATCGCGTCGACCTCGGCGCGCAGGTCTTCGGCCGGCAGCCCCTCCTCGAGTACCAGCGACAAGCTCAGCGCCAGCGGCCGCGCGCCCGACACGGCGAGGTCGTTGACGGTCCCGTTGACCGCCAGCTCGCCGATCGATCCGCCCGGGAACCGCAACGGCTTGACCACGTAGGCATCGGTCGTCAGCGCCAGCTCGGTGCCGTCGACTGACAGCGCGCCGGCGTCGGCGAGCTGCTGTGGATCGGTGCCGAACGCCGGCGCGAACAGTCCCTCGATCAGGGTCTGTGTCGCCTTGCCACCGGCGCCGTGGGACATCGTGATCTGCGTGTCGCGGAACTTCGCGCGCTTGCCGCGCGCAGTCTCGATGATCCCGAGGATCTTCTGCTCGCGATCGGAGATCGCGCTCATCACACCACCTCGCGCTCGCGCGCGAAGCGCCCGAAGTTGTAGTACGCCGCGCAGGCGCCCTCGGACGAGACCATGCAGGTGCCGATCGGCCGCTCGGGCGTGCACGCGGTCCCGAAGACTTTGCACTCCCACGGCTTGATCACACCCTTGAGGACCTCGCCGCACTGGCACGCCTTCGGGTCGGCGACGCGCACGCCCGGGACGCTGAACCGGAGCTCTGCGTCGAGATCGGAGTAGGCGTCGGAGAGCTTCAGGCCGCTGTGGGAGATGAACCCGAGCCCGCGCCACTCGAAGTGTGGGCGCAGCTCGAACACCTCGGCCATCACCTCGAGCGCGCGCAGGTTGCCTTCGTAGGGGACCACCCGCTTGTACTGGTTCTCGACCTCGCAGCGGCCCGCCTCGAGCTGGCGCAGGATCATCGAGATCGCCTGCAGAATGTCCAACGGCTCAAACCCGGCAATCACGATCGGCTTGCCGTAGTCGGCGGGGATGAACTCGAACGGGCGCGCGCCGACGACCGTCGAGACGTGCCCGGGGCCGATGAACCCGTCGAGCCGCAGGTCGGGCGATTCGAGCAGAGCGCGCAGCGGCGGCACGATCGTCACGTGGCTGCACATGCACGAGAAGTTCTTGACGCCCTCGGCGCGGGCGCGCTTGAGGGTCAGCGCGGTCGACGGGGCCGTCGTCTCGAACCCGATCGCGAAGAACACGACCTCGCGGTCGGGGTTCTGCTTGGCGATCCGCAGCGCGTCGAGCGGCGAGTAGACCATCCGGATGTCGGCGCCGGCAGCCTTGGCGTCGAGCAGGCTGCCCTGCGATCCTGGGACGCGCATCATGTCGCCGAAGCACGTGAACGTCACGCCCTCGCGGTGCGCGATCGCGATCCCGTCGTCGACGCGCCCCATCGGGATCACGCACACCGGACAGCCGGGCCCGTGCACGAGCTCGACGTTGGCGGGGAGCAGGTCGTCGACGCCGTATTTGTAGATCGAGTGGGTGTGGCCGCCGCAGACCTCCATGAACTTGTAGTGGCGGCCCGGCTCGACGAGCGACAGGATCTCGCCGGCCACCGCCTGGCCGAGCTCGGGGTCGCGGAACTCGTCGACGAACTTCACGCCGTCACCTCGGCGTGCAGCCCTGCGATCGCCGTGCCGGCGTGGACGAGCACGCGGTCGCCGGGTGAGACGGGCGCCACGAGCGCCGTCTCGACCGTCGAACGCTCGCCGTCAGCACCGCTGCACAGCGCGAGCTCGCGGTCGGTGTCGACCGCGACCACCGTCATCGGCTCGCCGACGTCGCCGCAGGTGATGCAGCGCTGCGATTCGCAAACTGCCGGCGGTATCGACGGAGCGTTCACTCGATAACGCTGGCTTTCAGCTCCTCGAGCTCCTGCTCGTAATCGGCGCCCATCCGGACGAGCAGGTCGCGCGTGGCGCGCGCCTCCTCCTCGTCCACCTGGGAGATCGCGAATCCGACATGGATCAGTACCCAGTCACCGGGTCCGACCCCGCCATCCTCACCGTCGAGCAGACCGATGTTGACGTTGCGCCGCACCCCGGCCACGTCAACCTTGGCCAGCCTGTTCTCCTCATCGACGATTTCGACGATTTGGCCAGGTATTGCCAGGCACACGCGGCCGTTCTATCACCGGGTCGCGCTACGGAGAAATGTCTGTAACGCGCGTTACATCGGCGCGATGTAACCGCAATTACCGATGAAATCGGCTCGCCGGAGTCGTAGACTCGGGCGGGAGGGACCGCCGTCGAAGTGTCGTGCGACCAGGAGAGACGTGACCGTATCGACGGACGACCAAGACGCTGTCGATCGCGCTCCGCTGAGGTGGCCTCGGCCTGCTGATAGCGCCCGCATGCAGCCCGGTCCGCGCGCGCTGTACGGGTACCTGCTCGACCTCGACGACGATCTCGCGGAGGAGTTCGATCTGCGTTCGCGGGTCAGCGCCCGGCAGCTCGCGACCGTCAAGCTGCTCGACAGCGAGGTCGGCGACGGCGATCTAGCCGGCTGGTTCGACGCCGCGCGCGGTGGCATGGGTTTGCTGATCCTCGAAGGGCTGCTCGCGTTCGAGATGCGCGTCGGCGATCGCACGACGACCGAGCTGATCGGCGCCGGCGATCTGCTGCAGCCGCCGTCGGATCGGCGAGACGAGCTGCTCGAGGGGCTGGCCGGCTGGCGGGTGCTGTGGCCGAGCCGGCTGGCGTTGCTCGACGCTGACTTCGCCGAGCGAGTCCGGCCGTGGCCGCAGATCGGTGAGGCGATGATGCGCCGCGCCTGCCGGCGCGCGACCGACGTCAACGTGCTGCGGGCGATCACCGCCCAGCCGCGCTTGGAGGTCCGTCTCGACCTGATGCTCTGGCACCTGGCCGGGCGGTGGGGGAGGGTCGAGCCTGCCGGGATCCGGTTGACGTTGCCGCTGACCCACCGGCTGCTCGGACAGCTCGCCTCGGCCGAGCGGCCGTCGATCTCGCACGCGCTCGCGCGCTTGTCTCACGCCGGGCTGGTGACCGGTAACACCGGGGACCTGCACCTGCACGGCGACCTCGACGAGCATCTCAAGTCGCTGCTCCAACGCACCGCGCAGTTGGCGCCTCCTGGCAGGCGCCGGAGCCCGGCGCGACGGTAGCCGTGGCCGCCTCGCCGCACTCGGGCAATTCGCTCAGCGCGCGGCGGGATCCGGTCAACGTGCTCTGGATCACGACCGGCCTCGGGTGCGACGGCGACTCGATCGCGCTGACCGCGGCGACCAATCCGAGCGTCGAGGACCTGCTGCGCGGGTGCCTGCCCGGGATGCCGCCGGTCGTGCTGATCAATCCGGTGCTCGCGTATGAGACCGGCGAGGAGTTCATGCGCGCGTGGTGGCACGCCGCCGAGGGCAGGCTCGACCCGTTCATCCTCGTGCTAGAGGGCTCGGTGCCCAACGAGGAGATCAACGGCGACGGCCACTGGGCGGGCCTCGGAGTCGACCCGCAGACCGGTCAGCCGATCCTCACCAACACCTGGATCGACCGGCTCGCGCCACGCGCGGCGGCGGTACTCGCGCTGGGCACGTGCGCCGCCTACGGCGGGATCCCGGCGATGCGCAATAACCCGACCGGCGCGATGGGCCTGCGCGACTACCTCGGCTGGGACTGGGTGTCGCGGCTCGGCCTGCCGATCGTCAACCTCCCCGGGTGCCCGGCGCAGCCAGACAACATCACCGAGACGCTGCTGTGCATGGTGCTCCACCTCGCGCACATGGCGCCCGCGCCCGAGCTCGACGAGCAGGGGCGGCCGCGGCGGCTGTTCGCCCGCACCGTGCACGAGAGCTGCGACCGCGCCGGCCTCGCCGAGCAGGGGCAGTTCTCCAGCGGCCACGGCGACGGGCGCTGCCTGGTCAAGCTCGGCTGCAAGGGGCCGGTCGTCAAGTGCAACGTGCCCGTCCGCGGCTGGATCAACGGCGTCGGCGGCTGCCCCAACGTCGGGGGGATCTGCATCGCCTGCACCATGCCCGGCTTCCCGGACAAGTTCATGCCGTTCATGGACGAGCCTCCGGGCTCGAAGGTGTCCGCGACCGCGAGCACCCTGTATGGCACCGTGATCCGCACCCTCCGCGGTTTCACCGCTAAGACCGCCGACGAGGAGCCGAAATGGCGGAAAAAGGGGAGCGACCTTCTTACGGGGTATCAGAAGCCCTGGTGACCGGCAGTACCTGGTAACGACAACTGGCGTCGGCCTGCACGGCAACGGTGCCGCTGAGTACCGAGGGGATGAACGATGACTACTGCCGAAGACACCGGCGTTGTGGAGATGAACTGGGATCCCATCACCCGCATCGTGGGCAGCCTGGGCATCTACACCAAAATTGACTTCAAGCAGAAGAAGGTCATCGAGTGCTACAGCACCTCGTCGATCTTCCGTGGCTACAGCATTTTCATGAAGGGTAAGGACCCGCGGGACGCGCACTTCATCACCAGCCGGATCTGCGGTATCTGCGGGGACAACCACGCGACGTGCTCGGTCTACAACCAGAACATGGCCTATGGGGTGCGGCCGCCGCATCTCGCCGAATGGATCATCAACCTGGGCGAGGCCGCCGAGTACATGTTCGACCACAACATCTTCCAGGAGAACCTGGTCGGCGTGGACTTCTGCGCCAGGATGGTCGGCGAGACCAACCCCGGCGTGCTGGAACTGGCCAACCGTACCGAGGCGCCGCACGCGGCCGATCACGGCTACAAGTTCATCGGCGACATCATGCGGTCGCTGAACCCGCTCGAGGGCGAGTTCTACCGCGAGGCGCTCCAGGTGAGCCGGTCCACCCGGGAAATGTTCTGCCTGATGGAAGGGCGCCACGTGCACCCGTCCACGCTCTACCCGGG
>DASXDD010000084.1:0-48605 GCA_036490775.1 Solirubrobacteraceae bacterium | reverse complement strand
AGCGATATCTGCGAGCTCCGCGTAGGCGCGGCCGACAGCGCGGATGCTGCGCCCCTCGCTGACCCGGTCCAGCTCGGCGACGGCCTCGTCGAACCGTTGCCACAGGAGGTCGGGCCCGCGGCGACCACTTCCTGGCTGGAGCTCGTACGGTGGCTTGGCGCCTCCCCGCGCCGCCGGCCATTCGAACCCCTCCTCATAGGCGGCCTCGCACGCCGCAGCGCGTTCCGAAGCGGCGGCGGCGAGGTTGGCCAATCGCACGCTGAAGCCGGCGTCCGGTGGCGCGAGGACGTGCTCTCGCAGCGCCCCGCGCCAAACAGCGCGGGCCTCCTGGAACGCCTGCTCGGAATCTGACATCAGCCGCCCAACAACTCGTCGCCGGGACCAGGCGCAGAGCGCGCTCCACCTCGAGGCAGCGGCTGTCCTGGCTCACTCTCGTCGAAGTCCCACGGACTCTCGCCGGTGACCGCGAATACGCCTCCGCGCATCCGCTCGATCTCCTCGCGAGGGATCAAGAACCGGTTCCCGATCCTGACGCCGTGGAGCCGGTCACCCCGGATCCAATTGCGGATCGTCTGGCTCGAGGCGCTCAGTGCCTCGGCCGCCTGAGAGACCGTGAGAAGCTCGGTGCCCGCCATGACGAGTGGAAGAATAGCTGGACTGCCAAATTTGCAAAAGCTGTGCAGTCGCAAGCTCGACGGGGACTTGACCGTCCCGCCGGCATCAGTTGCGGCTCACTTGAGCGTCTGGCGACACGGCAGCGCCGGAGTCCCCGCGCCGACCGCGCGCACGCCCGCGGTCCCTCGCCGTCTGTTCACCCGGGAAGGACAACGCGCAACTGCACGGCGGGCTCGCGCGCGAAGTCGGCAAATGAGCCGCACATGGGCCACGAATCCTTCAGCGAGCGCCGGAAACGGCCGGAAGCCGCTCGCGCCCCTCGAAAGGCGCTCCGATCTATAATGGCCATATTTGCAGGCCTTTTCCAGCGTTTTCTGCCCGACGCCCCAGCGCCCCCGGCAGGACTCGAACCTGCGACCCACGGCTTAGAAGGCCGTCGCTCTATCCAGCTGAGCTACGGGGGCTCGCGGCCAGACTGTAGTGAGGCCGGGACGCCTGATCAGGCGTAACACTGTGCGGCGTGTTCAAGCATCTCGCCAGGTCCAGGCGGCTGGCGTGCGCCGTGCTGGCCGGCAGCGCGTTTGCCGTGCTGGGCGTTGGCGCTCCGATCGCCGGCGGCACGGTCGCTCGGTCGACGGCCGCTGGTGCGGGGACGCGCTGCGTCGTGCCGGGGGTCGGCAAGCCGCTCGGCGACGTGTGGCACCCGGACATGCGTGCGGCGCTCGCATACAAGCGCACGAGGATCGGCGACATCGCGTTCGCCGTCCGGACCGAGCGGCGGTTCTGGAGCTACCGGCCCGACCACGTCGAGTGGTCGGCGAGCGTGCTCAAGGCGATGCTGCTCGTCGCCTACCTCGACCAGTCGTCGGTCGCCGGCCGTGACCTCACCAGCCGCGATCGCGCATTGCTCGACCCGATGATTGAGGTGTCCGACAACGACGCCGCGACCGAGGTCCGGAGCATCGTCGGCAACTCGGGCCTGTCGGCGCTCGCGCATCGGGTCGGGATGACGAGCTTCGAGCCGGCGGCGATCTGGGGCGAGTCGCACATCACCGCTCGAGACCAGACGAAGTTCTTCCTGCACATCGACAGCTTCATCCCGAGCCTCCACCGCGCGTACGCGCTGCGACTGCTGGCGAGCGTCACGCCGTCGCAGCGCTGGGGGATCGGCGAGGTCGCGCCAAAGGGCTGGAAGCTCTACTTCAAGGGCGGCTGGGGCTCGGGTACCGGGCTGATCGACCACCAGGTCGTGCTGCTCGTCCGCGGCTGCGCGCGCGTCTCGGTTGCGGTCCTGACGATGGACGACGGCAGCCACGCCTACGGCAAGGACACGCTGAAGGGCATGTTCTCGCGGCTGCTGCGGGGGTTGCCGACGGGGGCGCCGCGGGGTCGGCACGGCCACTAGCTCGCTGGATTCGAACTAGAGACCGTTACCGTACGAAATCGGGGCGCCCGGATTTGAACCGGGGACCTCGGCCACCCAAAGGCCGCGCGCTACCAGGCTGCGCCACGCCCCGCCGCGTGTCGGGAGTCTAGACCCAGCCCGCAACCACACCGTCGATCCAGGCCTGCAATCTCGCCCGCAACAGCGTGTCGTGGATGGCCACCGCGGCGACCCCATGTGCGCATCGCCATGTCCTGGTTCGAAGCTCGCTGCTGTTCGTCTTCGGGTGAAAGCGGATCTCGACCGGATCGACGTCGAGGGTCTCGGCCCAGAACGCACGGAGGGCGTCCTTGTCCTGGTCGGCGTGGTACTGGACGCTGACGGTCGGCGTTCGGCCCGAGAGGCGCCGCAGCCAGCCGGCCGCGAGCGCCACGACGCCGGGGTCTGAGTTACAGAGCGAGGCCGTGTTCCGGCTGCGCTTGTACCCCTCCGCGATGTACAGCACGACGAAATCCCGAAACGTCGGCTGCAGGATCAGGTCGTCGAACTCGGCGCGGCCCTGTTCGTAGGCCGCCTCACGCAGACGACGATATTTCGCCTGCATCGACCTGGTGCCGTTCTGAGGCGACTCGCGGCGGTCCCGTCCCAGCGGCAGGTCCTTGATCCAGTAGTAGACGGTGGTCTTCGGCAGCGCCAACCGCTCGGCGAGCTCGTTGAGCGACAGATGCTTGGTGATGCGAAGCTCGCGTGCGCGGGCTCGCAGATATGCGGGGTAGGCCATCTCTCCTCCGGGGCGTTCGTGGTTTCCGACACGAACGTATGTTCGCACAACTGTCGGACGGAACTTCCCTGGAAATTGCAACTTTTTTGATAACTTGCCAGCCCGACGCGTCGCCCATCTCTCCCGTCGAGTAGCCTCGCCCCAAGTGGCCGAGATCGAACCGCTTCGCGCGCTGCATTACGACCTCGACAAGACCGGGGGGCTGCAGCAGGTCGTCGCTCCGCCCTACGACGTGATCGACTCAGGGCAGCGAGCCGAGTTAGAGGCCCGGTCGCCCTACAACGTCGTCGGGATCGACCTACCGGTCGGCGAGGATCCGTACGCCGAGGCCGCGAGCCTGCTCGACCAGTGGCGCGGCGAGGGCGTAATCGTGCAGGACGAGCAGCCGGCGCTGTGGCCGCTCGAACAGGACTACACCGGGCCCGACGGCCGGCGCCGCACCCGCCGGGGCTTTCTCGCGCGCGTGCGCGTCGAGGATTACGGCGCCGGCCGGATCCGCCCGCACGAGCGCACCCACCCCGGCCCCAAGGAGGACCGCCTACGGCTCACGCGCGCGACCAAGGCGAACCTCTCACCGATCTTCAGCCTGTTCTCCGATCCGTCGAGCGGCGCCTGGGGTGCGCTCGAACCGCGCATGACGAGCGACCCGTGGGCCACGGCGACCGACGACGACGGCACGGTCAACCGGATCTGGCGCGTCGACGACGGCGGCGCGATCGAGGCGGCCAAGCGCACGCTTGCCGACGTCGAGCTGCTGATCGCCGACGGCCATCACCGCTACGAGACCGCGCGCGTCTACGCCGACGAGATCGGCGGCGAGGGACCGCACCGCTACGTACTGATGTGCCTCGTCGCGCTCGAGGACCCCGGCCTCACGGTGTTCCCCACTCACCGCCTCCTCAGAGGGCTGCGACCCGATCAGTACGAGACGCTCGGCACGGCGCTCAAGCGGGACTTCGACCTGCAACGGCTCGACAGCACCGACGAGCTGGTCCCGGCCTACGGCGACCAAGTCCGGTTCGGCTACATCGACGCCCACTTCAAGCAGCCGTGGATGCTGACGCTGAAGGACCCGGCGATCGCTGACCGGGCGCTGCCGGGCCACGCCGAGCCCTACCGGCGGCTCGACACCGCCGTGCTCGAGGCGCTGATCCTGAAGGGAGCGCTCGAGATGACCGACGACGACATCGACCACCTCGCCGGCCTCGGCTACGCGCGCGACTTCGAACAGGCGCTCGAGCTCGTTCAGAGCGCCGAGTACGACGCCGCGTTTTTCATGGCGCCGACCCCGGTGAAGCAGGTCCAGGCAGTCGCCGAGACCGGCGAGAGCATGCCTCCTAAATCGACATACTTCTTCCCGAAGGTGCCGACCGGGCTCGTGTTCAACTCGTTGGCCGGATAGGCACGGCAGCCGTCCGGGTAGCTCACGGGCCGGCGCTACGATCAGATATAGGCGCACTCCGAAACTAAGGGACAAGCATGAAGGCCACAGCACGCCGTACCGCACGGACAGCATTCACCCACCGGATCGACATTCGCCAGCACCAGTTGCTGGCCGATGAGCCGTCGGACCGTGGGGGCGAGGACGATGGCCCGAGCCCACAAGAGCTGCTCGCCGCGGCGCTCGCGTCCTGCACGGCCGTCACGATCGAGATGTACGCCAAGCGCAAGGGCTGGGACATCGGCCAGGTTGAGGTTCAGTGCGAGTACGCCCCGGCGGAGCGGGGCTGTCCGACGAACTTCAAGACCACGCTGCGCCTACCCGCCGACTGCTCCGAGGAGCAGGCTGAGCGGCTCCAGGTGATTGCCGCGAAGTGCCCGGTTCACCGGACCCTCGACGGCGAGGTCATCTTCACCGAGCGGGTCGAGATGGTCGCGCCCGCCGCCACCTGAGCGCGGCAACCTGAGCGCGGCAACCTGAGCGCGGCCACCTGACGGGGGCCACAGCCCCGCCACCCGGGCTACCCCGGGTGCATCCCCCATCGACGCTGAACACGTGGCTGGTCACGTACCCGTTTCGTAGGAGCGCGACCGCCAGATCCGCGACCTCTTCGGGCTCGCCGGCACGGCTCGCGAGGAACTGTGCGAGCCCGTGCAGTCCGGACTTCGAGGCGGCGTAGTGCGGCCCGACGACCCCACCGCGATAGGCCGCGGTCGAGGACACGAACAGGATCCGTCCGAAGCCACGCTCGCGCATGCCCGCAGGCGCTGCCTGGGCGAGGAGGAACGGCGCGCGAAGGTTCACCGCCAGGGTCCCGGTCGAACAGCTCCGCGTCGACCTCGTCGAGCGACGCCACGGTCGCGAGCCCGTGGTTGGCGACGACGATGTCGACGCGTCCAAAACGCTCTCCACGTCTGACACCAGCCGGGCCGGCGCCCGCGCGTCGGAGAGGTCGGCGCCGAACGTCTGCGCGACTCCCCCCGCCGACCCGATCTCGGCGGCGACGATCTCGGCGACGGTCGAGCGCGACTTTCCCGGCCAGCTCAGTCAACGACCGCGACCCCGGCGAGTCGCAGTTCCTCGACCGCCCGGTCGCCGTCGCCGACCCGCACGTCGACCGCGCGCGTCGCACCTCGGTGTACGACCACGTCGAACCCCGCTCGCTTGGCATCGAGCGCCGTCGCCTTGACGCAGTAGTCGAGCGCCAGTCCGGCGACGTGCACCGTGTCGATGTCGTGCTCTCGCAGCAGCTGCTCGAGCTCGGTGCCCTCAAACCCCGAGTAGCCCTCGAGCCCCCGTTCCTGGCCCTTGTCGACGACGCCATCGATCAGCGCTGTGTCGATCCCGGAGTGCAGCGCGGCGCCGGGCGTGTCCTGGACACAGTGGACCGGCCATGGTCCGCCGCTCGCTGCAAACGACCCGTGGTCGCCAGGATGCCAGTCACGCGTGGCGACGACGAACGCCGCATCCGCCGCCAGCTGGTTGATCGGCGCGACGACCGCGTCGCCGTCGGCGACCTCCAGAGCCCCGCCCGCGCAGAAGTCGTTCTGCACATCGATGACCAGCAGAGCGTCCATCGCCCGCGAATATAGTCAGGCCGTGGCCTCTCACACACACACGATCCCGGAGGCGATGCGGGGCGTGCTGCTTTCGGTCGGCGACGCGCTCGAGATCGACGTGCGGGGGCGCACCGACGCCGCGGTGCTCGTCCCGCTCTACGAATCCGGCGGTGAGCTGCACGCCGTGTTCACCGAGCGCCGCGCCGACCTGCGCCGCCATCCCGGTGAGATCTCGTTTCCGGGTGGCCGGTACGACGAGGGCGAGCGCGACCTGCTCGCCACGGCATTGCGAGAGGCCGAGGAGGAGATCGGGCTGCCGCCCGACGCGGTCGAGGTGCTCGGCGCGCTGCAGCCGACCCCGACGATCGCGACCGGCTACGCGGTGTATCCGTTCGTCGGGATGATCGAGGCCGGCCGCGCGTGGACGCCGAGCGCGGGCGAGGTCGCCGAGGTGCTGGAGCTGTCGCTGAGCGACCTGCTGGCCGGCTACGGCCGCCGGCGGCTGGTGCGCCGCGGGCTGCCGATCCGGACCGACACCTACCTCGTCGGCGATCATCTGATCTGGGGCGCGACCGCGCGGATCCTCGCCGACCTGTTCGACCGGATCACGCCGCTGCTGGACGCGAACGGCCGGCCGCCGGCTCAGAGCTCGAGCGGCGGGTAGTAGTTCTCGGCGCCGATCCGGCGCACGTCGCTCAGCCAGTCGGATTCGTACTCGGCCGTCTCGCCCTGAAGCGGGTCGGCGAGCGTCCACGCCTGGCGCTTGTAGGTCCAGTTGTCGGGCGCGAGTCGATGTGCCTCGCGAAACCACGCCACAGAGTCGTCTGAGTGCCCGGCGCGATGCAGATGCTGTCCGAGCTCGAAGCTCGCGGCAGCCCGCGACTGGTCCGGCGAGCGCGGGCGCGAGCGCGCGATCACCTGATCGGGCGCAAGCGCATACGGCGAGCGGTCGCCGTTTGCGACCCAGTCACGTAGCGCAGCGACGTACGCCTCGGGCTCGATCCGCATCTTCGCGGCCTCTTCGAGCTGCTGCACGGCGATCGCTGGGAGCTGTGCGAGCAGCTCGTCGGGCAGCGTTCGCGGCCGCCACGGGAACGCGGGCTCGGGCGGGCGCACGATCATCCCCTGCTCGTCGATCCAGATCCCGGTCGGAACGTTGACGACGCCGAGCAGCTCGTCGAGCATGTGCGCGGAGTCGATCAGCGCCGGGTGTGTCGTCTTCGCGCGGTCGATCCACGGCCCGGCCGCGTCGGCGCCGCCCGTGTCGAGCGCCACCGTCACCACCTCAAGTCCCTGCGGATGAAGCTCCTCGCGCAATCTCCGCCACCCGGGCAGATCGAAGCGGCATCCTCACCACGACGCCCAGGCGATCATGCAGATCTTCGTACCGCGCAGCGATCGCAGCTCGAAATCCTCGCCGTTGCGATCCGGCAGCACGATCTCGGGAAGCCGCGCGCTGCTCAGCGCGGGCCCTCCTGACTCGGGGCCGAGCGCCCAGAGGCCGTGGTCGGCGTCGTTGACGAGCTCCATCCCGAGCCGCCGCGCGAGGTCGCACAGGTCAAACGGGCGCGCCAGCGGCACGCAGACGTCGTCCCGGCACGCGCCCTCCGGCTTGACCGCCCAGCCGGTACGGAGCTCGAGCTCGGCCGGCGGCTCGTCGAGGCGCGACACGATCACGAGATCGCCGCCACGGCCGCACCGAGGTCCGGAAGCTCGCCGGCGTGCCCGGGCAGATGACGCCAGCGCACGACGGCTGCGACGTCAAGCGCGAACGTCCCGGCCGACTGCCAGCGCGTCCCGGTCGGATGCGAGTTGCGGATCCCCGTGCGCGCCAGCGAGGCGGCCGCCCCGAGCGAGCGCCGCCCAAGGAAATGACCGACGCTCGTCCGCCCAAGCCCCCACGCCGCATAGGACACTCGAGACGGATCGCTTACGACCTGTACGCCGCCGGCCCCGCCGATTCCGTCCAGCCACCGCTGCGTCGCGTCCGCCGGCGCGTGGCTCACGGCCAGCCACTGCACAGCAGACCCAGCGGCGCGATCGCGCAGCGCCCGCAGCGTCACCTCGGCGAACGGACAGCCGGTATGCCTCAGGAACGCCACGATCGCTGGCTGTCGCGGCACGGGCGAAACGGGCAGCTGCGGCGCGGCGTCGCCGATCGCAGGTGGGCTCGCGACCGCGAGCGCCGGCCCGGGCAGGAACGTGCGCGGGTCCACGTCGCGACCCTACCATCCGCCGACCGTGACCCGACCGAGGAGCGCTTGATGGAGTTCGAGCAGATAACGACCGACGTGGACCAGGGTGTGCTGACGATCACGCTCAACCGCCCTGACCGGCTCAACGCCTGGACGCCGACGATGGGCAATGAGCTGATCGCGGCGTTCGACGCCGCCGACGCAGACGACGGGGTCCGCGTGATCATCGTCACCGGCGCCGGACGCGGCTTTTGCGCCGGCGCCGACCTCGCGGGCGGCGGCGGCACGTTCGACTACCGCCAGCGCGAATCCGAAGGCCCCGTCCCGCGTGACGGAGGCGGGCAGTTCACGCTGCGCGTGTTTGAGTCCACCAAGCCCGTGATCGCCGCGATCAACGGGCCGGCGGTCGGGGTGGGCGCGACGATGACGCTGCCGATGGACATCCGGCTGGCCGCCGAGGAGGCACGGATCGGGTTCGTTTTCGCTCGCCGCGGGATCGTCCCTGAGGCGTGTTCGAGCTGGTTTCTGCCGCGAGCGGTCGGGATCAGCCGCGCGATGGAGTGGGTCGCGACCGGCCGCGTGTTTGGCGCCCAGGAGGCACTGGACGCCGGACTCGTTCGCAGCTTGCACCCGGCCGGCGAGCTGCTCGACGCGGCCCGCTCGCTGGCACGCGAGATCGCCGGCAACACCGCGCCGGTGTCGGTCGCGCTCGCCCGCAAGCTGATGTGGACGATGCTCGGCGCCGAGCACCCGATGATCGCCCACCGCGCCGACTCGCGCGGGCTGTTCTACCGCGGGCAGTCGGCCGACGCGAAGGAGGGCGTCACCTCATTTCTGGAGAAGCGCGAGCCCAACTTCCCCGACCGGGTCAGCGACGGGCTGCCTGACGTGCTGCCCGGCTGGAGCGCCCCCGAGTTCCGCTAGAGGCCGGCGAGCACGCGGTCGACCGCGTCCGCGCCGGCGGCGGGCCACGCGCCGTCGCCGTCGAGCAGCGCGTAGGGAATCAGCGAGTCCTCGCAGAACGCCCGCACCCGTTGCGCGCCGGCGGCGAGGACCTCAGGCTCAACCGTGCCCGAGGCCTCGTAAACGATCCCGCGCACGGTCGAGTCGAGCATCCGAGAGAGCAGCATGTCGAGCCGGCTGCCGTGCAGCGCGGCGATGGCCTCCGGGCTGCCGGCCGCCGAGCCCAACAGGATGCACGCCGCGGCCACATGCTCTAAGGCAGGCGCAAGCGTCCCGACCCGGTCGGGGTCGCCGACGATCGGCTCGGCGCCAGTTGCCGCGACCGCGTCGACCCGGCCGGGGTCTCGTGTCGTGGCGCGGACCGCGTGACCGCGAGCGACCAGCTCGCGCGCGAGCGACTGCCCTCGGCAGCCGCAGCCGATGATCAGGCAGCGCGCCATCCAGGAACCGCCCGGCCGCCGTCCGGCGCGGCGGGTCAGCTCCCCGACGACGTGCCGCCGCCGAACTCCTCGCGCGCCTGGGCGCGAGTCCTCTCGGGCAGGCCGCGCTTGCGGCGGTGCGCGTTGGTCACCTCGAGCAGCTCGTCGAGCTCGCGGTCGGCCATGTACTGCTCCTGCCTGCGGCGCTGATCGTGGATGTCGTTGGCGACCCCCAGCTCGTACTCGGCGGCGCTCACCTCAGGCTCGCCCCTCGCGCGCCGGCGGGCGTTGCGCGCGGCGATCATCTGCTCGAGATCCTCTGCCTCGAGCGCTTCGCGCGTCTCGGTGATCTCGCGGGCGGACCTCAGGCCAAGCTGCTCGAGTCCGCTGCCGGGGTAGTACTTGCCCAGCAGCCACATCCACAGGCCAATGGCGATCAGACCGCCCAGGATCACTACGGCAAATGCGTCCACCGGCGGCTGAGTCTATTGCCGTGGCAGGTGACTGTCGAGGTCGTTGGCAGGCGCCGAGCGGGCAGCTGACCGGTCCCCGTCGGCGCGCCTGGTGCCGGTACCCGGCCGCTGCTTGCACTATCGTGACCGCGATCAGTGCGTCGGCGCACGACGCGCGCACTATCAACCCTCCAAGCAGGCCACGGTCGAGATCAGCCCGAACGTGACAAGGCAGGACCGGCAGGCCACCCGTGGCCAGCGCTGGGAGCTACTCGGCGCCCAAGGGGCGACCGTGTGGTTCACCGGACTCCCGGGAGCCGGCAAGACGACGGTCGCATCGGCGCTCGAGCTGCGCCTGCTCGAGCAGGGCCGCAGCGCCTATCTGCTCGACGGCGACCAGCTGCGGCGGGGGATTTGCGGCGACCTCGGGTTCACCCGAGCCGATCGCGATCGCAACGTCCAGCGGGTCGGCGACCTGGCGCGCCTGCTCGCCGATGCCGGCACCGTCGCGGTCGTCGCACTCGTGTCGCCCTACGAGGCGGTCAGACGGCGCGTGCGTGACCAGCACCACGCCGACGGCCTGCAGTTCGTCGAGATCTTCGTCAACACGCCGCTCGAGACGTGCTCAGAGCGAGACCCCAAGGGCATGTACGCCAAGGCCAATGCGGGCAGGCTCGATAACTTCACGGGCGTCGACGACCCATACGAACCGCCGACCTCGCCCGACCTCGAGCTGACTCCCGAGCTGAACGTCGCCGAGGCGGTCGACACGGTCCTGCGGATCCTGGCCGATCCCACCCCCCAGGACTAAGACACCACGACCACAAGGAGCACGACACGTGAAGTTGATTGGAGCAGGATTCCCGCGCACCGGGACGCTTTCGCAGAAGATCGCCCTGGAGATGGTCGGGATCGGGCCGTGCTACCACATGGTCAACGTGCTGGCCGACCTGCCGCAGGCGACGGTCTGGAACCGCGCGCTCGACGGCGATGCTCCGTGGTCTGAGCTGTTCGACGGGTTCGAGTCGACCGTCGACTGGCCCGGCGGCTTCTTCTACAAAGAGCTGATGGACGCCTACCCCGACGCGAAGGTGCTGCTCAGCGTGCGCGACCCGGAGGCCTGGGAGCGCAGCATGCGCGACACGGTCTGGGCCGTCCGCCACGGTGAATCGCTGATGCGCCACATCTCCGACGCGCGCGCCCAAGTCGATCCCGGCTGGCACGAGTACCTGCGGATGATCGACGGGATGCTGTGGAAGGACCAGGGATCGTTCGCGCCCGAGCAGGCCGACCCCGACCGGCTGCTCGAGGGGATGGAGCGCCACCACGAGGAAGTCATGCGTACGGTGCCGGCCGAGCGACTGCTCGTGTGGAGCGTCACCGAGGGCTGGGAGCCGCTGTGTGAGTTCCTCGAGGTGCCGGTTCCCGACACTCCGTTCCCGCGCCTGAACGACAGCAAGCAGTTCGTCGACCGGGTGATCGACGGCGCTCTGATCAGCCTCAACGAGTGGAAGGCTCGCACCTCGCAGGAGCCTTCACCGTCAGCCGTGCACTGAATTTCCCGGGCACCAGCGACTAACCGCAACTTTCCCGACGGCGCCCGTGTTGAGATGGGCGCAACCACCTCCGCGCGATGGCCGGGTAAAGCGCTGAGGACTATCTACCTCGTTGGGAAAGGAGGGCCTCCATGCGCCCGCGCCTCGTCGCGCTCGCATCGATGCTGGCAGCGATTTTGGTTATTGCTGCTCCGGCCGTCGCAAACGCAGCACCCAGGCACAACCGCGGCCTGACGATCAACGCCACCCCGAATCCGATTCTCGCCGGTGAGGGAGTCTTGATCTACGGTCAGCTCAGGGGCACTGACATCGCCAGCCAGCCGATTCTCTTGTACCACCGGCTGGCGGGCTTCCCCCGATTCACTCTGATCGGGAGAGCAACGACGGACTCACACGGGTTCTACGAGTTCACCCGTGCCGAAGGGGTCGTGCTCACGAGGCGCAGCTGGTTCGTGCGTGGTCCGGGGCACACGCACAGCCGTACGGTGCACGAGCGCGTTCAGGCGCTGGTCACGCTCGCTTCCAGCGTCACCTCCACTGACACGAATCACCCGATCGTGTTCTCCGGCCATGTGACGCCGGATCACCGGTTCCAGCGCGTCCTGCTGCAGGTGCAGAACGCCAACGGCACCACCTGGCACACGGTCAAGGTCGGCCGGCTGGACGCCGCGTCGAACTTCTCGATCAGCCAGCGTTGGCGCACGCCGGGCGACCGGGTCGTCCGGGCCGTGTTCCCCGGGGACCCGCGCAACAACCGCGGCGAGTCGGATCCCGTCACGGTCACTGTTCAGCAGGCTCAGATCCCTGATTTCACGATCAACAGCTCGTCGCCGATCATTGGCTTCGGTCAGCCGGCGACGATCTCCGGGACGCTGGACAAGCCGGGCACGACGACGCCCGAACCCGACACCGCGGTGAACCTCTGCAGTCGTACTCCGCAGCAGAACCAGTTCACGTGTGGCGCGGCGACCACCACGGGCGATGACGGGAGCTACAGCTTCCCGGTGAGCCCGACGAGCAACACGATGTACCTCGTCAAGACCACACTGCCGCCCAACCGCCACAGCGCTCGCCTATTCGAGGGCGTGCAGGACGTGGTGACGATGGCGCCGAGCGCGACCAGCACTCAGGTCGGTCAGGTGGTGACGTTCACCGGAACCGTCACTCCCGACAAGGCCGGTGAGCTGATCTACCTCGAACGTCAGGGCGCCGACGGCAAGTTCCACGCCGTCGAGGTGCGTAGGGTCAGGTCTGACTCGACTTACCAGTTCGCCTGGAAGTTCGGCAACTCCGGCACCGCCGTGTTCCGCGCCCGGATCCTGGGCGACGGGACGAACGTCGGGTCCGCCTCGCCGCCGGTGACGATCACGGTCGCTCCGGCGCCCGTGGCGACGCTGCCGCCGGCCTCCTAGCAGGATTTGGTTGTGGGTCGTGGCTAGGCGGCCACGGCCCACAGCCGCCACTGCCCCGGCACGCCTCGAAGCTCGTGCTCGCCGCGGTCGTCAAAAGCGATCCCGGACCCGACGACAAGGTCCTTGACCGTTCCAGAGACGACCACCTCGCCGGGACCTGCGCTCGCGCCGACGCGAGCGCCGATGTGCACGGCAATGCCACCGACGTCTGAGCCGATCACCTCGATCTCGCCGGTGTGAAGGCCGCTTCGGACCTCGAGCCCGAACTGGTCTCGGATCGCATCGCGGATCGCGGTCGCGCAGCGGATCCCGCGTGCGGGCCCGTCGAACGTCGCCAGGAAGCCGTCGCCCAGCGACTTGATCGCGCGCCCGCGGTGGTTAGAGAGGTGGCGGGTGACGGTGTCCTCGATCGACCCGAGCACCTCGCGCCAGCGCCTGTCGCCGAGCTCCGCGGCCGCGCTGGTCGAGCCGACGATGTCGGAGAACATCACGGTCGCGAGCACGCGCTCTGGGTGGGGCGCCTGCCGGGCGCCGGTGAGAAACTCCTCGATCTCGTCCAGCAGCGAGTCCTGCTCGGTTCCGAACGAGAACACCTCGGCGCCCTGGAGCTCGATGAACCGGGCGCCCGGGATGTGCTCGGCGAAGTAACGCGAGTGGCGGATGTCGATGAACCGGTCGCCCATGCGGTGCACGACGAGCGTCGGCACCGAGATCGACGGGAGCACCGCCCGGACGTCGACGTCGGCGTTCATCATCATCAGCTTGCGGGCCGTTCCCGGGCTGGCCGACAGCCGCTCGAGCCGTCCGAACCACTCGATCAGCCGCGGGTTCGTGGCCGAGCTCGGCGACAGGGCGAGGATCCGCGAGCCGTCACCCCACTGCGCCGCGTCGAGGCTTGCCTGGCGCTGCTCGCGGGTCGGGGGCCAGTCGTAGTCCGGCGCCCACGACATCCGCGGCATCGCCTCGTAGAGCACGAGCGCGCGCGTTCGCGCCGGGTGCGTGGCCGCGAACAGCGCCGCCATCGCGCCGCCCTCGAGCCACGCGAACACCGCCGCGCGCTCGGAGCCGGCCGCGTCCATCACCGCGACGACGTCGTCCATCTGCTCCTCGAGCGTCGGCGTCCCCAGCATCGGGTCCGACAGACCCGAGCCGCGGCGGTCGAACATGATCAGCCGTGAGAACGACGCGAGCCGCCTGAAGTACTTGGCGACGGTCGGCTCGTCCCAATAGTGCTCGACCTGCGAGATCCAGCTCGGCACGTAGACGAGGTCGATCGGGCCGTCACCGATCACCTGGTAGGCGATGTACAGATCGCCACTCTTGACGTATCTGGTCTGCGGTGCCATCGCGGTAAGTGTGCCTCGCCTGAGGTGCGGCCGCATCGAGCTACTGCGCTAGCGTGCCGCGCTATGGACTTCGAACTCACAGACGAGCAGCGCTTGGTCCGCGAGACCGCGCGTGACTTCACCGATAAGGAGATCGTCGAGCGCGCGCGCGAGAACGATCGCAACGAGCACTTCGACCTCGATCTGGTCCGAAAGATCGCCGACCAGGGCTACCTCGGCGCAATCGTGCCGCGCGAGTACGGCGGCGCCGGACTTGACTACCTGACCTACGGCCTGGTCGTCGAGGAGGTAGGCCGCGGCTGTTCGGCGATGCGCACCGTGATCTCGGTCCAGACCTCGCTCGTGTGCTCGGGGATCCTGCGCTGGGGAACCGAGGAGCAGAAGCAGAAGTACCTGCCCAAGCTCTGCTCGGGTGACTGGCTCGGCTGCTTCGGCCTGACCGAGCCCGACACCGGCTCTGACGCCGCCAACCAGAAGACGCGCGCGCGCAAAACCGACTCTGGCTGGGTGCTCAACGGCTCAAAGATGTTCATCTCGCTCGGCAACTACGCCAAGGTCGCGCTGATCTTCGCCCAGACCGATCCGGAGAAGGGGCACCGCGGCCTCGCGTGCTTCCTGGTCGACACCGACCAGCCGGGCTTCAAGCCCTCGGAGATCCACCACAAGATGGGCCTGCGGGGCTCCGACACCGCCGAGATCGCGCTCGACGACGTTGAGTGCAGCGACGACGACATGATGGGCGAGGTCGGCGACGGCTTCAAGGTCGCGATGAGCTCGCTCGACTCCGGGCGCTACAGCGTCGCCGCTGGCTGCGTCGGCATCTGCCAGGGCTGCCTCGACGCCTCGGTCAAGTACTCCAAGGAGCGCCAGCAGTTCGGCCGCCCGATCGCGAGCTTCCAGCTCGTGCAGGAGATGCTGACCGACATCAAGCTGCAGACCGACGCCGCCCGGATGCTGGTCTGGCGCGCCGGCTACCTGAAGGACTCTGGCAAGCCGAACACGACCGAGACGTCGATCGCCAAGTTATTCGCGACCGAGGCGGCGGTCAACTGCGCCAACACTGCGATCCAGGTCCACGGCGGCTCTGGCTACGTTGACGACTACCCAGTCGAACGCTACTTCCGCGACGTGCGCGTGACCACCCTCTACGAGGGCACCTCGCAGATCCAGAAGCTGATCATCGGCCGCGCGCTGACCGGGATCAACGCGCTCGTCCCCGCGTGAGCGAAGCTCAGCCGCCGGCCACGATCGGCGTCGCCGGCGCCGGGACGATGGGCGCCGGGATCGCCCAGCTCGGATGTCTGTCGGGCGCTCGGACGCTGCTGCACGACCCGATGCCCGAGGCGCTCGAGCGCGGGATCGAGCAGATCAAGCGACACCTCGAGCGCGGCGCCGCTCGCGGACGCTGGAGCGAGCAGGATGCCGCCGCGGCGGCCGCGCGGCTCGAGCCGGCTGCGACGCTGTCAGACCTCGCTCCGTGCGAGCTCGTGATCGAGGCGGCGCCCGAGCGCCTCGAGCTCAAGCGCGAACTGTTCGCCAAGCTGTCGGCGGAGGTCGTTTCCGAGCAGTGTGTGCTCGCGTCCAACACCTCCTCGCTGCTGGTGACGGCGATCGCGGGCGCCGCCAAGTGCCCAGAGCGCGTGGTCGGCATGCACTTCTTCAACCCCGCGCCGTTAATGGCGCTGCTCGAGGTCGTCGCCGGCGAGCAGTCCGGCGAGCCGGCGCTCGCGGTCGCCCGCGCCGCCGGCGAGGCGATGGGCAAGCACGTAATCGACGCCGCCGACGGCCCCGGCTTCCTCGTCAACCGCTGCAACCGACCGTTCGGGCTGGAGGCGCTGCGGTTGCTCCAGGAGCGGATCGCTCCGCTGGAGGAGATCGACCGGATCTGCAGGCTCGGTGGCGGTTTCCGGATGGGGCCGTTCGAGCTGATGGACCTCGTCGGCGTCGACGTCGGACTCGACGTGGCGCGCTCGTTCTATGAGCAGAGCTTCGGCGAGCCGCGCTGGCGCCCGTCGCCGATCAGCGTCCGCACCGTCGCCGCAGGCAGGCTGGGCCGTAAGTCCGGCCGTGGCTTCTATGACTACAGCGCCGACGAGCACCGCCCGCCCGACCCGGAGCCGCCATCGCGCGGCGGCGGCGACGGCCTGATCGTGATCGCCGGCGAGTCAGAGCTCGCGCTCGAACTCGCGGTGGCGGCCGCCGATGCAGGCTGGGAGGTCGCCGGCCCCGCCGAGGCCACCGATCGCGACGCGCCGTTCCTGATCCTCGACCTGACCGGCCGCGACGAGCCCGAGGCGCCGCTTCAGGGTGGCCCGCAGGCGGTCTGCTGCGCGGCCGGCTCGCTTGCGGTGCTCGACCCCGAAGGGGGCGCCATCGGCTTCCACGCGCTGCCACCGGTCGCCGACTCGAGCCTCGTTGAGCTGACCCGCGGCCCCGACAGCGCAGCGTCTGCGGCGAGCGCCGCCGAGCGGTTCTTTGCGACGCTCGGCAAGCACACCGTCTGGGTGCGGGACGCCCCCGGGCTCGTGCTCGGACGGATCGTCTGCCAGGTGATCAACGAGTCCGCGTTCGCGTTCGGCGAGGGCGTCGGCAGCGCGCCTGACATCGATGCGGGCATGGTCCACGGACTCAGCCATCCGCGCGGGCCGCTCGGTTGGGCCGACCGGATCGGACTCGACCACGTGCTCGCCGTGCTCGACGGGCTAGCCGACGAGCTGCGCGAGGACCGCTACCGCGCCGCGCCGGCCCTGCGACAGCTCGCGTGGTCGGGGAGGCTCGGCCGCCAGACCGGCGAGGGCTTCTTCGTCTACGAGGAGGAGGACTAGTACACCGATGAGAGCCGTGACCTTCCAGGGGCCCGGCGAGGTCCGCGTCGAGGACCGGCCCGAGCCCGAGATCGGGGCCCGCGACGAGGCCGTCGTGAAGATCAGCGCCACCGGCGTCTGTGGCTCGGACCTGCACATCTACCACGGCCGGGTGCAGATCGAGCCCGGCTTCACGATCGGGCACGAGTTCGTGGGAACGGTGCTCGCCGCCGGCGACGGCGTCACCCGGGTGGCGTCGGGCGACAGGGTGCTCGGGTGCTTTCACACGGCCTGCGGCACGTGCTTCTTCTGTCTGCGCGGCACCTACCATAAGTGTGAGCGGGCCCGGGTGTTCGGTCACGGGGCCGCGCTCGGCGATCTACCGGGAACCCAGGCTGAGCAGGCGCTCGTGCCAATGGCAAACATGACTCTGCGCAAGGTCCCAGACCATGTCTCAGATGACGTCGCGCTGTTCGCGGGCGATGTCATGGGCACCGGCTACCACGCCGTGTCGGAGGGCGGGGTCAAGCCCGGCGACAGCGTCGCCGTGCTCGGCCTTGGGCCAGTCGGCCTGTGCGCGGTCCAGGTCGCACTCGCGGCCGGGGCCGGACCCGTGCTCGCGATCGACACCGTCGAGGACCGGCTCGCGGTCGCGGGCAGGTTCGGCGCAACGCCGGTGCACCTGACCGAGCAGAGCCCGCGCGACGCCGTCAAGCAGGCGACCGCAGGACGCGGCGTCGACGTTGTGATCGACGCCGTCGGGCATCCGCAGGCGCTCGACCTCGCGATCCGGCTGGCGCGCAACGCTGGTACGGTCGTCGCGATCGGCGTCTACGCCGAGCCATGCGAGCTGCACATGGGGCTCGTATGGATCAAGGGACTGACGCTCAAAAGCGGTCAGGCCAACGTGATCGCACACGTCGACCGCGTGCTTGGGATGCTCGCAGCGGGTTCGCTGGATCCGACGCCACTTGTCACCAACCATTTACCGCTTGAACACGCGCCGGAGGCATATGCGGCTTACGATCGCCGCGAGGCGCTGAAGATCGTGCTCACGCCGTAGGGGTTGCGGCGAACTAAATACGAGGGGGGTTCTGCACGACCTTGGATAGAACACCTGCGCAAGAATCGAAAATTAGGTTTAGCGACCCCGATCCGCTCCGATCTCCACAGGGTGAAGAACCGTTTTGCTCGCTCTGTCGGGGACGGACTGGGCCTAAGAGCCCGTAGCGTCCGGATTTCGCTCGCCGCCTCCGCGGCGCTGATTGTGTTGCCCGCGATCGCGGCCCCCGCCGGCGCGAGGATTCCCGATGCCGTCTCCGCTCACCAGGCGCGCGGATGCGCTGGTGCGAACACTCGCGCCACGCGCTCGGCGATCCCGATGATGCGCAGCGCCGTCGTCTGCCTGATCAACGAGGAGCGCGCCGCGCACGGGCTGCCGGCGCTGCGCGCCGACGACCGGCTCGACAGCTCCGCGCAGTCGTGGAGCAACAAGATGGTCGCCACACACCAGTTCACGCACGGCATCAACTTCGCCGGGCGGATTTCCGCGACTGGATTTCACTGGTCGTCGGCCGGCGAGAACATCGCCACCGGCTACGTGACTCCGCGCCAGGTCGTCAACGGCTGGATGGCGAGCACCGGGCACTGCCAGAACATCCTCAGCCCGACCTACCGCGACGTCGGGACAGGCGTCAACCGCCACGCGATCGGCGGCTTTGCCACCGGACCGGCCACCTGGACCCAGGACTTCGCGCTACCGATGGGCAAGTCGGCCCCGTCGCGTAACTCGAGCCCAGCGGATCGCTGCCCTTATTAAGACCGCGGCAGCGCTAGGAAGCGCTGGTGGCGCCGGCTACGTCCTCGGCCTCGAAAGGGAGCGGGGTGTCGCGCAGGTACCACTCGGCGTCGAGTGCCGCCTGACAGCCTGAGCCGGCGGCGGTCACCGCCTGGCGGTACGTGTGATCGACGAGGTCCCCGGCCGCAAACACGCCCGGCAGCTTCGTCAGCGTCGACCTGCCCTGCGTGATCACGTACCCGGCCGGGTCGGTCTCGACCTGACCCTGGACGAGCTGCGACTGAGGGTCGTGCCCGATCGCGATGAACGCGCCCGTGATCGGCAGATCGCGCTTGGAGCCGTCCTCGGTGTTGCGCAGGCGCGCAATCCCCAGCGACCCGTCCTCGGATGGCGCGAACTCATCGATCGTGTATGGCGTGACGAACTCGATGTTCGGGATCTCGCGAGCCCGCTCGAGCATGATCTTCGAGGCGCGGAACTCGTCGCGACGATGGACAATCGCCACCTTGGAGGCGAACTTCGAGAGGAACATCGCCTCCTCCATCGCCGAGTCGCCGCCGCCCACGATCACGGTCGCGGCTTCCTTGAAGAACGCGGCGTCGCAGGTCGCGCAGTAGCTGACCCCGCGGCCGGAGAGCTCGTTCTCGCCGGGGATGTCGAGCTTGCGGTGCTGCGCGCCCATCGCCAGAATCACGGTCCTGGCGAGGTGCAGCTGGTCGTCGACCCAGACCTTGTGCAGGCCGCCGTTGTCGGACAACTCGACCCGGGTGACGTCGTCGGTCTCCAGGCGCGCGCCGAAGCGCTCGGCCTGGTCGCGGAAGTGCTGCATCAGCTCGGGTCCCATGATCCCCTCACGGAACCCGGGGTAGTTCTCGACGTCGGTGGTCTGCTGGAGCAGGCCTCCCCACGCGAACCCCTCGACCACGAGCGGCTCGAGGTTGGCGCGGGCTGTGTACAGCGCGGCCGTGTAGCCGGCCGGCCCGCTGCCGATGATGATCACGTTTTCGATTCGTTGGTCGGTCACTTCATAAAGTATAGCTAGAGGATTGATCGCGGCGGGGCGGTCATTGCATCATGAAGCCTGCCCGGAGGCTCTGCTGAGCACTCCGCTCTGAGTCGGCGCGGGCTCCTGCTGCCAGCGCTGCACGGTGCGGCGCAACTGGAGGTAGGCGATCGCCCCCGGCAGCGTCGGCAGCCAGAACGCGAGCGCGCGGTAGGAGAGCACGGCCACGACCGCGACCTCGACGTTGACCCCGAACGCCGAGAACGCGCCGATCATGCCGCCATCGACGCCGCCGATCCCGCCCGGGAGCGGCAGCGTGTTGCCGAGCATCCCGAGGAAGTAGGACATGATGATCACGCCCTTGGGCGGCGATGCGCCGAACGCGTGAAAGCACGCCCACAGCACGGCGATGTCAAAGCCCCACCAGACGGGCGCGCCGAGCAGGTACGGGTCTCTGGAGCGGACCAGGTCGATCGCCGTCCGCACGCCTGTCGCCGCCGCCGCGGGCGCGGTCGCCAGGCGCGCCATCACGCGGCCGATCTTCTTGCCCGACGTCCACCGCTTGACGAGACGGTCGAAGTCGCCTGGCAACATCGAGACCGCCAGGAACACGGCGATCGCCGACGCCCCGAAGATCGCCGGCACGACGGTCAGCGCGAACGAGCCGCCGCCGGGGATCACGCCCGTGTAGAGGCCGAGCCCGACGATCACCAGCGACGCCATATACACGCCGTAGAGCAGCGCGAGGAACGCGACCATCCGGCACGCGACGATCCGCGGCGCCATCCCCGAGCGGCGTAGGGCCCACGCAGTCAGCGCGATCCCGCCGGCGCCGGCCGACGCGAACAGCCTCGTCGCGGCCAGCCCGGACATCGTGATCTCATAGCTCTCCCGCCACCCGATTCGCGACTTGCCGCGCACGAACACCGCGCGGAACAGCGCGACGTAGCCGGCGAACGAGATCACCTCGAGCACGGCGGCAAATCCCAGCCACCAGCCGTTGCCGTGCTCGATCCGGTTCCAGGTGTCCTTGAGGCCCAGCAGCTTCGGGAGCACGAAGTACAAAAACGCGACCGTGGAGACGACGAACAGCACCGAGACGAGCAGTCGCCGGCGCGTGAACACCGCACGCGGCATCTCCTCCTGAGCGTTGGCGTTCAGGTCGTCGGTCTCGGGCGCGTCGGGCGCCCGCTGATCAGTCGGGGCGTGATCGGCCACTTCGCCTCTTTGTTGTGCTACCCGCGGGCAGCACTATGCGTCAGCCGCTCGCGCCTCGACCGCTTGCAGCATCGATGACAGGCGCCTGACCAGCGGCGCGACCCGAGGTGCTCCGGTGCGCACGGTCTCCGCCAGCGCAGCGCCGGCGATCAGATCGACCGCGTAGTGCTCGCCCAGATAGACGAGCGCTAAGCCCAGAATCCCGGCATAGGTCCACCCCACGGCACCCGCCATCGGACCCACCTCAGAGAGTAGGTGGGCAGCCATAAGAGACGTAGCGAAGTGCAACGACGGCATGGCAGCTAGCGGATTTCCTCCAAAGACATCGTAGAGGGCGTCCCAGCGGTCCCCCCAGAACTGCTCCCCGTACTCGATCATCATCCGTCGCACCCGGGGCACGCGCCGGTCGGCCATCCGGCCCTGCTCGGCGGCCCACCATGGCGGCGCGGTCGGGATCGCCCAGTAGAAAACGGCGCCGAGGTCGAACACCGCGTACATCCGCACCGCGGCCGACGGGAACCGGTCGGGATCGCGGACCAGCACGTAGCCGACGGCCGCGTGCGGTACCGCGAACCACATCCAGTGGCACCACACCAGCACCCGCTCGAAGCCGCTGATCGATCCAGGCTGCGCGAACCGGTGCTGGAGCCGCTGGGTCGGAGTCAGCCCGAACCCCAGCATCCGGTCGATGTCGACCGGATAGTCGATCCGCACCCTGGCCTCGAGCCGTCCCGGGTCGTCGTGGGGCATCTTGTAGGCGGCCAGGTAGCCCCACATGTTGAGCGCCACGAGCGCCGCGTCTCGCGACCGCCGGCGCGAGACGACCGCGCACAGGGCCACCGGCGCTGCGGCCGAGGCGCCGAGCACGACGGCCGGGTGCAGTCGCAGGCGCCGCCGCACGAGAGGTGCCGCAATCCCCGCCGCGACGAGGGTCCAAGCGGTCACTCTGATGCCCCACGACGAGCGCAAGGAGCGCCAGTATAGGATCGCCGCGCTCGTCGCTGCCCGCGAGACGAAGCGACCCGCCTCGTGAATAGAATGCGGCGCCGTGCGCCACGACGTCAACGACGCTCCGTCCCGCCGCGGCCGTCGCCGCTATCTCAGGCGCCTAGCATTGACCCTCGCGGTCGTCGGGCTGAGCGGTCTGGTGCTCGCACCCAGCGCCTTCGCCGGCTTCATCACGCCGAAGTCTGGCGGCTCGCCGAACGCCGACCAGATCGCGTCGCTCTACAAGATCGTCCTCTACATCGCGGCGATCGTGTTTGTGATCGTGGAGGGCGCGCTGCTCTACTCGGTCTACAAGTTCCGGGCCAAGAAGGGCGCGATCGCCGCGCAGATCCACGGAAACACGCGCCTGGAGATCGGCTGGACGGTCGCCGCCGCACTGATCCTCGTGGCGCTGACGGTGGTCACATTCGTCAAGCTGCCGGCGATCATCAATCCGCCCAACTCGAGCGCCAACGGGTTCGTGCTGTCGGCCTCGACGACGCGGCCGACGCCGCCCAACGGCAAGACCGTGACGATCTGCGTGCAGGGGCGCCAGTTCGTCTGGCGCTACGTCTACGGCAACAATTGCCTGAACGGGGCGTTCTCGAACAAGCTGCCGTACTCCTACCAGACGATGTACGCGCCAGCGAACACGACCGTCGTGCTCGACATCCAGTCGACCGACGTGATCCACTCCTGGTGGGTGCCGTCGCTCGGCGGCAAGGTCGACGCCGTTCCCGGGTACACGACGTACACCTGGTTTAAGGCGCCGAACGCCAGCACGCCCGGGCACACCGTCGAGTTCCACGGCCAGTGCGCTCAGCTGTGCGGGCGCAGCCACGCCGCGATGACGGCGATCGTTCACATCCTCAGCCCGGCCGACTACAAGGTCTGGCTGGCGCGTCAGAACGCCCTGATCAACGCCGCCAACGATCAGGTCACGCAGCTGCGTGCGATCCTCACCGCGAGCGGGAACCTAGGAGGCTAGTACCACCAATGTCAGTCACCGCCGAGCCCGCCACGCTTCCGCTCGCCAAGCGGCCCGTCCCGCAGGTGATCGCCCGCGATGTCGCGCGGCCGCGGCAGACGAAGAAGTGGGTCGATTGGATCACGACCACCGACCACAAGAAGATCGGGATTCTGTACCTGGTCACGACGTTCGTGTTCTTCGGGCTCGGCGGCGTCGAGGCGCTGCTGATGCGCGTGCAGCTGGGCGTGCCCAACAACACGCTGCTGTCAGGCGAGCACTACAACGAGCTGCTGACGATGCACGGCACGACGATGATCTTCCTGTTCGTCGTGCCGGTGATGGCGGGGTTCGGCAACTACTTCGTGCCGTTGATGATCGGCGCTCGGGACATGGCGTTCCCACGCCTGAATGCGCTGTCCTACTGGCTGCTGCTGTTCGGCGGGATTGTGTTCTACGCGACGCTGTTCTTCCACCCGCCGGAGGCCGGCTGGTGGAGCTATCCGCCGCTGTCGAGCATCCAGTACTCGCCCAGCGGCGGCCAGGATGCGTGGATCTTCCTGATCCACATCACCGGCATCTCGTCGCTGGTCGGCGCGATCAACTTCTACGCGACGATCGTCAACATGCGCGCGCCCGGGATGAGCTGGGGCCGCCTGCCGCTGTTCATCTGGGCGATGCTCACCTACGCGGTGCTGCTGATCATCGCGCTGCCGGTGGTCGCCGCAGCGGTCACGATGCTGCTGACCGACCGCCACTTCGGAACCCACTTCTTCGACCCGACTGCGCACGGTTCGCCGATCCTCTGGCAACACCTGTTCTGGTTCTTCGGGCATCCCGAGGTTTACATCATGATCCTGCCCGGCTTCGGGATCATCTCCGAGGTCATTCCGGTGTTCTCGCGCAAGCCGATCTTCGGCTACAAGGCGATCGCCGCGTCGACCGCCGTGATCGCATTCCTCGCGACCCTCGTCTGGGCGCACCACATGTTCGCCTCGCCGGTCCCGATCGTCGTGCTCGGGTTCTTCATGCTCAGCTCGTTTTTGATCGGGGTGCCAACCGGCGTCAAGATCTTCAACTGGATCGCGACGCTATGGCGAGGGTCGCTGGTGATGACGACCGCGCTGTACTTCGCGGTCGGTTTCATCGCGATCTTCGTCGTCGGCGGGATCACCGGGATCTTCCTGGCGGTGTTCCCGGTCGACTGGCAGCTGAACGACACGTACTTCGTCGTGGCGCACTTCCATTACGTTCTGATGGGCGGCTCGGTGTTCACTGTGTTCTGCGGGATCTACTACTGGTTCCCGAAGATCACCGGGCGAATGCTCAACGAGAGGCTCGGCAAGATCTCGTTCTGGCTGATGTTCATTGGCTTCAACGCCACGTTCTTCGTCCAGCACGCGCTCGGCCTGCAGGGGATGCCGCGACGGATCTACACCTACCAGCCAGGCCTCGGCTGGTCGACCTGGAACTTGGTCTCGACGATCGGCTCGTTCATCCTCGCCTCCGGGATCCTCGTCACGGTCTACAACGTCGCGCGCTACTACAAGCGCGGGCAGCTCGCCGGGCCGGACCCGTGGAAGGGCAACACACTCGAGTGGTTTACGAGCTCTCCGCCGCCGGTTAACAACTTCGACACGATCCCGCGAGTACGCTCGGTCGAGCCGATGCGCGATATCCGGCGACAAATCGAGCGCGAGACCGGACAGGTGCAGAAGACCGGCGGCAGCGAGCAGTTCGCGCGGGCCACGTGAGCGTGGACGTCTCGACGGTCATCCCGGCTGCACGGACGTCAGCCGCCGCGGGCGCCAGGCAGGTAGCAGCGGACTACTTCGAGCTGACCAAGCCGAAGGTCCAGACGCTGCTGCTGTTCACGACGATCGCCTCGATGGAGATCGCCGGCGACCCGAAGGTCTCGAAGATCGCGCTGACGTGCCTGGGCGGCTACCTGTCGGCGGGCGGCGCAGGCGCCGTCAACCACTACTACGACCGCGACATCGACGCCCAGATGAAGCGCACCGCCACGCGGCCCGTCCCCGCCGGGCGGATCTCACCGCGCGCGGCGCTGACGTTCGGGATTGGGCTCGCGGCGCTGTCGTTCGTGCTGATGTGGCTGACGCTCGGCCTGCTCCCCGCGTCGCTGGCCTTGTCGGGCTTCCTCGGCTACGTGTTCGTCTACACGATGTGGCTGAAGCGCACCACCCCGCAGAACATCGTGATCGGCGGCGCCGCCGGCGCCGTGCCGCCGCTCGTCGGCTGGGCCGCGACACGCGGCTCGCTGTCGTGGACGGCCGTCTACCTGTTCGCGATCGTCTTCTACTGGACTCCCCCCCACTTCTGGGCACTGAGCCTGCTGATGAAGGACGAGTACGCGAAGGTCAAGATCCCGATGATGCCCGTGGTCCGGGGCGAGCGCGAGACCCGGCGCCAGATCCTGCTGTACACGCTGCTGCTGTACGCGGTCAGCCAGTTGCCGTTCTGCGCCGGCGAGTTCGGCGCGATCTACCTGGCCGCGTCGATGCTGCTTGGGCTGGCGTTCGTCTGCGGCGCCGTGATGCTCTACCGCCGCGCCGATCGCCGCACCGCGCTGCGGCTCTACCTGTTCTCGCTCGCCTATCTCGCGCTGCTGTTCGGCGCGATGGTGGCCGACGTCAAACTGTAGGATCCGCTCGCGTCATGGACCGCAAGCTCGCCCGCAAGAACCTCCGATCAGGCCTGATCGCCGGCGCGATCTGCCTGGTGATGTTCGGGATCACGTTCCTCGCGGCCGCGATCTACGTGCACGCGTGAGCGACGAGCGCTCAGACGCACCGCCCGCGAGCGAGGAGATCCACCTCCCGGGCCCGACGCTGCTGCCGTTCGCGATGGCGATCGGCATCACGCTGATGGTGATCGGCACGACGATCTCGTGGCTGATCTCGATCGTCGGCGCGATCATCTTCCTGGTGACGCTCTTCCGCTGGGTCCGCGACACGCGTCGCGACATCTCAGAGCTTCCAGAAGACCACAGCGCGCACTAGGCGCGAGTCGGGCGTAGGTTGCTGTCGCGGCGCGCTGGGTCGCGGGTCGCGGGTCGCGTGCAAAACACAGCACGACTCGCAGCCGGTGCCGAGGTGTGCTGAATCGAGGTCGCTAGGCGGTGACGATTCATCGCACCTCGGGCGTCGCGGTCGCCCGTGGTGGATTTTGCACGCTGAACCTGGAGCCGGAGTGGAGCGGAGCCGCCGGGTCCCCAGGCCCCTGGGACGGGCCCCGGGGTGCTTCTACGCGCTCGCCGCCTCGGGAACGTCGCAGCTCGCGCCGTCGTCGGTCCAGACGCGCACGATGTCGCGCATCGAGAGGATCCCCGCGAGCTCGCCGCGCTCAATGACCACGAGGTGGCGAAAGCCGCCCCGCACCATCGCCGCGGCCGCCTGCTCGAGCGACCACTCGGGCGAGGCGAACGTGAGGTGGCTGGTGAGGTGCTCGGCGACGAGCTCCTTGTCGGGATCCTCACCGGCGCCGATCGACAGCAGGATGTCGCGCTCGGTGATCACGCCCGGTCCCTGTCCGTCGGGGTCCATGACCACGGCCGCGCCGACCCGCCGGCTGCACATCGCCGCGGCCGCGTCTCGCAACGTGTGGCCCGGACCGACAGTCAGCACCACTTCTGACATACCCTCACGTACTTCCATGGCGCCTAGGGCTTCCGGACCCCCCGCCGCGACTCCTCCTTGTGCACCGGAATTGCCGCGGATAGCTCGTGGTTTGCAACGATTGCCTCAATCATAGTCAACCGAGTCTGAGCACGCATACCGCGGCCGCCGCCTGATGCCATTCGTCGCCGAGAATGCATAGGATGCGGGACGGAGTGATTCACGAGGGCGGAAACCGAGACCAGCGTGCGTAATCGCCCGATCCTCCAGATGGTCGTGATCGGCGTGATCGCGTCGGCGATCGGCATCCCGATTGCGCTTGCGATCCCGTGGTTCCCGACCGACGCCTCACGCCAGGCGCACAACGTGCGCACGCTCTATGACGTGCTGCTGATCGCGTCGGTGCCGATCTTCGTGCTCGTCGAGACCGTCGTCCTGTTCTCGGTCTGGAAGTTCCGGATGCGCCCGGGCCAGGAAGAGATGGACGGACCGCCGATCCACGGCAACACCCGCCTCGAGGTCGTCTGGACGGCGATCCCCGCACTGCTGGTCGTGTCGCTGTGCACCTACGCCTATACGGTCCTGCGCTCCAACGAGGACTCCAAGGCCAACGAGATGACGATCAACGTCACCGCCAGGCAGTTCGCGTTCGAGTTCTCCTATCCGCAGGGGGGCGGTGGGCAGATCGTCTCGGCCGACCTCTACCTCCCCAAGGGCCAGCCCGTCGTCTTCAAGCTGCGCGCGCTCGACGTGATCCACAGCTTCTTCGTCCCCAACTTCTCCGAGAAGCTCGACGCCGTGCCCGGAATCACGACGACGGTGCGCGTCACGCCGACGCGCCTCGGCACCTACCCGGTCGAATGCACCGAGCTGTGCGGCGCCGGCCATTCGCTGATGCGCTCCGCCGTGCACGTGCTCACGCCGGCCGCATTCCAGACGTGGCTAAAGGCTCAGAAGCCCAACGGAGCGCCGCCGGTCGGTACGCCGCCGCCGAACGCCGCACAGCCTGGCGTGCCGGGCGCCGGCAGCCCGGCCGCCGCGAGCGGATCGGGCTCGAGCTCGAGCTCGAGCTCGGATACCACCGCCGCGGCCGGCAAGGCCGTGTTCACCGGCTCGGCGGGCTGCGGCAGCTGCCACACGCTCGCCGCCGCCGCGACGACCGGCACGGTCGGGCCGAACCTCGATATGCGGGTCGTGCCCGATGCCAAGAAGGCCGGAATGCCGGTGAAGGCGTTCGTGATGCAGTCGATCCTCAAGCCCAACGCGTTCATCGCGCCGGGCTATGGGCCAAACGTGATGCCCCAGACGTTCTCCCAGACCTTGACTTCGACCCAGGTCCAAGCGCTCGTCAACTTCATCTCGGGCGTGGCAAAGTGAGTACCTGGATGACCCCGTCCCGCGACCTCGTGGAGATGCTCTGATGGCGATTACAGCCAAGCTCCGCGCCCCCGGCTGGTACCGGGCAGCGCTGTACGACGTCCTCGGCTTCGCGTTCTCGTTCGGGCTCGTCGTCCTGATCCGGTGGCTGATGCACGAGCATCCGGTGATCGACGGCGACGCGATCACGATCGTCGCGCTGATCGCGGTACCGCTGTTCTTCCTGGGCGGACTGGGCACGTTCGACTACTGGTTCTACTGGGCGGCCGGCAGGCCGACGCGCCCGGAGGACCACTCGAGCCACGGCGCGCACAGCTGGCGCGACTACTTCCGCGTCAACACCGACCACAAGGTGATCGGCATCCAGTACGTGGTCACCTCGTTCTTCTTCCTGCTGGTCGGCGGCCTGCTGGCGATGCTGATCCGCGCCCAGCTGGCCAAGCCGGGGATGCAGTTCCTGACGCCCGAGCAGTTCAACGGCGTCTTCTCGGTGCACGCCACGATCCTGATCTTCCTATTCGTGATCCCGGTGTTCGCCGGGCTGGCGAACTTCGTGCTACCGCTGATGATCGGCGCTCCCGACATGGCGTTCCCGCGCCTCAACGCGCTGTCGTACTGGATGCTGCCGCTCGCCGGGATCATGATGCTGATGAGCTTCCTGGCGCCCGGGGGCTCGTTCGCGTCGGGCTGGACGGCGTACGCGCCACTGTCGACGACAATGCCGCTCGGCCAGCTGTTCTTCACGATCGCGGTGCAGCTCGCGGGCGCCTCGTCGATCGCGACCGCGCTGAACTTCCTCGTCACGATCATCACGATGCGCGCGCCGGGGATGAGCTTCTTCCGGCTGCCGCTGCTCGTCTGGGCGAACTTCTCGACCTCGCTGCTGGTCGTGATCGCGACCCCGTTCATCGCGGCCTCGCAGTTCTTCGTGCTGCTCGACCGGGCGCTCGGCTTCCACTTCTTCGACGCGTTCGTCGGCGCGGGCCGCAACGGCAACGTGATCATGTACCAGCACGTCTTCTGGTTCTACTCACACCCGGCCGTCTACATCATGATGCTGCCGGGCTTCGGGATCATCTCCGAGATCATCGCCGTCAAGTCGCGCAAGCCGATCTTCGGCTACCGGATGATGGCGTTCTCGCTGCTGGCGATCGTGGTGCTCGGGTTCACGGTCTGGGCCCATCACATGTTCGTCTCGGGGATGGCACCGTGGATCCGCATCCCGATGATGATCACGACCGCGATCATCGCGATCCCGACCGGGATCAAGATCTTCTCGTGGCTGGCGACGCTGTGGCGAGGGGTGCTGCACCTCGACACGCCGATGCTGTTCGCGCTGGGCTTCTTGACGATGTTCACGCTGGGCGGGATCAGCGGCGTGATGCTCGCGATGATCCCGTTCGACATCCACGTCAGCCAGACGTACTTCATCGTCGCGCACATCCACTACGTGCTGTTCGGCGGCTCGCTGTTCACGATCTTCGCCGGGGTCTACTACTGGTTCCCGAAGATGACCGGGCGGATGTTCGACGACCGCCTGGGCAAGTGGCACTTCTGGATGACGTTCATCTTCTTCAACCTGACGTTCGGCCCGATGCACCTGATCGGACTGCAGGGAATGCCCCGCCGCGTCGCCGAGTACGCCGACAAGTTCGCCGCCTGGAACCTGTTCATCTCGCTGTCGGCGTTCGTGCTCGGCGCGAGCACGCTGATCTTCCTCTACAACATGATTGCCAGCTGGCGCGGTGGCCCGCGCGCGGCGGCCAACCCGTGGCGCGCGCTGACGCTCGAGTGGCAGGTCTCCTCGCCGCCGCCGATCTTCAACTTCGACGCGGTTCCGACCGTCGTCGGCGGCCCATACGAGTACGGCGTGCCCGGCGCCGTGCACGGGATCTTCAAGCCGCCGGCTGAGGCCAAGCCGGTCACGGCAGGCGCTGGGTCGACGACCTCGCCCAGCCAGGAGACGCATACGTGAAGACGGTCCTCGTAGTCGCCAACGAGACGCTCGGCGGTGGCGCGCTACTTGACGCCGTGCGTGCGCGCGCGGCCGATGGGGAGGTGCGCTTCGTCCTATGCGTGCCTCAGAACCGCCCGCGCAGCGGTCTGGTGGTCTACGACGACGCCGTGTTCGACGCCGCCCAGACCCGGGTCGACCTCGCGCTCGAGTTCGTTCGCGCCGATCACGTCAAGGCGATCGGCGAGGTCGGCGATCCCGACCCCTACACGGCGACGATGGACGCGATCCACGAGTACCGCCCGAGCGAGGTCATCATCTCCACTTATCCCGAGACGCGCTCGGGCTGGCTGCGGCGAGACCTGATCGAGCGCGTGCGCGACGCCTCGGGTCTCCCCGTCGAGCACGTGGTCGTCGACCCCGACCGGGAGGGGCTGCCGTTCCACGTGACGCTCGCGGTCGCCAACCGCACCGCCAGCGGCGAGGAGCTGCTCGATGCGCTGAAGGCCAAGGTCGAGGCCGAGGAGCAGAAGGAGCGCGGCCGGCTGTTCATCGTCCTCGTCCCGCTCGAGGGCGGCGACGGACAGGCCACGCGACGCGCCCGCACCCGCCTCAAGCTCGTGCTCGACCGCCTGCACCAGGCCGGCATGTACGGCGCCGGGCTCGTCGGCGACCCCGACCCCTACACCGCGATCGTCAACGCGCTGCAGTACTTCCGCGTCGACGACATCGTGATCTCGACGTTCCCCGAGACGAAGTCCGGGTGGCTGCGCGCCGACCTGATCGAGCGTGTGCGCCGCGTCAGCAACAAGCCTGTCGAACACGTCGTCCAGGACGACGCCTCCGACACCGCCGCGGCGTAGAAAGGATCTGCATGGAAGCCGCATCGATCGCCCACGCCGAGCACCACGGACCTCCGCCCGCACACCGCTCGTCGCGGGTCGAGGCGCCGACGCTGGGGATGCTGCTTTTCATCATGTCGGAGATCATGATCTTCGGCGCGTTCTTCACCGCGTACTTCTTCATCCGGATCGTCAACCACAACCCGTGGCCCGCCCACGGGACCGAGCTCCCCGAGGCGGTCGCCGGCGTCAACACGGCGATCCTGCTGTCCTCGTCGCTGACGATCCACTGGGCGCTGACGTCGGTCAAGAACGGCAACCGCTTCGGCCTGAAGGCCGGCATGGTCTCCACGTTCCTGCTCGGCCTGACGTTCCTGACGGTGCAGATCAACGAGTACGTCCATATCGGCTTCGCCGGCCACGACTCGGCCCAGGCGACCGTGTTCTACTCGCTCACCGGTCTCCACGGAGCCCACGTGTTCATTGGGCTGTGCCTGCTGCTGACGGTCACGATCCGGTCGTTCCGCGGCCACTACTCGGCCGAGCATCACCAGGGCATGGAAGTGCCGGGCATCTATTGGCACTTCGTCGACATCATGTGGGTGATCGTCTACACGACGGTCTACATCCTGTAGTGACCGAACCGCGTCGTTCGGGGTTCAACCCGCTGAAGTACGAAGCCGACGCGTTCCGGGTGCTGGTCTGGAGCGTCGTCGCGATCGCGGCGATCGTCGGGATCGTGCTGCTCATCCGGGCGCTGAGCTGAGCGTGACAAGATTGGGCTCGTGCACGCGAGCCTGACGTCCCTGGCCGCCGCCGGCCCCGCTGACGGCGTGCTGCTACCGGTGCTCGCGCTGCTGTGGTGGCTGCCGTACCGCGCCCGCGTGCGCGCGCTCGCGCAGCAGCGCCGCGCGGTGCCGCAGTGGCGCCAGGGGTGCTTTGCGGCGGGGCTGATCGTGCTCGCGGCGGCGCTCAGCCCGCCGGTCGACACGCTCGCCGACCAGCTGCTGGTCGCACACATGGCGGAGCACCTGCTGATCGGCGACTTCGCCGCGCTGTTGCTCGTGCTGGGCTTCACCGGGCCGCTGCTCGCCCCCATGCTCAGGAACCGCTATCTCGGCCGCCTGCGCGTGTTCACGCACCCGGTCGTGGCGTTCACGGTGTGGGTGGTCAACTTCTACGTCTGGCACCTGCCGGTGCTCTACCAGGCGGCCCTGCGCCACGACGCGCTTCACGCGCTCGAGCACGCCACCTTCCTGGGCTTCGGGATGGCGATGTGGATGGCGCTGCTTGGCCCGCTGCCGAAGCCGGCGTGGTTCACCAACAGCGCGCGGCTGGTGTACATCATCGCCGTGCGGCTGGCCGGGACCGTGCTCGCCAACGCGATGATCTTCTCGGGCACGGTCTTCTATCCGATCTACCGCGCCGGCGACGCGCACTGGCACATCAGCCCGATGGCCGACCAAATCGGTGCCGCCGGCGTGATGATGGTCGAGGAGAGCCTGCTGACGATCGGTCTGTTCTGCTGGCTGTTCTTGAAGGTCGCGCGCGAGGGCGAAGAGCGCCAGGAGCTGCTGGACTACGCCGCCGCCCAGGGAGTCGAGCTCGACGAGCGCCGTGCCGCTCGCGCCGTTGCGGCCGGCCGTGGCGCGGAGCTACGCGAGCGCATGAGCTCGCGCGCGCACGCTACTTGACGGTCAGCGTGCCCTTCATGCCGGCGGCCTCGTGGCCGTCGACGGAGCAGTAGAACGTGTAGGTCCCGGGCTTGAGGTTTGTGGACACCGTCGAGGTGCCGCCGCCCGAGACGACCTTGCCGACCTGGCTGACGCCGTTGCCGCGGATCGCGATGTCATGCGGCACCGTCGACTTGTTGAGCATGTTGATCGTGACGCTGCCGGATTTGGCGCTCGCGCTCGAGGCGAGGAACTTCAGCTGACCGGTCGGATCGGCGTCGATCTGGAGCTTGCCGTTCTGCTCGGTGGCCGGCTTCTGCTTGACCGAGGCAACCGCCGCTGCGAGCGCACCCTGGTCCTGCCCTGGGATCGCCGCCACGCGCGCGACGTACGACGCGACGTCCTGGGCGTCCTGGCCCTTGACGAGCATCGCCGGCATCACGCCCTGGCTGTTGGGGTATCGGATCCAGTAGTCGACCAGCCCCTCGATCGAGGTGCTCTTGACGCCGTCTGCGCGGTCCTGCCGGAATGCATCGTCGAGGTTGGGCCCGACGGTCCCCTGCGTCTGCGCGTGGGCCAGCGTATGGCAGGACCCGCACTTGGCCACGAACAGTTGCTTGCCATTGACCTGGTTGGAGGTCGGGTGCTTGACCGCACACCCGCCCAGGGCGAACAGCACTGTCGCCCCGGCCAGCAGGCCCAAGGGCCCCTTTGGTGCTCGCAGACTGACCATCGGTTGCGGCGGGACTCTATCCAAGGGCACGGCGTTGATGCCTCGTCATCGGGCTCCAGGGTCGTCTCGACCCGCTGGTAGCATGGCCGCGATGAGGATCCGCCAGAAGTACCGCATGCGGGCGCCGTCGAGCGGTCGCGAGGTCATCATTGAGGCTGAACCGGGGCAGGTCTACGTCGATCGCGAAACGGGAGAGGAGCTCGAGGTGGTGGCGCAGCTGCTGCCGCTCGCTCCGACCTCTTCAGAACTTCCGTGGGCGGTCGAGAATCTGCGGTTCTGCAACTGGTGCGACCAGCTCAGCCAGAAAGACCTCAACGACTGCCCGCACTGCGGCAGGCGAATGGATCCCATCGACTAGGTGCCTCCCACCATCAGCCGCCAACGTACCCTGAGCTGCGCCGCTGCCTTGATCAGCGGCCTCGCACTGTCGGTCGGCATCGCCGCCTGCGGCGGCGGCTCGACCACCGCCGACACGTCCGACGTGCCGCCGTTCACCGTCCCGACCTCGACGCTCGCTGCATCGGCGTCTAGCAACACGACGCCGACGAACACGTCGACCACCTCGACGACGTCGACCAACTCGAGCTCGTCGTCGAGCAGTTCGTCTTCAAGCCCGTCAACTGCGGCGACCCCGTCGGCGCCTGCGACGTCGACCCCGAGTGCGCCGACGACCGGCGGCGCTGCGACCGGCAACACCGGCGGTGGCACCGCCGGAGGTGGCACCGCCACCAACAGCGGCCCCAACAGTGGCGGCGCCGGCCTCAGCTCGGCGTTCTGCCAGCAGAACCCCGGCGCCTGCTAGCAACTACCGGCCGGCGCCTGGTAGCCGAATTACCTGCCGATCGGTGCGTGAATCGGGTTCAGTGCCACCGGCGTGGTGATCTCGGTCGCGGAGTACTCGACGCGCGTGCCGGGGTAGTCGCACTTGTAGGTGCCGACCTGCTTGACCGCCTGTATCTGCGGGCTCGACGGCGGATTTGAGCAGTTGGCCGAACGGCTCTGGCGGTAGGCGAACTTCGCCGCCGGGACTTGGATCGACAGGACCGGTGCCCACGTCGGCGTGGTCAGCCCGATCGTGTCGCCCGGCTGCACCGGAAGCGGCGCCGGCAGCGTCAGCTGCACGACCTGCCCGAGGTATGGCTGCACGTGGAACACGGGGCTCTGGGCGACGACGGCCCACTGGCGTGCGTTCTTCTTGCCCATCGGGCGCAACACGGTGACCCCGAGGCGCGTGGTGCCGCCGTAGGTCTGGTCGAGGAAGTGGATGTCGGCCTTGGCCGTTGCCGAGTTGGTCGAAAGCCGCGACAGACCGACGGTGAAGGCGACGATCGATCCTGCCTTCTTGACGGTAGTCGGGTATGCGGTTCCGTCGCGGATCGTCTCCAGCGCGGTGACCTCGGTCAGGATGATCTTGCAGTTCGCCGGCGTCACGCCGGCCGGGCAAGAGGGAGCCACCACGGGCGACGAGGTCTGACCGAGCTCGATGATCGTGGCCGAGGCGGTCGCCGGCACGATGATCGCGCCGAGCGCGGCGGCGGCCGCAATGAGCGTGCAAATTCGTTTCATTTCCGGCATTGAAACACGACTATGCCGCCGCAGTTGCGCCTGCAGGAAATCTACCGCGAGCGGCGTAGGGCTTTGGCGACGGCACGCGCGCCCGTCCCAGCGCCAGAGCGCCGATCGAGGAACGGGCGGCGTGACCCGGCTTCAGATCTTGCTGACGTCTATGGCCTTAGGCCCCTTGGGGCCACTTTCCTCTTCGTAGGACACCTTCGAGCCCTCGGAAAGCGAGCGGTAGCCGTCGCCATTGATGCCGCTGAAGTGGACGAAAAGATCACGGCCGCCATCATCAGGCGTGATGAAGCCGAAGCCCTTGTCGTCGCTGAACCATTTCACGGTTCCCGTTGCCATGTACTCCCCTTTGATGCTGCGAGTTCGGACACATCGGGCTGCGGTCCCGAGGGCCCCGACCGGCGAGAAACGTAGCAGGGTGCGGGGATTCAGGGATGGATGATGGTCAGCACCTAGACCAATCTGTTCAACGCAGCTGCTGGGCCGCTTGCGCGATCTCCTCGGCATCCCCAGGAGCCGGCTTCCACGGCAGGCGCAGCGGATCATCTGAGTAGCGCGGGATGACGTGGATGTGGAAGTGAAACACCGTCTGCCAGGCGACCGCGCCGCACGAGTTGAGCAGGTTCACGCCCTCGGCGCCGAGCCGCTCCTTGACGCGGCGCGCGAGCCGCTGCGCGGCGACAATCGTCGCCTGCAGGTCGCGTTCGTCGATCTCGAGCAGGTCGGTCGCGTGGCGCCGCGGGATCACGAGCGCGTGCCCGCGCGTCGCCGGGTTGATGTCCATGAACGCGATCGTGTCGTCGTCGGAGTCGACGATCTGTCCCGGCAACTCGCCGGCGATGATCTTGCAGAAGATGCAGTCTGGGTCGGTCACGGCGGGGAGCCTACCGTTCCGTTGCCTGGCGGCTGGCGAGCAGCGCGCGGGCGCGCTCGATCGCTTCGTCGGCCGACGCGATCTCGCCGGCGAAGCTCGCCTCCTCGAGCTCGGCAAGCACGCGGCCGATCTCAGGCCCGGGCGACAGGCCGACCGCCTGCGCGAGCTGGTCGCCACGCACCGGCGGGCGCGGCCGGTTCGCGCGCCACGCGAGCGCCTCGCCGAGCAACTGGCGCGCGAGCTCGAGATGGCGGGCGATCGCCACGTCGGACCCGCGCCCGCGCGTCGCCAGCCGGTCGGCGACGCTCAACAGCGTGACATCGACCTCAACCGGCTCGGTGGCGCGCAGGTAGCGATACACCGCGCGGCGGCTGAGCGGCATCTCGTGGACGAGGAACCCGAGCCGCAAGTGGTGGCGCGTCAGCGCGGCGACATGTACGCGCAGCCGGTCGCTCGCCCGCAACCGCTCGAGCGCCGCGTCGGCGACGTCGGCACCGGCGGCGTCGTGCCCCATGAACGTGATCCGGCCCTCGGACGTGATGTTGCGCGTCTGGGGCTTGGCGACGTCGTGGAACAGCGCGCCGAAGCGCAGCGCCTCGCCGCGCGTCAGCTCGTGGGCCAGCGGCTCGTCGAGCAGCGCGGTGACCGCTGCCGCGTGCTCGCCGAACCAACGCTGCGGCATGCGTTGCAGCTCGATCGTCTCGGCCAGCACGGCCCGCGTGTGGTGGTGCACGTCGAGGTGGTGATAGCGGCTCTGCTCGACACCGTGTAGACGCGTCAGTTCCGGGAGCACGACGGCCGTGACGCCCAGCGAATCCATCGCCTCGAGCCCGTCGAGCACTCGATCGGCGGCCACGATCCGCCGCAGCTCGGCGAAAATCCGCTCGGCCGCGACGCGCTCCAGCCCCGGCGCCTGCTCGCGGGCCGCAGCCGCGGTCTGCGGCTCGGGCTCGAACGCGAGCTCGCAGGCGAGCCGTGCCAGCCGCAGCGTCCGCAGCGGATCGGATGCGAACGCCCCCGGCGACACCATCCGCAGCCGGCTGTTTCGCAGATCCTCGACGCCCCCGAACGGGTCGACATGCTCGCCGCCTCCCAGCGGCTGCGCGATCGCGTTGACCGTGAAATCGCGCCGGGCGAGGTCCTGCTCGATCGTCCTCCCTGCCAGCGGCAGCAGGTCTACCTGCCACGAGTGGTCGCGCGCGGTCACGCGCCAGCCGCCGAAGCCCTCCGAAAGCTCGAACGGGTGCGCGTTGGTCACACGCGCGAGCATCCGGGCGAGCGGCGCGACCTCGCCGGTGACCGCGACGTCGTAGTCGCTCGTCGGACGTCCCAGCAGCCGATCGCGGACCGCGCCGCCGACCAGCCAGGCCTTCCCCGCGATCGGCACCAGTTCGTCCAGCGGACGACTCATGCCGGTCCTCCGTCGCGGTGGTACGCGCGCGGGACCCGTCGCGAGATCCCGGTCAGGACCTCGTAGTTGATCGTCCCGATCCGCCGCGCCAGGTCCTCGGCGGTCTGGCGCTGATCACCGTCGGGCCCGATGATCGTCACGCGGTCGCCGACGACGACGGCCGGCTGCGGGCCGAGGTCGACGGTGATGTTGTCCATGCTCACGGTGCCGACGACCGGGTAGCGCCCGCCGCCGATCAACACGTCGCAGTTGTTGCTCAGCGCGCGCCGGATCCCGTCCGCGTAGCCGATCGGGACCGTCGCCAGCCACGTGTCGGCGCGGGCGATGAACCGCCTGCCGTAGCCGGCGCTTTCCCCCGTCGCGACGGCCTTCACGGCCGCCACGTACGAGCGCAGCTCGAGCGCAGGCTCGAGCCCACGCGGCGTGGGATCCTCGTGCATCGGATCGCAACCGTAGATCGCGATCCCGCAGCGGACCAGGCTCAGGTGCGTGCGTGGCTCGCGCAGCGTGGCGCCGCTGTTGGCCGCGTGCAGGACCAGGCCCGGCCAGCGGCCGCGCAGCTCCATCGCGAACGGCTCGAACGCGGCGAGCTGCATCGCCATGAACTCGGGGTCGTCGTCGGACGTCGCGAAGTGCGTCATCGCGCCGGCCAGCTCGAGCGACGGCGCCGCGGCGATCGTTTCGGCGAGGCTGAGCGCCTCCGCGGCGTCACGCGTCCCGAGCCGGCCCATGCCGGTGTCGAGCTTGACGTGCACGCGGACCGGGACGTCGTCGTCGGCGGTCCGCACGATCTGATCGACGAATGCCGGATCCCACGCGACGAGCTCGGCTCGCGCGGCGAGCGCGACGGGCAGCTCCTGGGCGCTGACCGCTCCGAGCACCAGCACCGGCCCCTCGATCCCCGCGGCCCGCAGCTCACCGGCCTCGTCGGCGGTCGCGACCGCCAGCGCGCTCGCGCCTCCGGCGATCGCCGCACGGGCGGTCGGGACCGCGCCGTGCCCGTAGCCGTCGGCCTTCACTACGGCGCACAGCTCAGCGTCCGCGGCGAGCCCACCGCGGAGCGTCGCGACGTTTCGCTCGATCGCCGCGAGGTTTACTGCGGCGATCGCGCGCAGCGGCATGTCGCTCAGCGTATTACGACGCCGCTCTGGCTTCCTGCAACGCCCGCGGCAACGCGTCGATCACGTCGCCGGCGATCACGCCCTCCGGACCGATCTCCCGGGCCGCGACGCGCCCGGCGTGGCCGTGGACGAGCACGCCCGCGCACGCGGCCACAAACGGCTCCATCCCCTTGGCCAGATACGCCCCGATCACACCCGACAGCACGTCGCCGGTGCCGGCGGTCGCGAGTGCCGAGGAGCCGCCGCGGCTGACGCCGGCGCGGCCCGACGGCGCGGCGACGATTGTGTCGTCGCCCTTGAGCACGATGATCGCACCGGACTCGGCCGCCGCTCGGCGGGCGCTGTGCAGCCGCCGGGCGCCAATCGCGGCGCTGTCTGACTCCAGCAGCCGCGCGAGCTCGCCGGCATGCGGGGTGAGCACGGTCGCCGCGGGCCGCTGCGCGAGCGACGACAGCCTGCCGGCGTGCGCGTTGAGGCCGTCGGCGTCGAGCAGCAGCGGCAGCTCCGCGCCCGACGCCACCGTGCGCGCAAACTCGAGCGCCCCGGGCTCGCGGCCGAGCCCGGGGCCGAGCACGAGCGCGTCGGCGCGCGGCACGCGGCCGAGCACCGTGTCGGCGCCGCCTGGCACGAGCGAGCCGTCGGCATCGGGCAGCGGCACCGTCATCGCCTCGAGCAGTCGCGATTCAAACACGAGATTCAGCGACGCCGGTACGAGCGCGGTCACATAGCCCGCGCCGGCGCGCATCGCCGACTCCGAGGCCATGCTCGGCGCGCCGGTCAGACCCAGTGAACCGCCGCAGACGAGCACGCTGCCGGCCGCGAACTTCGTCGATTCGTGACCGCGCACGGGGATCGCCGCGGTCACCCGGTCCTCGATCAGGCCGACGTCGGCCTCGGCGGGGGCACCGGACGGGATCCCGATGTCGACCACCCTGACCTCGCCCGCGTGCGCCTTGCCCGGCGCGATCCAGAGACCCGGCTTGGCCGCGTGGAACGTGGCGGTGGCGTCGGCATGGACGGCATCGGCGGCGATCTCGCCCGTGGCGCCATCGACGCCGCTCGGGATGTCGCACGCGATCACGACCGCGCCGCGCTCGCCGGCGTCGTTGATCGCAGCGATCGCGCCCGCGACGGGCTCACGCGGCTCGCCCGCGAAGCCGGTGCCGAGGATCGCGTCGACGATCGCCGACACACCGCCCAGCGCCGCGGCCTCAAACCGCTCCGGCGCAGCACCCTCGAGCCGCTCGAGGTTCGCCCTGGCGTCGCCCCCAAACTCGTCGGGCGCCGCCAGCAGCAGCACCCGCACGTCACGCCCGAGCACGCGCAGCATCCGTGCGGTGACGAGACCGTCGCCGCCGTTGTTGCCCTTTCCGCAGACGACCGCGACCGTGCCGGTCGGCGCGAGCTCGCACACGAGGTCTGTGAGCCCAGCGCCGGCGCGCTCCATCAGCGCAATCCCTGGGATTCCGCGTTCCCCGATCGCCCACTCGTCGGTCGCGCGCTGCTGCGCGGGATCAGGGAGCGGCTCGAGCCAGTCCGGGAGCGTCACAGGGCGATCGCGATCGCCGCGGCGTCGCGGCGGCTGTGCGTGAGCGACACGTTCACATGCACCCCCAGCGCCCGCGCGCGCTCGGCGACGGCTCCGTGTAGACGCAGTTCCGGCGGGCCGTTACGGCCGAGCACCTCGACGTCGCGAAAGCTCCACGCCTCCATCCCGAGCGCCTTCGCGACCGCCTCCTTGGCGCAGAACCGCGCGGCGAGGTGCTGCCCGGGCCGCGCGCGCCCGGCCGCGTACTCGCGCTCGGCATCGGTGAACAGGCGCTCCGCCAGCCGCGGCCGGCGCTCCAGGGCTTGCTCGAGTCGTTCGATCTCGAGCAAGTCGATGCCGACCCCGGGGGCAGCGGCCTGCGCCGCGGCGCTCACTCCACCGTCACCGTCTTGGCGAGGTTGCGCGGCTGGTCGACGCTCAGGTCGCGCTTGCGCGCGATGTAGTAGGCCAGCAGCTGGAGCGGGATCACCGCAAGCAGGGGCGCGAGCATCCAGTTGGTCGCCGGGATCGAGATCAGCTCGTCGGCGTGACCGGCCAGGCGATCATCGCCTTCGGTCGCGACGGCGATCACCCGCGCACCTCGTGCCCGCACCTCCTGGATGTTGGAGATCACCTTCTCCAGCACCGGCGAGTCGGTCGCGACCACGACCACCGGCGTGCTCTGGTCGAGCAGCGCGATCGGCCCGTGCTTCATCTCGCCCGCCGCGTAGGCGTCGGTCGCGATGTAGGAGATCTCCTTGAGCTTCAGCGCGCCCTCGAGCGCGACGGGCAGGCCGACGTGGCGCCCCAGGTAAAGAAAGAAGTCGTCTCGGTGGTGCGCGAGCGCGATCCGCTGCACGTTCTCGCTCCCGTGCTCGAGCATCACCGCGATCTGATGGGGCAGATGCTTGAGATCGGTGATCAGCTCGGTCAGCACGGCGGGCGCGAGCGTGCCGCGCAGCTCCGCGAGCCGCAGCGCGATCAGGTAGCAGGCGGCCACCTGGCTGACGAACGTCTTCGTCGCGGCTACGCCGATCTCGAGGCCCGCGCGCGTGTAGAGCACGCCGTCGGCATCGCGGGTCGCTTGCGACCCCATGATGTTCGTCAGCGCCAGCACCGATGCGCCGCGCTCGCGCGCGGTACGCATCGCCGCCAGCGTGTCGGCGGTCTCGCCAGACTGCGAGATCCCGATCACGAGATCGCCGTGGCCGACGACCGGGTTGCGATAGCGGTACTCCGACGCGATCTCGACCTCGACCGGCACCCGCGACCATTCCTCGATCGCGTAGCGGCCGATCAGGCCGGCGTGGTACGAGGTGCCGCAGGCGACCATCACGATCCGCTTGACGTTGCGCAACAGCTCATCGTCGATCGCGCCGAGGTCGCCGAGGTCAATCCCGACACTGCGCGCGGCGCGCTCGCCGATCGTCTCGGCGACCGCGTCGGCCTGCTCGTGGATCTCTTTGAGCATGAAGGTCTCGTAGCCCTGCTTCTCGGCCGTCTCCGCGTCCCAGTCGATCTCGACGATCTCGCGCGCCAGCGGCTCGCCGGCTGCTGTCATGAACTCGACGCCGTCGGGGCGCACGACGACGATCTCGTCGTTCTCGATGTACTGGACCTGGCGCGTCTCGCGCAGGAACGCCGGAATCGCCGAGGCGATGAACTGCTCGTCATCGCCGCGGCCGATGATCAGCGGGCACTCGTTGCGCGCACCGACCAGCAAGCCCGGCTCGTCCGCGCTCATCGCCACGAACGCGTAGTGGCCGCGCAGCTCGGCGTATGCGGCGCGCACGGCGGCGACGAGGTCGCCATCGTTGTGCTCGGCGACAAGGTGCGCGATCACCTCGGCGTCGGTCTCAGACGTGAACACGGCGCCGTCGGCCACCAGCCGGTCCTTGAGCTCCACGTAGTTCTCAACGATCCCGTTGACGACGATGTGGATCCGGTCTGAGGTGTCGAAGTGCGGGTGCGCGTTCTCCTCGGTCACCCGGCCGTGGGTCGCCCAGCGCGTGTGGCCGATCCCGGTGCCCGGCTGCGGGCGCTCGGCGACGGCCACCGGCGCGCCGGCGCCGTCGTCGGCCGCAATCGCGCCGCGCAGCGCGCTGAGGTTGCCGACGGCGCGGACGGCGTCGATCGAGTCGCCGACGAGCACCGAGATTCCGGCGCTGTCATAGCCGCGGTACTCCAGCTGCTCGAGGCCTGCCAGCAGCAGTGGCCGTGCCTTTCGGGGGCCGACGTAGCCGACGATTCCGCACATGCGCAGGATCCTCCTGGGTAGCTGGTCGAACCGCATCGGCGGCCCGCGCCCCCCGGCGGTGGCCGGAGAGCGAGCTTCCCATGGTAGCCGCGTAGGCGGCGCTGTCAGACCGTGGCTGCGGGCTCAGGGGTCTCCGCCGGAGCCGGAGCCGGCTCGGGCGGCTGCGCGCCACCGGTCATCACGACCGCGCCGGCGATGCCGGCCCCGGCCGCGAGCAGCGCCACAAGCGGCCCGTTGACCTCGAGGCCGAGCGCGTGATCGATCGAGAAGTCACCCGGGCCGAGGTCCGCGAGCACGACCATCACGGCGATCAGCGCGAGGTTGTACTCGTAGCCGCCCTCGGTGGCCCATGGCCCGTTCTTCAGGTGCACCTTCTGGATCGCCGTGTACATCACGCCGATCAGCGAGGCCGCGGCGGCCGGCGTCAGGAATCCCAGCGCGACCAGGGCGCCGCCGCCCGCCTCGGCTGCGCCTGCGGCGGTCGCGTGCTTGCGGCCGGGCCGCAGGCCGAGCGACTCGAAGGCGCCCGAGGTTGCTTCGATGCCATGGCCCCCGAACCAGCCGAACAGCTTCTGCGTGCCGTGTCCGAAGAACAGCGCGCCGACGACCACGCGTAGGAACGTGAGTCCAAGTTTCATCTGAGGCCTCCTATCGGGGTGCACATCGACTGCGACAGACCCGGCAGTCTACCGTTGTGCTTGCAACTACCCCGATCCGATCGCCTGACGCACGACCTCGGTCAGGCGATCGCAGACTGCGTCGGTCTCCTCGCTGCTGGGAGCCTCGACCATCACGCGAATCAGCGGCTCGGTCCCCGAGGCGCGCACGAGCACGCGGCCGCGACCGGTGAGGGCCGCGCCCTCGCGTTCGATCGCGGTCACGACCTCGGAAGTCTCCATCGCCGAATTCAGCGTCGTGCGGTCCTGCGCGCGGATGTTGACCAGCCGTTGGGGAAGCTTCTCCATCGCGCCGCGCCCGTGAAGGTCCTCGCTGCCGAGCGCCTCAAGCGTCAGCAGCGCGCTCGCGATCCCGTCGCCAGACGGCCCGAAGCCGAGATCGATGATGTGGCCGGACTGCTCGCCGCCGAGCGTCCAACCGCGGCGGCGCAGCTCGTCGAGCACGTAGCGGTCGCCCACGGCGGTCGTGGCGACGTTGATCCCGGCCCCCGCCATCGCGGTGTGAAATCCGTAGTTGGTCATCACGGTGACCGCGACGCCGGCGCCGGGAAGCCGGTCGGAGCGCTGCAGGTGCACGGCGGCCAGCGCGATCAGCTCGTCGCCGTCAACGACGGCGCCGTCGCCGTCGACCGCCAACACGCGGTCACCGTCGCCGTCGAACGCGAACGCGACGTCGTAGTCGCCGGACACCATCCGCCCGCGGACGAGCTCGGTGTGGGTCGAGCCGCAACCGTCGTTGATGTTGCGCCCGTCGGGCTGATCGGCGAGCACCTCGACGTCGGCGCCGAGGCGACGGAAGATCTCCGGGGCGGCATGGAACGTCGCGCCGTTGGCGCAATCGAGCAGGATCCGGCGGCCGCTGAGGTCGAGCTCTGAAAAGCGGACGTGCAGCTCGCGCAGGTAGTCCTCGAGCGCCCCGTGCAGGCGGCGGACCCGGCCGATGCGCTCGGGGACCGCGGGCGGCTCGTCGAGCGCGGCCTCGATCGCGTGCTCGGTGTCGTCATCGAGCTTGAAGCCGTCGGAGGCAAACAGCTTGATCCCGTTGTCCTCGTAGGGGTTGTGGGAGGCGGAGATCACGGCCGCGAGCGTCAGCCCGTGGCGGCGGACCAGCAGCGGCGCGGCCGGGGTCGGCAGGACTCCGGCCAGCAAAGCGTCGCCGCCGGCCGCCGTCACGCCGGCCGCGATCGCGGCCTCGAGCATCTCGCCCGACTCGCGCGTGTCTCGCACGATCACGACCTGGGGCCGCTCCGTCTTCGTGCGCGCGACCGCTGCGCGGGCGAGCGACAGCGCCAGATCGGGCGTCAGGAAGTGGCCGGCGCGGCCACGGACCCCGTCCGTGCCGAATAACTGCCTCGACATCTGCTCAGCGACCCAAGCTGCGCGGCTGAAGCGCTTAGCGCTTGGAGAACTGCGGCCGCTTGCGGGCCTTCTTGAGGCCGGCCTTCTTGCGCTCCTTGACGCGTGGATCGCGCGTCAAAAAGCCGCGGCGCTTGAGCTCGCCGCGCAAGTTCGGGTCGGCCTCGATCAGCGCACGCGAGACACCGTGGCGAAGCGCGCCCGCCTGCGCGGACACACCGCCCCCGTGCATCCGGGCGACGACGTCCATGCGCGACTCGTAGCCGACTGCCTCGAGCGGCTGGCGGATCATCCGCTGAAGCGTCTCCCGCGGGAAGAACGCGTCGAGCGGCTTGTCGTTGATCAGGTAGGTGCCGGTGCCCGGCTTGAGGATCACGCGCGCGACCGCGGTCTTGCGCTTCCCGGTCGCGGTGTAGCGGGCGCCCGCGGCGAGGTCGATCGCGGCGTCGGCGATCGGCTTTGAGTCCTCGTCATCGGATTCGTCCCGGGCGCGCGCGGCGGCTGCCTCGGCCTCGGCCTCGGCGGCGGCCTGAGCCTCGGCGTCGAGGAACTGGTCGCCGTCGGACACGATGTCTGGAATCAGGTCGGCGCCCGGGATCTCGGGCTTCAGGCGCGGAGCGAGCTCGACTTCCTCGTCGTCGTCGCCGCTGGCCTCGGGCGTCGCGGGAGCCGCGGCTGCCGGCTCGGGCGTCGCGGGAGCCTCAGCTGCCGGCTCGGGTGTCGCGGGAGCCTCAGCTGCGGGCTCGGGCGCGGCGGGAGCCTCAGCTGCGGGCTCGGGCGCGGCGGGAGCCTCAGCTGCGGGCTCGGGGGCCGCGGGAGCTTCAGGCTCGGGCGTCGCTTCAGCTTCGGGCTGCTCGGCTGCGGGAGCCTCGGCTTCGGGCTCGGCCGCCGCGGGAGCTTCAGGCTCGGGCGTCGCTTCAGCCTCGGGCTGCTCGGCTGCGGGAGCCTCGGTTTCGGGCTGCTCCGTCGCCTCGGGCTCGGGAACCGCGGTCTCCTCGTCGTTGCGAGGCTCGTCCTGCTCGTTCTCTGTCACGTCTGGATCTCCATCGCTTGCGGCTGCTGTGCGGCGTGCGGATGCTCGGGACCGGCGTAGACCTTGAGCTTGGTCAGCTGCTTACGGGCGAGCCGGTTGCGCGGCATCATTCCCTTGACCGCGAGCCGGATGACCTCTTCGGGCCGGCGCTCGAGCATGTCGGCGAGCGACCGCGACCGCAGCCCACCCGGGTATCCCGAATGGCGGTAGTAACGCTTGTCCGAGAGCTTGTTGCCGGTGACCGCGATCTTCTCGGCGTTGATCACGACCACGAAGTCGCCGGTGTCGATATGCGGCGTGTAGGTCGGCTTGCGCTTACCGCGCAGCGCATCGGCGATCTGGGTCGCGAGCCGGCCCAGCGTCCTGCCGTTGGCATCGACGACCAGCCAGTTGCGCTCTCGGTCTGTGGGTTTGGCGACGTAGGTCTTCATGGCACGCACAAGCCGCGCGGTTGTCGCGCGGCTCGTGGCAATGATAGGCGATCGCTCCGGGACTGTGCCGCCATCGGTCACGACACCGTAGCTCGGCTCGACGGCAAGCCTCTACCCTGGATGCGTGGAGCTGCCCGTTCCCCTGCAACGGCTCGCGTTTCGCTGCGCGTTCGTTGTTCTGTTCGTGTACCGCTTCATCGTTCGCCCGAGCCTGCACGGGGTCAAGTGCGTGCTGACGAGCTCGGGCACCGTGCTGCTCGTCCGCCACACCTACGGCACCAAGGAATGGGACCTGCCGGGAGGCGGGCTGCACCGCAACGAGGCTCCGCTTACGGCCGCCACCCGCGAGATGGAGGAGGAGCTCGGGGTCGTGATCGAGGACTGGCTGGTGATCGGCGACGTGCTGGCGCGCTTTCAGACCACGAAGAGCACGATGCACTGCTTCCATGCCGAGCTCGCCGAGCCCGACGCGCTCGAGCTCAACCACGGCGAGATCCTCAGCGCCCGATGGTTTCCCTACGGCGAGCTGCCGACCAAGGTCGCGCGCCACGTAGCGCCGATCCTGCGCCAGGCGGGACTGCGCTGACGGCGGCGCCGCGCGCCGCTACTCCCACTCGATCGTGCCCGGCGGCTTGCTGGTGATGTCGAGCACGACCCGACCGACCGCGCGGATCTCGCCGGTCATCCGCGAGGCGATCGTCTCGAGCAGGTCGTAGGGCAGTCGCGCCCAGTCGGCAGTCATCGCATCGTCACTGGTGACCGCGCGGATCACGATCACGTTTCCGTACGTGCGGGTGTCGCCCTGTACGCCGACCGTTCGGATGTCCGGAAGCACGCAGAACGATTGCCACAGCTCGCGGTACAGACCCGCCTTGCGGATCTCCTCCTGGAGGATCGCGTCGGCCTCGCGCAGGATCTCGAGCCGCTCCTTTGTCGCTTCGCCACCGACGATCCTGATCGCCAGCCCCGGGCCCGGGAACGGCTGGCGCCAGACCAGCCGCTCGGGCAGCCCGAGCTCGGCACCGACCGCCCGCACCTCATCCTTGAACAGCGCCCGCAGCGGCTCGACGAGGTCGAACTCGAGGTCGTCGGGCAGCCCGCCAACGTTGTGGTGGGACTTGATCGTCGCCGCGCCCGTGCCGCCGCCCGACTCAATCACGTCGGAGTACAGCGTCCCCTGGACCAGGAAGCCGACGTCGTCGAGCCTGTCGGCCTCCTCCTCGAACACGCGGATGAACTCGGCGCCGATCCGCTTGCGCTTCTGCTCGGGGTCGGTCACCCCGGCGAGCCGCGCGAGAAAACGCTCGGATGCATCGACCGCCACCAGCGGCACCTTGAAGTGGTCGCGAAACGCGGCGATCACCTGCGTGCCTTCGTTCTTACGCATCAAGCCGTGGTCGACGAACACGCACGTCAGCCGGTCGCCGATCGCGCGGTGCACGAGCAGCGCCGCGACGCTCGAATCGACGCCGCCCGACAGACCGCAGATCGCCCGCCCGTCGCCGACCTGCGCCCGGATCCGGTTGATCTGCTCTTCGATCACCGAGCTCGCGCTCCACGTCCGCTCACAACCGCACACGTCCTCGAGAAAGTTCGTCAGCACCTGCTGGCCGTAGGGCGTGTGCACGACCTCGGGGTGGAACTGAATCCCGTAGATCGCGCGGTCGCTGGACTCAAACGCCGCCACCGGCGATGCCGTCGACGCCGCCAGCGCGTCGAATCCGGGTGGCGGCGCGAACACCGAGTCGCGGTGAGACATCCAGCAGGTCTGCTCGTCGGGCGTGCCGGCGAGTAGACGGCCGGGCGCCGACACCGTCAGCTGCGAGCGGCCGAACTCGCCGACCTCGGCACCCTCGACGTGACCGCCGAGCTCCCGAGCGAGCAGCTGCATCCCGTAACAGATGCCGAGCACCGGCACCCCGAGCTCGAGCAGCTCGCGCTCGAGCTTCGGTGCGCCGTCCTCGTACACCGAAGCCGGCCCGCCCGACAGGATCACGCCCTTCGGGCGACGCCGTGCGACCTCGGCCGCGCCAACGTGATGCGGCAACAGCTCCGAGAACACGCCGCACTCGCGCACGCGCCGGGCGATCAGCTGCGAGTACTGGCCGCCGTAGTCGAGGACGACGACTTCATCAGCGCCAACTTGGCGAGCGAGAGCCGAGTCGTCCGAGGACGCAGCGAGCGTGGCGTGCTCTGCACGCGAGCGACCGAGAACGTCGGCCGACGAAGCGTTCGCAGCCGCCAAATCAGTCGGCGACACCGACGGCCTGGGCCTGGCCGGTGGCGCCCATTCCGACGCCCTGCTCGCGCTGAAGGTGCTTGCCCTCGGTCTGAAGCGCGGGCGCGACGAGCAACTCGGCGCGGTTGAACTCGGCGATGTCGCGGTAACCGCAGGTCGCCATCGACGTCCGCAGCGCGCCCATCAGGTTGAAGGTGCCGTCGTTCTCGCGAGCCGGGCCCTTGACGATCTCCTCGATCGTCCCGTTGGGCTTCGTGGCGACCCGGGTCCCGCGCGGCAGCGTCGGGTGGAACGTCGCCATTCCCCAGTTGTAGCCGCGACCCGGGGCCTCGTATGCGCGCGCCAGTGCCGAGCCGAGCATCACCGCGTCGGCGCCGCAGGCGATCGCCTTCGCGATGTCGCCGCCGTTGCGCATGCCGCCGTCGGCGATCACCTTCACGTAGTCGCCGGTCTCGAGCATGTGCTGCGAGCGCGCCGCGGCCACGTCGGCGATCGCAGTCGCCTGCGGGACGCCGATCCCCAGCACACCGCGAGTCGTGCAGATCGCGCCCGGGCCGACGCCGACGAGCACGCCGGCGGCCCCGGTGCGCATCAGGTGGAGGCCGGTGTGGTACGAGGCGCAGCCGCCGACGATCACCGGCGTCGGCGCGAGCTCGCGGATGAACTCTTTGAGGTTGAGCGGCGGCCGGCTCTCGTCCATCGAGACGTGCTCGGCGGAGACGACCGTGCCCTGGATCACGAGGATGTCGAGGCCTGCCTCGAGCGCGACCTCGTAGTGCGTCCGCACCTTCTGTGGCGTCAGCGACGCCGCGGCGACGACACCGTGCGACTTGATCTCCTCGATCCGCCGCGCGATCAGCTCGGGCTTGACCGGCTCGCGGTAGATGTCCTGCATCTCGCGCGTGGAGATGTCCTTGGAGAAGGTCGAGATCCGCTCGAGCTGCGAGTCGGCGTCCTCGTAGCGGGTGTAGATGCCCTCGAGGTTCAGCACG
>DASXDD010000083.1:0-7836 GCA_036490775.1 Solirubrobacteraceae bacterium | reverse complement strand
GCTGGCGCAGGAGAAGGTCCACTTCCAGGGCCTGCCGGCACGGATCTGCTGGCTGGGCTACGGCGAGCGCCACCTCGCCGGGCTGCGGTTCAACGAGATGGTCGCCAGCGGCGAGCTCAACGGGCCGATCGTGATCGGGCGTGACCACCTCGACTCGGGCTCGGTCGCTTCGCCGCAACGCGAGACCGAGTCGATGCGCGACGGTTCCGACGCGATCGCCGACTGGCCGATCCTCAACGCGCTGTTGAACACCGCCTGCGGCGCGAGCTGGGTATCGGTGCACCAGGGCGGCGGCGTCGGGATGGGCAAGTCGATTCATGCCGGGCAGGTCGTTGTCGCCGACGGCAGCGACGCGGCCGCCGAGCGCGTGCGCCGGGTGCTGGTCGCCGACCCGGGGCTCGGTGTCGTGCGCCACGCGGACGCCGGCTATGACGAGGCGATCGAGTTCGCGCGGGGCTCGGACCTGCGGATGCCGATGCTCGATCCCGAGCGAGGGTGACCGCGGTCGCCGTCAACGGGGCGGCGCAGCTGCTGCGCCCGCCGGACGAAGGGTTGGAGTACCTGCGACACGACCGCGCCGGCGACCAGCGCACCGGGCCGGGATCGATGCTGATCGACGGCGAGCTGATCGCGGGCTTCGAGGACTCGGGCGACGCCGACACGCGGATCGACGCGAGTGGTTGCGCGGTGATCCCGGGGTTCGTCGACTGTCACACGCACCTGCCGTTCGCCGGCTGGCGCGAGCGCGAGTACGAGCTCAAGATCGCGGGCGAGTCCTACGAGACCATCGCCCGCGCCGGCGGCGGGATCAGGTCGTCGGCGCGGTCGCTGGCGGACGCGTCCGACGGCGATGTGCTCGCCCAGGCGCAGGGACTGGCCGGCGAGATGCTCGCGCACGGGACGACCACGTTTGAGTGCAAGAGCGGCTACGGGCTGTCGGTCGAAGGCGAGCGACGGTCGGTCGCGCTGGCGGCCGAGCTGTCGGGGCGCGTGGTGCAGTCGACGCGCTCGACCGCGCTGCTCGCGCACGCGGTGCCCGATGGCTACGAGCGCGACACGTGGATGGACGTCGTCGAGCAGATGCTGCCCGAAGTGCTGGCGGCGGGCGATGTGAGCGCGCTGGACATCTACGTCGAGAGTGTCGCCTTCTCCAACGACGACCTCAGCCGGATGGGTGACCTCGCGCGGCGACACGAGCTCGACCTGCGCGCGCACGTCGAGCAATTCAACGCCAACGGCTCGGTTCCGGTTGCGCTCGAGGCCGGCGCGCGCTCGGTTGACCATCTCGCGTGCCTGACCGACGACGAGCTTGCCCAGCTCGCGGGGGCCGAGACCGCCGCGGTGCTGCTTCCCGGCGCGGAGATGCTCGGCGACGAACGCCTCGCTCCGGCGCGCGCACTTGCCGACGCGGGCGCGATCTGCGTGCTCGGTACCGACCTCAACCCAGGGACGTCGCCGATCCTGTCGATCCCGCTCGTGATCGGGCTCGCCGTCCGCCGCTACCGTTGGTCGACGCTCGAGGCGCTGCTCGCCTGCACCCTGAACGCTGCGTGGGTGCTGCGGATGTCTGACCGCGTCGGCTCGCTCGAGGCCGGAAAGCGCGCCGACGTCGTCGTGCTCGACGGGCCGCTGGAGCGGATCGCCTATCAGTTCGGGCGCAACCCGGTGGCCGCGGTGATCGCCGGCGGCGACGTCGTCCACGTGCGCGGCGACTGCGGCTGGAGGATCAGCGAATGATCACGCGCGAGGGGATCGCCGGAAGGCTGGCGCGACTTGATGGCATCGGGGTCGGCCAGCACGGCGTCACGCGCCTGTCCTGGACCGAGGAGGACGCCGCGTGCCGCGCATGGTTCGAGGACCAGGCGAACCGCAGCGGGCTGCGGATCGCGCGCGATCCGGCCGGGAACATGTGGGCGTGCCCGCGCGCCGAGCCGCCGTGGTGGGGAATCGGTTCGCATCTGGACAGCGTCCGCGGGGGCGGGCGCTTCGACGGGCCACTCGGGGTCGCGTGCGGGTTTGAGGTCGCCGCCTCCTCGCCGCACCCGATCGCGGTGATCTCGTTCGCCGACGAGGAGGGAGCGCGGTTCAACACGCCGACGTTCGGCAGCAAGGCACTTGCCGGCAAGCTCGATCTGACGGCGGTGCTGTCACGCCGCGATGACAACGGCGTGTCGGTCGCCGACGCGATGCGAAACGCCGGGCTTGACCCAGGCGGCGTCGTCGACGCAGCGGCGTGGCGCTCGCGATTGTCGGGGCTGTTCGAGATCCACATCGACCAGAGCACCGACGTCGCCCGCGCGGGCACCGCGATCGGGATCGTCAGCTCGCTCGCGGCGCGGGTCAGGCTCGAGGTCGAGCTGCGCGGGCGTGCCGATCACTCCGGCACGACGCCGCCCGAGGAGCGCCGCGACGCGTTGTCGACCGCGGCGAGGCTGATCGTGATCGCCGAGGACCTCGCCCGCGGCGTGACCGTGACGACCTCTCGGCTTGTGATCGAGCCCAACGCGCCGACGACGATTCCGTCGCTGGTGAAGATGTGGATCGACGTCCGCGCGCTCGACGCCGCCGAGATCGAACGGTGGTTGGCGGAGTTCGCCAGGCTGGCGCGCGAGCGCGCCGAGCGTTCGTCGGTGGAGATGACGATCGGGATCGCATCGCATTCGGATTCGACGCCGTTCTCCGACGATCTGCGCTCACGTCTGTCGCTCGCCGGTGAGGCGCTGCTCGCGGGGCGCGCGCCGGAGGTCGTTTGCTTCGCCGGCCACGACGCGGGGATCCTCGCCGACACGCTTCCGACCGCGATGGTGCTCGTGCGAAACGTGACCGGCGTCAGTCACTCACCGCAGGAGACGGTCAACCTCGAGGACGCCGCGGTCGCCGCGCGCGTGGTCTCGATCGCGATCGACGACATCGAGGTGATCGGTTGACGCCGGCGACCGCGTCGGTCGCAGCGATGCCCAACGCCCACTCGCACGCGTTTCAGCGCGGATTGCGCGGACGCGCCGAGCGCCTGGCGCCCGATCGTGACGATTTCTGGTCGTGGCGGACCGAGATGTACCGGCTCGCCGGCGAGCTCGACCCAGATGGGATGCGCGTCGCCGCGGGGTTGACCTATCGCGAGATGGCCGGCGCCGGTTACGGCGCGGTCGGGGAGTTTCACTACGTCCACCACCAGCCCGACGGGACGCCCTACGCGCAGTCCAATGCGATGGCGATGGCGGTCGCCGATGCGGCGCTCACAGCGGGCATCGAGATCGTGTTGCTGCCGGCCGCCTACCACCGCGCCGGCTGGGACGGGGCCGACCTACCGCCGCTGGAAGGGCAGCGGCGCTTCTGCGATCCCGACGTCGAGACGTTCCTGGGCCGCGTCGACGAGCTGCGCGCGTGGGCAGCGGGCGTCAACGGTGTCTCGGTCGGCGTCGCTGCGCACAGCGTTAGGGCGGTCCCGCGCGACTGGCTGGAGGCGATCGCGGAGTACTCCGAGCGCCACGGGCTTGTGCGTCACGTGCACGCACACGAGCAGCGGCGCGAGCTTGACGAGTGCCGCGCCGAGCATGGCTGCTCGCCGATCGAGCTGCTCGACCGGACGGGCTTCCTCGGGCCCCGCACGAGCGTGATTCACGGGATCCACGTCAACGCCGGCGATGTCGCGCTGCTCGCCGGTGCCGGCGCGACCGTCGTCTCCTGCCCGACGACCGAGGGCAACCTAGGTGACGGCTACCTACCTGCGATGACCTACTCCGAGGCGGCCGTGCCGCTCGCGATCGGCAGCGACTCGCAGGTGCGGATCGACCCGTTCGAGGAGGCGCGCGAGCTCGAGACGCTGTCGCGACGCGAGCGCGAGCTGCGCTCGGGCCTGCTGGCGGCGACCGGTGACTTGTGGGGCGAGCTCTGCGCCAACGGATACCGCAGCCTCGGGCTGCCCGCAGACTTCGGCGAGCGAGCCACGGTCGAGATCGACCTCGAGCATCCCGACGTGCGCGGGGTCGATCCCGCCGACCTCTCGCTGGCGCTGGTCACGTGCGCCTCAGCGGGAGTGGTGGCGAGCTCTCGGTAGCATCGTCGGAGGTTGATTTCTCCTGGATTTGAGCGAATTGGGCACGGCGGCGCGAGCGCGCTGGCGCCGGCCAACACGCTCGCGTCGTTCGACGCCGCGCACGACGTCGGCGTCGACGTCGTCGAGTTCGATCTACGCGCGTGGCGTGGCGAGCTGGTACTCGCGCACACGATCATGCACGCCCGCCGTGGCGGGAATCTGACGCTGCGCGAGGCGCTGCGCCACCTGTCGGCACCGCGCTTCGGAGATCTCGGGCTGAACGTCGACGTCAAGCACGTCGGCTGCGAGCCCGCGCTGCTCGACGGCCTGCGCGACGCCAACCTGCTCGACCGCACGATGATCTCCTCGCAGGTGGCAGGCGTGCTCGATCGTGTCCGCGCGCTCGAGCCGCAGGCTCGCGTCGGCGTGTCGGTCGGCGGCCGCGTCGCGCGCATCAGCCGCCGCTGGAACGACTGGCGCGCGCAGGCGCTGGCCGGGCTGGAGAGCCGCCGCTGGGACGCGCTGATGGCTCAGCACCGGCTCGTCGACGGCGGTCTGCTCGAGGACGTCGTCGCCCGCCGCGGGACGCTGTACGCGTGGACGGTCAACGAGCGCCCGGCGATCGACCGGCTGCGGCTGCTCGGAATCCACGGGATCGCGACCGCCGACCCCCGGCTGTTCGCTTGAGCGACGGGCACGGCTTCACCGAGCTCGTGGCTCCGACGCCCGGTGGGCGCGTGTTCCGCCGCGAATTCCACACGGGCTTCTCGGACTCGTCGCCGTCGGGCCGAATCCGCCTCGACGCGATCGCGCGCTGGCTCCAGGATGTGGCGTATGCCGACGTCGCCGACGCGGGGCTCGCGCAGGCGGCGGTCTGGGTGGTACGACGCACACGGATCCGCGTCGAGCAGTGGCCGCGCTTCGCGCAGCGGTTTGCGGTCGCCACCTACTGCAGCGGGCTCGGGCGGATGTGGGCTGAGCGGCGCACGACCGTGACCGGGGCGGGGGAGAGCAGCCCGTGCGTCGAGGCGGTGTCGCTGTGGGTTCACCTCGAGCCTGACCGCTGGCGCCCGACCCCGCTCAGCGAAGCGGAGCTCGAGACCTATCGCGACAGCGCCGCTGGGCGGCGGGTCACGGCCCGCCTGCGCCACCCGCCGGCGTTAACCGGATCCGGCGGCGAGCGCTGGAGCTTTCGCGCGGTCGACTGCGACCTCGCCGACCACATCAACAACGCCGCCTACTGGCAGCCGCTCGAGGAGGAACTGCTGTCGGGCGAGGAGCCCGACACGATCGACGCCGAAATCGAGTACCGGACACCGGCTCAGCCGGGCGAGGTGCGGATCGTGCGCAACGGGTCGCATCGGTGGATCGTCGACGGCGACGGCGAGACGCTCGCGTCGATCCTCGTCTACCGCAAATGAGTTAATTGCGCCGGAAAACCCCGGTTGCGGGTTTTCCGTGCGATATCTATGAGTCTGTGGATTATGCACAGGCGCCCAGCGATGGTCAGCGTATGGAGGGCGAGCTACAGCGGACCCTTGGCCGAAATCTCCGGGCTTACCGGAAGGCGCATGATCTCAGCCAAGAAACCTTTGCGGAGATCATGGGCGTACACCGGACGTACATGGGCGGGGTCGAAAGAGGTGAGCGCAACCTCACGTTGCGCAGCCTCGAGCGGATTGCCGCGCGGATCAAACTCGATCCACTGGAACTGCTTCGGCCCTCGGACGACCACGGTCACACATAGCGCTCCCGGTCAGAGCGTCCAGTTGGGCTCGGCGAACGTGAAGTCCGCTGCGCTGCGCCATGCCTCGAGCGCGGGGTGGGCGTCGCCGGGGAACCGCACGAGCTCGACCAGCGACTCCGGCGGCCGCGCGCCGTCGGCGGTGATGCTCGACGGGATGTCGAGCGTGCTCACCGGGCTGGTCAGATAGGGCGCCGCCACGCGCGCGCCGAACAGGACGACGTTGCGCGTGCCCGGCAGCGCTGCGCTTGGCACGATCACGCCGGGCAGCCGCTTGGCGCGCAGCCGGTCCGCGAGCTCCTGGCACGGCCCGTGGTCGTCGCCGACGAGCCGCTCTGCCGTGATCTCGTACCGGTCGGCGTTGTCGAACGTGATCTCGGGGAGGTCGTCGAGCGGTACGTGCAGCACCCACGTCCGGGTGCTCACAGTTCGCATCTGCTCTGAGGAGCGCAGCTCCGCTCCGCGCATCAGCTCGGCGAGCGGCCCGAGCGGGTGCAGCGCCAGGTACTGAGTAGGGTCGTCCTCGTCGCCACGGCTGAAGCGCGCGGGCTGCCACGCGGGCACCGTTCGCAGCGGCGTCGCGTAGGAGGCGAAGCGGAAGCAGACCACGCGCCGCTAGTGCCCGGCGAGACCCACGACTCGGGACACTAGAACGCGAGCGTGCTGCGCATCGCGCCGGCGACCATCAGCAGCCGCGGCTCCTCGATCGGGTCGTCGAGCAGCTCCGCAGGTGCGCGCGAGCCGAGGTCTGACCGCACCCACCCAAACCACTCGACCGTGCCCGCCGGGGTCAGCGCGAACCGCAGCTGGTTGACGATCCGCGCGACGAGCCTGACCCGGCGGGCGTCGTCGCCCTCCGGCTGCGAGCTCTGCGCCGTCGACAGCCAGCGCTGGAGCTGGCGCGCGCTGACGCCGAGCAGCTCCGCCAGCCGGGTCTGCGGGACCTCGGTGCGCGCCGCGAGCCATTGCACGATCTCCTTCGGCGTGCGCTCGCCGCTGACCGGCTCGCGTTCGGCGATTGCCGCGAGTGATTGGCGGATGCTCTCGAGCGCGACCCGCAGCTGATCGCGAGCCGCCGCCGAGTCCGGCTGCTCGAGCGCGCGCTGGGCGCTGACCGCCGAGCGCAGCACGATCACGGCGTGCGTCGGGTCGATCGTCTCCCAACGGCGCAGGTTCGTGTCCTCGATCCCCGACGCGATCTCGCGGACCGCGGCTGCGATCGCGGGCGGGACGGTGCGCTCGCCGGCGAGCCGGTCGTTGAGTCGCTGGATCTCGCGCGCGGCGGCAGCCGGATCGGAGAGATCGGTGATCGTGTCCAGGACGGCGCTCATGTCTGTTTGTCGGGATCGGCAGCTTTTGGCGACTTACTGTCGTAAGTGTACGACATCTGGACGACACGGCGGGAGCGACGGTGATCCGCGTCGCGAGCCGGGTTACGTCCTCGCCACGGGCCGCGTTACGTCCGCGCCGCCAGCACGGCCCGTGCGGCGTTGTGCCCCGGGATGCCACTGACACCGCCGCCACGCCGGGCGCCCGCGCCGCACACCCAGACGTTCGGGTCCTCGGTCTCGACGCCCCAGGTGCCCTCCTGTTCGGATGCTTCCGCGAACGGCCAGGCGAGGTCGCGATGGAAGATATGGCCGCCGGGCATTCCGAGCTGGGACTCGAGCTCGGGCGGCGTTAGCGCCTCGATGCACGGCGTCCCATCGGGCGCGCGCCACAGGCAGTCCTCGAGTGGCTCGGCGATCACCGACTCAACCGAGCGCAGCGTCGCCTCGACGGCCTCGCGCTTGGCGGCCGCGCCCCGCTCGCCGGTGAACAGCCGGGCTGGCATGTGCAGCCCGAACAGCGTCAGCGTCTGTGCCCCGGCGGCGCTCAGCTCGGCGTCGAGGATCAGCGGATCGGTCAGCGAGTGGCAATACAGCTCGCACGGTGGCAGCGACGGAATCGTGCCCGCGAACGCCTGCTCGTAGGCGCGCTGGAGCTGCTCGTAGCCCTCGTTGACGTGAAACGTGCCCGCGAACGCGTCGGCCGACTCGACGGCAGGATCGCGCAG